>DATABL010000071.1:0-27983 GCA_036259595.1 Actinophytocola sp.
TGGGGGTGGGGTGGGGGAGGGTCGGACGCGGGTGTGGACAACTTCGGGTCGCGAATGGCATGGCCTGAGCCCCTCGTCAGGGCCTCGGGCGGGGGCGTAGGCCGTACATGCCGCCGTCCACCGCCAGGGCGGTGCCGGTGGTCGAGCTGGAGGTGGGGCTGGCCAGGTAGGCGATCGCGCCGGCGACCTCCTCCGCGGTGACCAGGCGGCCCATCGGTTGGCGGGCGGCCAGGGCCGCCCGCTCGGCGGCCGGGTCGGCGGCGGAGTCGAGCAGGCGGCCGACCCACGGGGTGTCCGCGGTGCCGGGGCAGACGCAGTTGATCCGGATGCCGTCGTCGAGGTGGTCGGTGGCCATGGCGAGGGTCATCGCCATCACCGCGCCCTTGCTCGCCGAGTACAGGACGCGGTTCGGCAACCCCTGCCAGGCCGCGATAGAGCACGTGTTCACCACCGCCGCCGACGACGAGACCCGCAGGTGCGGCAGCGCGGCCCTGGTCACCCTGACCATGCCGAGCACGTTCACGTCCAGCACGCGATGCCATTCGGCGTCGTCGTTGGCGGTCACATCGCCCTGGGCTCCGATGCCGGCGTTGTTCACCAGCACGTCGACGCCGCCCAGGCGCGACGCGGCGTCGGCGATCGCGGCCTCCACCTCCGGCGCGGACGACACGTCGCAGCGGTAGCCGAGCAGCGGCTCGGCCACGTCCGGGTTCACGTCGAGCACGGCCACCCGCGCGCCGCGGGTCGACAGCAGCCGCGCGGCGGCGAGGCCGATGCCGGACGCGCCACCGGTGACCACGGCACGCAGGCCGTCGAAGTCGCTCACAGAACGTTCCTCCACTCCGGACCGTCGGGAAACGCGTACCGCGCAAGGCTCTCATCCCGGATCCTGGCCGAGAAGCCCGGCTCGGTCGGCGCCAGGTACCGGCCGCCGCGCACGACGGCGGGGTCGGTGAAGTGCTCGTGCAGGTGGTCGACCCACTCGATCGCCCGGTCCTCGTCGGTGCCGGAGACCGCGACGTAGTCGAACATCGACAGGTGCCGCACCAGCTCGCACAGGCCCACCCCGCCCGCGTGCGGGCACACCGGGACGCCGAACTTGGCCGCCAGCAACAGGATCGCCACGTTCTCGTTGACCCCGCCGACCCGCGCGGCGTCGAGCTGCAGGACGTCGATCGCGCCGGCCTGCAGGAGTTGCTTGAAGATCACCCGGTTCGCCACGTGCTCGCCGGTCGCCACCCGGACCGGCCGCACCGCGTCGGCGATCGCGCGGTGGCCGAGCACGTCGTCGGGCGAGGTCGGCTCCTCGATCCAGTACGGGTCGTACGGCGCGAGCGCGTGCATCCACTCGATCGCCGGTCCGACGTCCCAGCGCTGGTTGGCGTCCACCGCGATCCGGATGTCGCCGCCGACGGCCTCGCGGGCCAGCCGCATCCGGCGCACGTCGTCCTCGACCGACGCGCCGACCTTGAGCTTGATCATGTCGAACCCGTCGGCGACGGCCTGCTTGGCCAACCGCACGAGCTTCTCGTCGGAGTAGCCGAGCCAGCCGGCGCTGGTGCTGTAGGCGCGGTAGCCGGCGGCGCGCAGGTGCGCGGCCCGCTCGGCGCGACCCGGCTCGGCGGCACGCAGCAGGTCGAGCGCCTCGGACTCGGTGAGCGCGTCGGTGAGGTAGCGGAAGTCCACCAGCCCCACGATCTCCTCCGGCGACATCGCCGCCAGGAAGCTCCACAGTGGACTTCCGGCCCGCCGGGCGGCCAGATCCCAGGCGGCGTTGACGACCGCGCCGATCGCCATGTGCGCGACGCCCTTCTCCGGGCCGAGCCAGCGCAGCTGCGAGTCGCCGACCAGCGCGGCGGACAGCGCGGCGAGTTCGGCCGCGGTGTCCGGGGTGGAACGTCCGACGACCAGGTGCTCGAGCGCCCGGATGCCGGCGGCCTGCACCTCGTTGCCGCGGCCGATGGTGAACGCGAGCCCGTACCCGTCCGGCCCGTCGTCGGTGCGCAGCACCACGTAGGCGGCGGAGTAGTCCGGGTCAGGGTTCATCGCGTCCGAGCCGTCCAGTTCCCGGGAGGTCGGGAACCGGACGTCGAGCACGTCCATGCCGACGATGCGCGCCACGGCCAGGTCCCCTTCCTTGCACGAACAGACATCCGATGTATACCCGATCCGGCGCGCAGGGTCCAGCAACGGGTCGAGGATGAGCGAGAATTGATCCGATCAGTCGACGATCAAAATCTCGAGGTTGCGGGGGCCGTGCACGCCCTCCACCCGGTCCAGCTCGATGTCGCTGGTGGCCGAGGGCCCGCTGACGAACGTCAACGGGCTGGTCGGCGAGAGCCGCGCCAGCGCCTCCGGCACCGTGCCGACGACCTGGTCCGCGCGCACCACGCACAGGTGGTAGTCCGGCAGCAGGGTCAGCGCCCGCCGCCCCTGACCCTCGCCCGCGTCGAGCACGACCGTGCCGGTCTCGGCGATCGCCACCGCGCAGCCGGTCAGCACCCCGTCGGCCCGGTCCAGCGCGCCGATCGACAGCGGGTGCCCCGGCTCGTCCAGCGACCACACCACCTCGCCGACCCGCCACCAGCCGGGCAGGTCGTCGGGGGCGACCATCCGCCGCACGCCCCGCGCGCGCAGCGACGCGTCGATCTCCCCGCCCAGGTCACGCACCCGGCGGACCACCGCCCGGTAGTCGGCCGCCCGCTCGGCGAACAGCCCGACCACGTCGGCGATGTCCCGCGAGGAGTCGTAGTCACGCACCACGGGCGGCGCCGACGGGCGGTCCGCCAGCGCCGCGCGGATCCGACCGAGCACGACCTCCCGGGAGTCAGCCACGGTTCCTCCCACGGATGCGCCGGCGCAGACCGGAAAAGGAGTCGTTCAGCGACGCGCGGTGCCGAGCGCGCGGGGAGGCGGTGGTCACCCACAGTGCACGCACGCGCCGAAGCAGACCGGACAAGGAACCGACCCGCAGCGGCCCGCGCCGAGAGCCCGAGGAAGCACCGTTCAACCACGTCACGCGGACGCGCCGGCAGAGACCCGACACGGAACCGGGCCGCAACCGAGAGCCCGGGGAAGCACCGGTCAACCACATCGCGCGCACACGCCGAAGCAGGCCCAACAAGAAACCGGGCCGCAGCCCAGAACCTGCGGCAGGTTCGGTCAACCACATCGCGCGAACGCGCCGGAGCAGGCTCGACGGGGAGCCGGTCCGCGACCGAGAGCCCCGGGCAGCATCGGTGGGCGCCTGGCGCGGGCGGCGCCGCGGCCCCGGGGAGGCGTTGTTCGGTGGCGTGCCACGGGTCCGCCGCCACCAGGCCGAGAACGTCTCCTTCGGTGGCGCCGGCACGTCGCGCGAGTCGGTCCACAGGGATGCCGGCCACGGTAGCCGCCGCACCCGACCCCGTCGGGCCAGGAGGCGCAGTGGGGCGAGTAGGCGCTGGGCCAGGTGGAACCTGGCCGGGGAGCCCATCACCCAGGATGCCGCGGCCATCGCCACGGCTTCTGGGGTGTATGGGCCCTTTTCCTCCACCGTTCGGGATCGCAGGTGTACCAGTACCTCGGGAATGTCGATCCGCACCGGGCACACCTCGTAGCACGCCCCGCACAACGACGACGCGAACGGCAGTGACCGCAGCAGCGACGCCGTCGCCGGGTCGTCGGTGCCGGCACCCAGTTGCGGGGTGAGGATCGCGCCGATCGGGCCGGGGTAGACCGACCCGTACGCCTGGCCACCGGTCCGCTCGTACACCGGGCACACGTTCAGGCATGCCGAGCAGCGGATGCAGCGCAGCGCCTGGCGGCCCACCTTGTCCGCGAGTGTCGCGGTGCGGCCGTTGTCCAGCAGCACCAGGTGGAACTCGCGCGGCCCGTCGCCCGGCGTCACGCCCGACCACACCGACGTGTACGGGTTCATCCGTTCCGCGGTGGACGAGCGGGGCAGCAGTTGGAGGAACACCTCGAGATCGCGCCACGACGGGACGACCTTCTCCAGGCCCATCACGGTGATCAGCGTCCGCGGCAGCGTGAGGCACATCCGGCCGTTGCCCTCGGACTCGACGACCACCACCGAGCCGGTGTCGGCGACCGCGAAGTTCGCGCCCGAGATCGCGACCTTCGCGGACAGGAACTTCCGTCGAAGGTGGGCGCGGGCCGCTTCCGCCAACTCGGCCGGGCTGTCCGAGAGGGACGGGGACGCGCCGGGCATCGCGGCCCGGAAGATGTCGCGGATCTCCGCGCGGTTGCGGTGGATCGCCGGCACCAGGATGTGCGACGGGCGGTCGTCGCCGAGTTGGACGATCAGCTCGGCCAGGTCGGTCTCCACGGCCGACACGCCGCCGGCGGCCAGCGCTTCGTTGAGACCGATCTCCGCGGTGGCCATCGACTTGACCTTGACCACCTCGGACGCGCCGGCATCGCGGACCAGGCCGAGCACGAGCTCGTTGGCCTCGGCGGCGTCCCGCGCCCAGTGCACCACCCCGCCGCGGGCGGTGACCGCGGCCTCCAGCCGGATCAGGTGGGTGTCCAGGTTGGCCAGTACGTCGTCCTTGATGGCCTCGCCGGCCAGGCGGAGCCGTTCCCAGTCCGGCAGCTCGGAGACCACCGCGGCGCGCTTGGTGCGGATCGTGCCGGTCGCGTGCGCGAGGTTGCCGCGCAGCTGGGTGTCGGCCAGCGCGTCCCGGGCGGCGGACGGGAAGGTGGGGCTGCCCAGCCAGGTCACCGGGTTGCGACCCATGGGTCCTCCTCCGTGCTCGCCAGGATCTCCGCCAGGTGCAGGGTCCGGACCCCGGTGTTGAGCCGGGACAGCCCGCCGCCGATGTGCATCAGGCACGAGTTGTCACCCGCGGTCACCACCCGCGCGCCGGTGTCCAGCACGTTGCGCATCTTGTCGGCGAGCATCGCGGTGGACGTGTCGGCGTTCTTCAGCGCGAACGTGCCGCCGAAGCCGCAGCAC
Organism: Actinophytocola sp.; assembly: GCA_036259595.1. Classification (GTDB taxonomy): domain Bacteria; phylum Actinomycetota; class Actinomycetes; order Mycobacteriales; family Pseudonocardiaceae; genus Actinophytocola. Next base: position 4,955 of record DATABL010000071.1, read on the forward strand.
TCCCGGTCGCCGGGCAGCTCGACCAGGTCCAGGCCGCGCACCGCGCGCAGCAGCCGCAGCGGCTTGTCCACCACCCCCAGCATCCGCAGTGAGTGGCAGGTGGGGTGGTAGGTGACCCGATGCGGGAAGTACGCGCCGACGTCGGTCACGCCGAGCACGTCGACGAGGAACTCGGACAGCTCGTAGGTCCGGCCGGCGACCTGGACGGTGGAGCGGTGCAGGCCGGGGTAGAGGTCGCGGACCATGCCGGCGCACGAGCCGGACGGCGCCACCACCGCGTCGTGGCCGGCGAACGCCTTGGCCGTGCGGCGCGCGAGCGTGGTCGCCTGGCGGCGGTAGCCGGTGTTGTAGTGCATCTGGCCGCAGCAGGTCTGGGCGTCCGGGAACTCGACGACGCAACCGAGCCGCTCCAGCAGCCGGACCACCGCGCGCGCGGTGTCCGGGTACAACGTGTCGGTCAGACACGTCGCCATCAGCGCGACCCGCGTGGTCACCGCACTCCTCCCGCGACGGGGCTCAGGCCTTGGCGAGCACCTGACGCTGCCGGCCGAGCCCGTCGATCTCGATCTCCATCACGTCGTCGACCGCAAGGTACGGGAACCGGCCCGACAACGCGACGCCCTGCGGGGTGCCGGTGTTCAGCAGGTCGCCCGGTTCCAGCACCATGAACTGGCTGAGGTGGTGCACCAACTCCCCGACCCCGAACAGCATGTCCGCGGTCGTCGAGTCCTGCCGCGGCTCGCCGTTGACGAACGAGCGCAGCCGCAGCGCGCCCGGGTCGACCTCGTCGGCCGGCACCAGCCACGGGCCGAGCGGGTTGAACGTCTCGCAGCACTTGCCCTTGCCCCACTGTCCACCCGAGACGGCCGGGTCGAGCTGGAAGTGCCGCTCCGACACGTCGTTGGACACCGCGTAGCCGGCCACGTGCTCCAGGGCCTGCTCCGGCGAGTCGAGGTAGCGCGCCCGGCGGCCGACGACCACGCCGAGCTCGACCTCCCAGTCGACCTTCGCCGCGCCGCGCGGCACCAGCACGTCGTCGTAGGGGCCGACGACGGTGTTGGGGTGCTTGAAGAACACGACCGGCTGCGCGGGCGGGGCGGCCCCGGACTCGGCGGCGTGCGCCGCGTAGTTCATCCCGACGCAGACCACCGACCACGGCCGCGCGATCGGCGCCCCGACCCGCTCACCGGAGACGTCGACCGCCGGCAGCTCGCCCGCGGCCAGCGCCGCGCGCACCCGGGCGATCCCGTCCGCGGCGAGGAACGCGCCGTCGAGGTCGTCGGTCAGCCCGGCGAGGCCGAAGGCCCGCCCCTCGTCGTCGGTCACCACCGGCCGCTCGGCACCGGCGGCGCCCACTCGCATGAGCCGCAAGGCACTCGCTCCTCACCTGGGCGCGCGATCAGTCGCACCCAACCCTACTGTCGCCAACCCCGGAAACCATACATCCGATGTAAACCCGTGCAACAGGCGTAGCGAGTCCGAAATCTCCAGATGAACCCACGAAACATCAGATCACGGTTGATCACCAAATTCCCGTACGATCGTCGATCGTGTCGCTGAACTGGCCCTCGTACGTGGACACGACGGCACCGGTCGAACACGACCGGCTGACCCTGCTGCAGGAGGTGTTCGACCCGCGCACCGCCCGCCTGCTCGACCAGGCCGGCGTCGGGCCCGGCTGGGACTGTCTCGAGGTCGGCGCGGGCGCGGGGTCCGTCGCCAGGATGCTCGCCGAGCGGGCCGGGCCCGCCCACGTCACCGCCACCGACATGAGCATCGACTTCCTCACCCCGCTCGCCGACCTCGGCGTGCGGGTGCTGCGCCACGACGTCACCCGGGACGAGGCACCCGGCCGGTTCGACCTGATCCACACCCGCCTGGTGCTCGAACACGTCACCGAGCGGGACATCGCACTGCGCCGGCTGGCGTCCTGGCTCAAGCCCGGCGGCGTGCTGCTCGTCGAGTGCGCCACCCCCGTGCCCGAGGTCACCGGCGACCCGGCGGTCGCCCGGACGCTCGCCGCGATGGCCGCGGTGCTCGGCCGGACCGTCGGCACCGACTCCGGGTGGGCACGCACCATGCCGCTGCCGCTGGAGCGCGCCGGCCTGGTCGACTGCACCGCCGAGGGCCTCGCGGTCGCGGTGCGCGGTGGGTCGCCGATGGCCCGCTGGCTGGCCGAGACGTGCCGCCTCACCCAGGACACCGCGGTGGCCGAGGGCCTGGCCTCGACGGCGGAGTACGAGGCCGCCTACGCCGCCTACGCCGACCCCGCCTACGTCGACTACAGCTGGCTCAGCGTCGCCGCCGTCGGCCGAAGCGCACGCGTCTGACCTGCGCAAACGCCGATCCGGCGAGGCGGGGATCACGCGAGGCTGGCGTAGCCGCCCGATTCGTGTTTGTGTGGGGGTTCGGGTTGTGAGCCTCCTTGCGCGAGGGCGGTACCTGGGCCGTCCGCCTGGCGCGACGAGGAGGCGCCAGCGGAGGTGTAATGCGCAAGGAGACGTTGGAGAGTTTCGTTCTCGGCGACATCCTGCGGTCCAGGTCGGAGTCCCACGGGACCGAGCCCTTCCTGAAGTTCCGGGAGGGTGAGCTGACCTACGGCGACGTGCACACGACGGCCAACCGGGTGGCCAGTGGGCTCATCGCGCTGGGGGTCGGCAAGGGTGACCACGTCGCGGTGATGTTGCCGAACTGCCCCGAGTTCGTGCCGGTGATCTTCGCACTGGCCAGGATCGGGGCGGTCGCGGTGCCGGTGAACACCGCGCACCGCGGCGAGCTGCTGCGGCACGTGCTGTCCAGCTCGGACTCGACCACACTGGTCGTCGATTCATCCTTTGTGGACAGGATTCCGCCGCTGGCGGACCGGCTGCCGAAGCTGACCGGGCTGGTGGTGCGGGACGACCCGGGGATCGGGGAGAGCGCGCCGCTCGGTGTGCTCGGCAAGCCGGCGGTGTCCTACCGGACCCTGCTCGACCACGGCGACGAGGAGCCGCGGGCCGGGGTGACGTTCGCCGATCTGCAGGCGATCATGTACACGTCCGGCACGACCGGGCCGTCCAAGGGCGCCATGTGCTCGCACGCGCTGGCCATGACCTGCGCGTACGACTCGCTGAACTACCTGGACCGGTGGGGCAAGACGATCTACTGCCCGCTGCCGCTGTTCCACGCCGCCGGGCTGTGGGACGGGATGCTCTCCGCACTGCTCGGCGGCGGGTCGCTGGCCGTGGTCGACCGGTTCAGCGCGTCGCGGTTCTGGGACGACGTGCGGCACTTCGACGCGAAGGTCGCGATGAGCGTGTTCTCGATGATCCCGATCCTGCTTAGCCGGGAGCCGACCGACCGCGACCGCGACCACCCGCTGGAGATGTTCTACATGGGCAAGTCGGTGCTCGACGAGCCGCTGCGGCAGCGGTTCGGGGTGCGCTCGGTGGAGACCTACACCTCCACCGAGGCCGGCATCCCGATCGGCAGCCCGTACGGCCAGTGGCGGGTCGGCTCGTGCGGCACCGTCCACTCCGAACGGTTCGACGCGGCGCTGGTCGACGAGCACGACCGCGAGGTCGGCCCCGGCGAGCCGGGTGAGCTGGTGCTGCGGCCCAAGCAGCCGCACGTGATCACCTCGGGCTACTACGGCACGCCGGAGGAGACCGCCGAGGTGTTCCGCAACCTGTGGTTCCACACCGGTGACAAGATGTGGCGCGACGAGGACGGGTACTTCTACTTCCTGGACCGGATGAAGGACTCGATCCGCCGCCGCGGCGAGAACATCTCCGCGTTCGACCTGGAGTGCGAGGTCAACCTGCACCCGGCCGTCCTGGAGAGCGCCGCCATCGGCGTGCCGTCGGAGCTCGAGGACGAGGACGTGAAGCTCGCGGTGGTGCTGCGCCCCGGCAGCTCACTCGACCACGAGGAACTGCTGGCGTTCTGCACCGAGCGGCTGCCGAAGTTCATGGTGCCGCGCTACGTCGAGTTCATCGACGCCTTACCGCGCACCCCGACCGACAAGGTCGCCAAGTACCGGCTGCGCGCCGAGGGCGACCACGGCATCACACCGTCCACCTGGGACCGCGAGGCCGGTCCCGTCACCGGGCAGGAGAGCGCATGAACTGGGAGGACACTCCCGAGGAGGCCGCGTTCCGCGAGGAGGTGCGCGGCTTCGTCGCCGAGCACTTCCCGGTGGGCTACCGGCCGGACCGGGCCGGTGAGCACAGCCTCGAACCGGAGGACGTGTGGGGCTACAACTGGCCCGCCGACCGGGTCAGCGAGGACCCGGAGCGACGCGACGGCGCCCGGCGGTGGGCCGCGGCGCTGGCCGAGCGTGGCTGGATCGCCCCGCACTGGCCCGAGGAGTACGGCGGCGCCGGGCTGTCCACGATGCGGGAGTTCGTCCTGCAGGAGGAGATGATGCGGGCGCGGGTGCCGACGGTGAACGGCATCGGCGCGTTCCTGCTCGGACCGACCCTGCTGGAGGCCGGCACCGAGGAGCAGAAGGCCGAGCACCTGCCGCCGATCGCGCGCGGCGAGCGCACCTGGGCGCAGGGCTTCTCCGAACCGGAGTCCGGGTCGGACCTGGCGTCGGTGCGCACCCGCGCGGTCCGCGACGGTGATGACTACGTGGTCAACGGGCAGAAGGTGTGGACCTCGCTCGGGCAGTACGCGGACTGGCTGTTCGTGCTGGTGCGCACCGACCCGGACGCGCACCGGCACAAGGGCCTCACGTTCCTGCTGGTGGACACGACGACCCCGGGTGTGACCGTCCGGCCGATCACCGACATCCGCGGCGACGCGCCGTTCGCCGAGGTGTTCTTCGAGGATGCGCGGGTGCCGGTGGCCAACCGCGTCGGCGAGGAGAACCGCGGCTGGTACGTGGCGATGGCCGCGCTGTCGTTCGAGCGGGCCGGGATCGGCGCCACCGTCAAGTTCGAGCAGGCACTGTCCTCTTTGGTCGACTACGTGAACAGCGAGGAGGGCCGGCGCTACCTGCGCGCCGACACCTCGGGCCTGCGGCACGAGATCGCCCAGCGCTACGCCGAGGTGCGGGTGCTCTACAACCTGGCCCGCTACACGGTGTCCAAGCAGGTCGCCGGCGGTGTGCCGGGCTACGAGGCGTCGGTGAACCAGCTGTTCGGCGCGGAGCTCGCCGGGCGGATCGCGCGCACCGGCGCGAAGGCGTTCGGCGCGTTCGCCGAGCTGTGGGGCCGCGAGGGCGCGCCGCTCGGGGCGGCGTTCACCCACCTGCGGCTCGACTCGGTCGCCGCCACGTTCCTCGGCGGGACCACCGAGATCCAGCGTAATGTCATCGCCACCAGAGGGCTCGGACTGCCCAGAAGCTGACGCCCTGTCGACGAACCCTGTCGGGAGAAGGAGAACATGGCCTACGAAACCCTGGACGTGAAGATCGAGGAGCGGGTCGCCTGGATCACGCTCAACCGCCCGGACAAGCTCAACGCGCTGACCCCGGAGTCGATGCACGAGCTGCGGGCGCTCTTCACCGAGATCGACGACGACCCGGACGTGCACGTCGCGGTGCTGCGCGGCGCCGGGGAGCGCGCGTTCTGCGCCGGCATGGACGTGCGCTGGTCGGAGGGGCTGACCCCGGCGGAGCGGATCGAGCAGGGCAGGCTCGGTGAGAAGACGTTCGCGATGATGGAGCGGCTGTCCATCCCGGTCATCGCCGCCGTGCACGGCTACGCGGTCGGCGGCGGGCTGGAGCTGGCGCTGGCCGCCGACTTCATCGTGTGCTCGGACAACGCGAAGATGGGGCTGGTGGAGATCACCCTGTCCGCGCGGCCGCCGTACCAGCCGAAGTTCATGGACGGCAAGCCCGACCCGGACCAGCCGGCGTTCGGCGGTTCGGCGCCCGGCTGGGGCGGGGTCAAGCGGCTGCCCAAGCGGATCGGCAAGGCACGGGCCAAGGAGCTGCTGTTCACCGGCATCCGGCTCGACCCGGCGCGCGCGCTGGAGCTGGGCCTGGTCAACAACGTGTTCCCGGCCGAGGAGTTCGACAAGCGGGTCGGCGAGCTGGCCGAGCGGATCGCCGCGATGAACCGCTACAACCTGCGGCTGGTCAAGGAACTGGTGAACAACGAGTACGACTGGATCGAGCCGCACCCGAGCTGAGGGAGGACAACATGCGGATCTACCGGATAGACCACGTGGCGCAGGTCGTCCCCGACCTCGACGCGCAGGTCTCGTTGCTGGAGCGGGTGTTCGGCTTCCGGCCGGTGTCCAGGTGGGACAACAAGGCGGCCGGGACGCGCGGGGCGCGCATGGAGATCCCCGGCAGCTGGGGGCACGCGTGGCTGGTGCTCTCCCCCACCGACGACTCGTCGCCGCTGCAGACGTGGCTGGACGAGCACGGCGGGCGGCCGGGACTGCACCACGTCGGCGCCGAGGTGCCGGACCTGGACGCGGCGATCGTCGAGTTGGAGGAGCGCGGGCTCACGCTGACCGACGGCGTGCCCGGCAAGTGGGCGGAGGCGTCGCTGACGCCGCCGCAGCACGGGCCGGGCGTGCTGTGGCGGCTGCGCGGGCCGGGCACGCTCGCGATGTGCGGCGACGACGACCCCACGCCGGCCGAGGCGTCCGAACTGGACTCCCCGACGCTCGGTGTGGTGGCGCTCGACCACATCTGCCAGGCGTTCCTCGACCGCGACGAGCTGGCCCGCTGGTACGCCGACCTGGCCGGGTTCGTCCAGGTGTGGCGCACGCCCGACGACGAGCACCCGGACATGGCCGACCTGGTGCTGAACGTGCCGGGGTCGAGCATCTGCTGGGAGGTGATCATGCCGCGCGGGGAGGACTCGTTCATCGAGAAGTTCTACGCCCGCAACGGTGCCGCGGCGCACCACGTGACCTTCCAGGTGTCCGACTGGGACGCCGCGAAGGCCGCCTGCGAGCACCACGGGCTGAACACCTTCGACGACGAGGAGGGCGTGACCGACGGGGCGGCGTGGAAGCACACGTTCGTCCACCCCAAGCAGACCGGCGGCGTGCTGGTGCAGCTGTTCTGGGAGGAGCGCCCCGGCGTGTGGGTGCGGTCGGACAAGATCCCGCCGGCGGCGAGCTGATGGACCTCACGCTCACCGAGGACCAGGAGCTGGTCCAGCGGACCGCGCGGGAGCTGCTGTCCGCGCGGGCGGCGTCGGCGTCGGCCAGGGTGGCCGGCGCCGAGCCGGGCGGGTACTCGGCGGCGCTGTGGAAGGAGATGGTCGAGCTCGGCTGGGCCGGCCTGGCGTTCGACTCCGACCTCGGCGGGTTCCTGGAGGCGTGCCTGCTGGTCGAGGAGCTCGGCCGGTTCGCGGTGCCGTCGCCGCTGCTGGCGTCGGTGGTGTGCGGGATGGCGGTGCCGTCGGTGCGCGAGGACGTGGCGGCCGGCCGGGTGCACACCTACGCGCGGGCCGTGGACGGGGTGGCGGAACTGGTGCCGTACGCGGCGTCGGCGGACGTGTTCGTGGTGTCCACTCAGGACGGCGTGGCGGTCGTGCCGGCGAGCGAGGCGGTGTCGGTCGAGCGCCAGGACGTGATCGGGCTGGACCCGAAGTACCGGGTGCGGTTCGGGTCGCTGTCGTCCGCTGTGTCCGCCGGGGACGTGGAGGCGTTCGGCGCGGCCGCCGTGTGCGCGGAGATGGTCGGGGGCGCGCAGGCGGTGCTGGACGCGACGGTGTCCTATGCGGGGCAGCGTTCCCAGTTCGGCAAGCCGATCGGCTCGTTCCAGGCGGTGCAGCACCACTGCGCGAACATGGCGATCGACGTGCTCGGCGCCCGGTTCATCGCGTACGAGGCGATCTGGCGGTTGGGCCGCGGGCTGGACGCGGCCACGGAGGTCGCGGTCGCGAAGAGCTGGGTCAGCGAGGCCTACCAGCGCGTCTGCTCCCTGGGCCACCAGGTGCACGGCGCGATCGGCTTCACCGCCGAACACGACCTGCACTTCCACACCCGCCATGCCATCGCCGCGTCCCTGGCGTTCGGCGACGCCGACACCCACACCGACCGCCTGGCGACCCTGATCGGGCTCTAGAGGTCCTGCGCGAGCACCAGCGAGTGGGGGTGCCGGCGGACCTCGGTGAAGCCCATGCGGTGGTAGAAGCCGATCGCCCGGGTGTTCGCCAGGGCCACGCCCAGGTGGACGCCCGGGGCGCCGGCCGCGCGCAGGGCGTCGAACAGGGTCTCCAGCAGGCGGCGGCCGTAGCCGTGGCCCTGGAGGCGCGGGAGCAGGTCGATGTGCAGGTGCGCGGGGTACCGTTCGACCACGTCGTCCTCGGCCACCGGGGGCTCGTGGATCTGGCGCACCAGCGCGCTGTCCTTGGTGCCCTGGTCGACCGCGTCGCGCGGGTAGCGGGCGCGCAGGGCGGGCCACCAGTCGCGGCGGCAGGCCTGCTCGAACGCGCGGGTGTCCGCCGCGCCGAGCACGTAGCCCGCCACACCGTCGTCGTCGACGGCGACGAACGCCAGCTCCGGGGACAGCGCGGCGTACGGACCGGCGTAGACGTGTCCCAGCAGGTCCGGGTCCTGGTACAGGCCGGTGGCGTCCTCGCCGCTGTCGCCGGTGCGCAGGCAGATGTCGTACAGCGCGCGCTCGTCGCCGGGCCGGAACCCGCGGATCTCCCGGTGCATGCCGTCGAACCTAACGGGTGGACGGTCGCGGTCGACGCAAGGGCCGTGAACGCGAGGGCCGGACGCGGGACGAGCGCCGGAGACCACCGCGACCTGACGGCTCACGACACCGGCGGCTTGCCCCGGCCGTTCGCCCAGCGGCACTCGCGCACGGCGTCGCGCATCGGCAGCACGAAGCCGGCGACCCACCCGTTCTGAGCGTTCGAAAGGCCGTGCTTCGTCATCACGCGGGCTCGGCGGCGAGCTCCACCAGCCATGCCTGCTCGGGGGCCAGCAGGGGCGGGCGTAGGCCGACCTCGGTAAGGGTCCGGCCGGGGAGCACCCGCGTTGCCCAGTCCGCGCCGGCGTGCCCGAGGGTCATCGGCGCGCCGGCCGGCTCGACCGCGGTCACCCGGTAGCGGCGGTCCGGGTCCAGGGCCGGCAGGCGCATCGCTGCGGGGACGGCGCGGTCGGATGTGGTGAGTTGGACGTAGGCGAACAGCGCGGACGAGCGGTCAGGCGCCACCACGCCGTGCACGTACGCGGCGGGATCGGGGTGGTCGGCGCGGACCACCTCGCCGGTGTGCAACAGGGCGCGGTGCTCGCGGTAGTACGCGATCCCGGCAGCCATGGCGTCCACTTCGGACTCCGACGCCGAGGCGATGTCCCACTCCAGGCCGAAGTGGCCGAACAGCGCCGTCGCGTAGCGGAAGGACGTGTGCTGGGTGCGGCCGCTGGAGTGCACGGTCGGCGGGCCGACGTGCGCGCCCACCAGCTCCGGCGGCAGCAGCAGCGCCGTCCACCGCTGGATCGTCTGCCGTTCCAGGGCGTCGTTGGAGTCGCTGGCCCACACCCGGTCGGTGCGGACCAGGATCTCCAGGTCCACCCGCGCGCCGCCGCTGGAGCAGCTCTCGATCTCCACGTCTGGGTGCCGGGCGCGCAGCTCGTCCAGCAGGCGGTACACCGCGTGGGTCTGGCCGTGCACGGCGGAGCGTCCAGCGCTCCCGGCGGCCACCAGGTCGCGGTTGTGGTCCCACTTGACGAACGCGATGTCGTTGTCCCGCAAGAGATCATCGAGTCGGGCCAGCACGTACGCGTACGCCTCGGGCACGGTCAGGTTCAGTACCTGCTGGTGACGCGATCTCGGCGGCAGGGTGCCGTCGCCGGGTGCCAGGACCCAGTCCGGGTGCGCCCGGTACAGGTCGGAGTCCTCGTTGACCATCTCGGGCTCGACCCAGATGCCGAACTCCAGGCCCAGGCCGGTGACGTGGGAGATGAGCGGCGTGAGACCGGACGGCCACACGGTCTCGTCGACGTACCAGTCGCCGAGGCCGGCGGTGTCGTCGCGGCGGTGGCGGAACCAGCCGTCGTCGAGGACGAACCGTTCGACGCCGATCCGGGCGGCCACGTCGGCGAGGTTCCGCAGGCGGTCGAGGTCGTGGTCGAAGTAGACGGCCTCCCACGTGTTCAGCACGACCGGGCGCGGCGTCGACGGGTGCCCGGGTCGCGACCGCAGGTAGGTGTGGAAGGCCGCGCTGAGGCCGTCGACGCCGCGACCGCTGTGGGCCGCGTACAGCCACGGCGACGTGTACTCCTCCCCCGGCGCCAGCACCACCTCACCGGGCGCGAGCAGCTCGCCGCCGCCCAGGACGGCCGTGCCCTCGGGCATCCGTTCGGCGTGGGTGACGTGGTTGCCGCTCCACGCCACGTGCAGGCCCCACACCTCGCCGTGCCGGAAGCCGAAACCGGCGGTGCCGGCCAGCAGTGCGAGCGTCGCGTCGTGGCCGGTGCGGCCGCGGCGGGACTCCCGGGACCAGGTGCCGACGTCGAACCGCCGGCGCTGCGGGTGCCGCTCGTGCGCCCAGTGCCCGGTCAGGTCGAGCAGCTCGGTCGCCTGGGCCGGCACGGGCAGCGCGGCCGCCAGACCGTCCACCGTGTACGGATCGGTGCCGTCGTTGACCAGGCGCGAGCGCAGCCGCAGCACGCCGGAACGGTCCAGCTCGACGGTGAGTTCCAGGTGCAGCAGCGCGTGCGGGTCCTCGGCGACGACCAGTACCGACGAGCCGGTGACCCGCAGGTCCGACACCCGGAACGAGGTCGCCCAGGCCGCCCCGGACCGGTGGCCGCGCAGGCCCGGCCGGCCCTGGTAGCCGCGCACCGCCTCGGGCAGCAGCGCCACCGGGACCGGCGCGTCCGGGGTGCTGTTGGCCTGCGGCGGCACGGTGGTGTCGGCGAGCACCACCAGGTCCTCCTCGGACAGCGCGCCCAGCGGGGCGCCCCAGTGCACGACCACCGGCAGCCCGCCGCCGCGCGCGTCGAGGACCAGGCTGACGGTGTCCGAGGAGAGGTGGACGATCGTCATCCTTTGGTGGCTCCCAGGGTCAGGCCGGCGCGCAGGTGGCGCTGCAGCAGGAAGAAGATGACCAGCGTGGGGATCGCGACGATCACCGAGCCGGCCGACAGCAGGTTGTAGTCGGTGAAGAACTGGCCGCGCAGGTTCTGCAGCGAGCTGGTCACCGGCATCTTGTCGCCGGTGCGCATGAACGCCACGGCCCAGAAGAAGTCGTTGTAGACCCAGGTGATCTGCAGGGTGGCGAGCGCGGCCAGGGCCGGTCGGCACAGCGGCAGCACGATCTGCCAGTACCGGCGCAGCACCCCGGCGCCGTCCACCAGTGCCGCCTCGGTCAGCTCGCGCGGCAGGGTCTTCATGTAGTTGCTCAGGACGAACGTGCAGAACCCGGTCTGGAACGCGATGTTCACGGCGATCACCGCGACGTAGGTGTCGTAGAGCGATCCGGAGTCGCTGACCGAGTACGGCAGCTCGAAGTTGATGAACAGCCGGAACAGCGGCACCAGCAACGCCTGCTGCGGCAGCAGGTTCGCCGCGGTGAACAGGGCGAGCAGGGTGAGGTTGAACGGGAAGCTGAACCGCGCCAGCACGAACGCCACCATCGACGCGAGCAGCAGCGTGATCGCCACCGACGGGATCACGATGATCGCGGTGTTGTAGAAGGTCTGCCCGAAGTTGCCGCGCGACCACGCCTCGATGTAGTTGTCGAGGGTGAACCCGCCGACCGAGAAGTACCCGTTGACCGAGGTGAAGTCGTAGTCGCGCAGCGAGTTGTAGACCGCCCAGGCGATCGGGAAGATCCACCCGACGGCCATCAGGATCAGGAATCCCTGCAGCACCACCCGCGCCGGCCGCAACGGCTTGCGGCGCTGCTGCGGGCGGGGCCTCGGCGCGAGCTGTTCTTTTTGAAGGGTCGCTGTCACTTCTGCTCCCGCATCACCTGGATCAGGTAGATCACGATGAACACGGTGGAGATCGCGATCATGATGGTGGCGAGCGCCGAGCCGAACCCGACCCGGCTGGCCTCGCCGATCACGTTCTGCGTCACCAGGGTGGACAGCAGCTCCAACCCGTTGCGCCCCTTGTTGATCACCCAGGCGATGTCGAACGCGCGCAGCGACTCGATCACGGTGATCACCAGGATGACGATGTTCACCGGCCGCATCACCGGCCAGATGACCCGCAGGAACGTCCGCACCTCGCCGGCGCCGTCCACCGCGGCTGCCTCCCGCAGCGCGGGGTCCACCGCCTTCAGCCCGGCCAGGTACAGCAGCATGATGTAGCCGGTGTGCCGCCAGCCGGCCGCGACCAGCACCGCCCACAGGTTGATGTCCGAGTTGCCGAACCAGTCGATCCGGGCCCCGCCCTCCAGGCCGAGCACCTCGTTGAGCAGACCCTGGTCGCGGGAGTAGATCAGCTGCCAGATGAAGCCGACCAGCGCCAGCGACAGCACCACCGGCATGAAGAAGATGCTCTGGTAGATCCGGCTGCCGCGCAGTTCCCGGTCCAGCATCACCGCGAGGACGATGCCCAGCAGGGTCGGCCCGAGGAAGAACACGACCAGCCAGAGGATGTTGTGCCGGATCGCGGGGCCGAACGGCGGGTAGTTGGTGGTCGCGTCCTCGTAGTTCTGCCAGCCGACGAAGTTGATCTCACCCAGGCTGCCGATGCCGTTCCAGTCGGTGAACGAGAGCAGGACGGTGGCCAGCGCCGGTCCCCAGACCAGCCCGACCACCACCACCGTCGGCACCGCGATCATCAGTGCGACGGTCAGGACGTCCACCCCGGACAGCGTGCGCACGGTGCGCGGCCGGCGGGGCGGACGGCGTACCGCCTTCTCAGCCACCGAAGATCGACGCCTTCTGTTCCTCGATGCTCTTGGTGAGCCCGTCGATGTCGTCGGGGTCGCGGAGGAACGCCTGCAGCGACGGGATCATCACGGTCGAGGCGAAGTCGGGGCGGGTGTCCCGGTCGAGGAACTGGGAGATCGACTTGGCGCCGGAGACCAGCTCCTGCGACTTCTTCTGCAGTGCGTTGTAGTTGCTGGTGTCGGCGTCGTCGTGCGCGGCGACGTTGTTGGGGTCGACGGCGAGGTAGGCGTCCTCGGCCTCGGCGGTGCCGAGGTAGCGCAGCAGTTCCTTGGCGCCCTCCTCGTTGCGCGGGCGCGCGGCCATCATGAACCCGTCGATCGGTGCCTCCACCGCGTCCGCGCCGATGGCGGGGTCGATCTCGGGGAACGGGAAGAAGTCCAGGTCGTCGCGCTCGGCGCCCTCGGGGAACTGCTGGCCCATGAACATGCCGATCAGGTACATGCCGCTTTCCTTGCGCAACAAGGTCTGCGCGGCCTGCTGCCAGGTGCGGCCGAGCGCGTCCGGCTGGTGGTAGGGCAGGAGCTCGCGCCAGGCGTCGAAGACGTTCTTGACCTCCTGGGAGTTCCAGGCGCGCTCGCCGGCCATCAGCTCGACGTGGAAGTCGTAGCCGTTGATCCGCAGGTTCAGGTAGTCGAAGGTGCCCATCGCCGGCCAGCCGTCGGAGTCGCCGAACGAGAGCGGGACGAGCCCGTCGGACTGCATCTTCTTCGACAGCGCGACGAACTCGTCCATGGTGGCCGGCGGGGTGTAGCCGCGCTGCTCCCAGACGCTCTTCCGGTAGAAGACCGCCCACGGGTAGTAGTACAGCGGCACGAAGTACTGCTTGCCGTCCGCGCCGGTGGCCTGCTGCTTCATCGCGTCGGAGAAGCCGGAGCCGATGTCGGACCACACGTCGGTGATGTCACCGACCAGGCCCTGCTCGGCGAAGAACTGCATGCGGTAGCCGGCGAACCAGCCGAACACGTCGTCCGGGCCGCCCTGCAGGTAGTTGTTGATGTTCTCCTGGAACGAGTTGTGGTCGATGGTGTTGATCGAGACCTTGCCGCCGCCGTAGCCGTCCATCATCGCGGCGATCGCGTTCTTGGGCACCTCGTCCGACCAGTTCGACCCGAACGTCACGGCACCGCCGCCACCACCGCCGCCGCCGTCACCACCACCGCAGCCGGCCAGGCCGGCGAGGGCCCCGGCGCCGAGGGCTCCCTTGAGCAGGGTCCGCCGCCGAATGGCCATGGCGGAGACGCCACCGGTGCCGAAGGGTCGAGGGCTCATCATTGAACGCGCCTCCTCAGGCCGAAGTCGAACAACACTGAACGCGACCTCTCAGAATCGAAACCCTGGCCAACCCCGGGCGGGCCTGTCAAGGGGGCGCGCGGGAAGCGGTGCCCGGATCGTGACACCGTGCACGATTCAGTATGCTCGCGGGTACAGCTTGCCTCCGGGTGATCACCGCTCACCCGAGGGCCGGCCGATGCGATGGGCGGCGCCTCGCGCGCTGCCCATCGCTTTCGGCTTTCTGGGGCGGCTCGCCACATCCCGATGTTCGATTGCGTTAATTTATGGTTGAATGACGATCGGATTCGGGAGTTCCACAGGGTCGGGTTGGGAGAGGCGATGCTGGCAGCGGAGAGGCAGGCCCGGATCGTCGAGGAGATCCACAAACGGGGCGCCGTCCGCGTGATCGAGTTCGCGCAGATGCTGGGCGTCTCGGACATGACGATCCGCCGCGACCTGGACGCGCTGGCCCAGCAGGGGCTGCTGGACAAGGTGCACGGTGGGGCGACCAAGCGCTCGGCCTCGACCGAGGAGCCGGGGTTCGAGGCCAAGTCGCTGCGCCAGCAGCCGGAGAAGGAGGCCATCGCGCAGGCCGCGGCCGAGCTGGTCTCGCCGGGCACCGCGGTGGGGCTGTCCGCCGGCACCACGACCTGGGCGCTCGCGCACGTGCTGCGTCAGGTCGACGGCCTCACGATCGTGACCAACTCCATGCGCATCGCCGACGTGCTGCACGCCCGGCCGTCGACCGACCAGAACGTGGTCGTGGTCGGCGGCGTGCGCACCCCGTCCGACGCGCTGGTCGGCCCGATCGCGGTGTCGGCGCTGGCGCAGCTGCACCTGGACATCGTGTTCCTCGGCGTGCACGGGATGGCCGAGACCGCCGGCTTCACCACCCCGAACCTGCTGGAGGCCGACACCGACCGCGCCCTGGTCGCCGCCGGTCGCCGGCTCGTCGTGCTAGCCGACCACACCAAGTGGGGCACGGTCGGCCTGTCCACCATCGCCCGACTGGGCGACGCCGACGTGGTGATCTCCGACGACGGCCTGCCCGACGAGGCCAGAGCCGCACTGGCCGAGCACGTCGAGGACGTGCGCCTGGTCTCGATCGGGGCGGTGGGTGCGTGAGCGAGAGCGACGGAGCGTCCGCCGGCTGGACTGACGAGCAGCGCAGCCGTGAGGAACGAACGGCGAGCAGCACAGGAGGGAAGCAGGCGGGTAGCGCAGGAGCGAAGCGAACCGTGAGCACCGTGAAGAGGACCACATCTTCTCTGGCCGACGGCCGGGAGATCATCTACTTCGACCTGCCCGGGGCGCCCACCCGCACCGCCACGGATCCGCGGGAGCTGGACCCGGTGTCGACCGCGTCGCAGCTGCGGCACGATCCGGTGCTCGACGAGTGGGTGGTGCTCGCCTCGCACCGGCAGAACCGGACGTTCCTGCCGCCGGCCGACCAGTGCCCGCTGTGCCCCTCCACCGACGGCCGGGACACCGAGATCCCGTCCGCGGACTACGACGTGGTGGTCTTCGAGAACCGTTTCCCCAGCCTGTCCACCCACGCCGACCCGGTGGACGTGCCCGGCCTGCCCGAGCTGGTCGACTCCGCGCCGGGCGTCGGGCGGTGTGAGGTCGTCTGCTTCACCAGCGACCACAACGCGGCCTTCGCCACCCTCTCCCCCGCGCACGCCCGACTGGTCGTCGACGCGTGGGCCGACCGCACGACGGAGCTGTCCGCGCTGCCCGGCGTGGCCCAGGTGTTCTGCTTCGAGAACCGGGGCGCCGCGATCGGGGTGACGCTGTCGCACCCGCACGGGCAGATCTACGCCTACCCGTTCGTCACCCCGAAGACCCGGCAGATGCTGGCGAACGCCGCCGCGCACGCGGAGCGCACCGGCCGGAACCTGTTCGCCGACGTGCTGGCCGGGGAGCGGAAGTCGGGCGCGCGGGTGGTGGCGGCCACCGAGCACTGGACCGCGTTCGTGCCGGCGGCGGCCCGCTGGCCGGTCGAGGTGCACCTGTACCCGCACCGCCGCGTCCCCGACATCCCGTCCCTGTCCGACGACGAGCGCGACGACTTCACCCACCTGTACCTGGACGTGCTGCGCCGGCTGGACGCCCTGTACGACAAGCCGCTGCCCTACATCGCCGCGTGGCACCAGGCGCCGACCGGGCCCGGCCGCGAGCACGCCTACCTGCACCTGCAGCTCACCTCGATCCAACGTTCGGCCGACAAGCTGAAGTACCTGGCCGGCTCGGAGTCCGCGATGGGCGTCTTCATCACCGACGTCCTGCCCGAGGCCGTGGCCGAACGCCTCCGCGAGATCCGTTAGACCGTCGGTCCTGTTCGAGCTGAGTTCCTTCATGCGCAACGGAAGGCGCGAAACGCAACACGGTGGAGTACCGTCATGGCTCGTCCGACCGGGCCGCGGCGATCCCGCGCCGACCTAGAAGGAGCCCCCATGCCCTTCCCGTCCGACCTGGAGATCGCCCGCGGGGCGAAGCTCAAGCCGATCGAGGACATCGCCGCCGACATGGGGCTGCCCGGCCATCTGCTCGAACCCTACGGCCGCAACGTGATGAAGGTCGGGCTGGGGGCCGTCGACGAGCTCGCCGACGCGCCGAAGGCCAAGTACGTGCTGGTCAGCGCGATCACCCCGACCCCGCTCGGCGAGGGCAAGACCACCACGACGGTCGGGCTCGGGCAGGGGTTCAAGCACCTCGGCAAGCGAGCCACGGTCGCGATCCGCCAGCCGTCCATGGGGCCGACGCTGGGCATCAAGGGCGGCGCGGCGGGCGGCGGGTACAGCCAGGTCGTGCCGATGGAGCTGCTCAACCTGCATCTCACCGGCGACATGCACGCGGTGACCGCGGCGCACAACCTGCTGGCCGCGATGGTCGACAACCACCTGCACCAGGGCAACGCGCTCGGCCTGGACGTCGAGTCGATCACCTGGCGCCGGGTGATGGATATGAACGACCGGTCGCTGCGCAACATCGTCGTCGGGCTCGGGCCCAAGGCCGACGGGGTGACCCGGCAGACCGGGTTCGACATCACGGCCGCGTCCGAGGTCATGGCGGCGCTCGCGTTGACCACCGGGATCGAGGACCTGCGGGCCCGGCTCGGGCGGATCGTGGTCGGGTACACCCGCTCGGGCGAGCCGGTGACCGCCGAGCAGCTCGACACCGCCGGGGCGATGACCGTGCTGCTGCGCGAGGCGATCAAGCCGAACCTGATGCAGACGCTGGAGAACACGCCCGTCCTGGTCCACTGTGGACCGTTCGGCAACATCGCCACCGGGAACTCCTCGGTGGTCGCCGACCTGGTCGGCATCCGCTGCGGCGACTACCTGATCACCGAGGCCGGCTTCGGCGCCGACATGGGCGCGGAACGGTTCTTCAACATCAAGTGCCGGGTCTCCGGCCAGGCTCCGGACGCCGCGGTGCTGGTCGCGACCGTCCGCGCGCTCAAGGCGCACTCGGGCAAGTTCCGGATCGTCGCGGGCAAACCGCTGCCCGACGACCTGCTGGCCGAGAACCCCGACGACGTGCACGCCGGCGCGGCGAACCTGCGCAAGCAGATCGACAACATCCGCATGCACGGCGTCTCGCCGGTGGTCGCGATCAACGCGTTCCCCACCGACCACCCGTCCGAGCACGCCGCGATCCGCGAGGTGGCCGAGGCGATGGGCGCACGCGTGGCGGTGAGCACGCACTTCTCCGACGGCGGCGCCGGCGCGACCGAACTGGCCGAGGCGGTGGCCGAGGCCGCCGCGGAGCCGTCGGACTTCCGGCTGCTGTACCCGTCGTCGGCGCCGCTGCGGGAGAAGATCGAGACCGTGGCGACGCGGGTGTACGGCGCGGACGGCGTGTCCTACTCGGCGGCGGCGCGCAAGCAGCTGGACACCTACGAGCGCAACGGTTTCGGCGAGCTGCCGGTCTGCATGGCCAAGACGCACCTGTCGATCTCGTCGGACCCGAAACTGCTCGGCGCCCCGACCGGCTGGACGCTCCCGGTGCGCGAGGTCCGCGCGTCCGTCGGCGCCGGCTTCGTCTACCCCATCTGCGGCGACATGCGCACGATGCCGGGCCTGGGCTCCGCCCCGGCCGCCACCCGGATCGACCTGGACGCCGACGGCGAGATCGTCGGGTTGTCGTGACGTTGCTGCACCTGTCGGTCGGCGGCCTGCTGGAGCGGGTCGCCGCCCGCACGCCCGCGCCGGGTGGCGGCGCGGTGGCCGCGCTCACCGCCGCCTCCGCCGCCGCCCTGGTCGCGATGGCCGCCCGGTTCAGCGGCGAGTCCGCCGACCGGGCCGAGGAGCTGCGCGCCCAGCTGGAACCCCTGGCCGACGCGGACGCCGCCGCCTACACCGCGGTGCTCGCGGCCCGCCGCCTACCCAAGGACGACCCGAACCGCGCCACCCGGATCGCCGACGCGATGACCGAGGCGACCGAGGTCCCCCGCCGGGTGGCCGCCGCCGCGTCCGAGGTCGCCGAACTGGCCGCCGCCCTCGTCGAGAAGGGCAACCCGAACCTCGTGGGCGACGCACGGGTCGGCGAGCTGCTGGCCAGGGCGGCCGCCGAGGCGGCGACGGCCCTGGTGCGGATCAACGAGGCGTGAGCGTTGCCCAGGACGGGCGCCAGGCTGTCCCGGGGAGCGGGGTCAGGTGGTCTGGGGCGTCATCGGCACCCTCGCCAGCCCGCTCGCCACGATCGCCGTCGCCGGGGTTCTCCTGCTCGCCACCCCGCTCCTGCTGCCCGGCCCGGGCTAGCGCACCAGGTAGGCGACCTCGGTCTCCCACTTCGCCGGGTCCGGCTCGTCCTCCGGGTTCGTCAGGTACGACTCGTAGATCCCGGCCCAGGCCGCGCCGTCCCGCGCGGCCGGGGAACCCTGCTCCTCGGCCCAGGCCAGCAGCGCCCGATGGGTCTCGGCGATACCGTCCGGGTGCCCGCGGTGCAGGCGAACCGCGTACCGGCCCGCGGGCTTGGCGCCGGGGAGCACCCGGCCGTCGCCCTCGACCGGGGCGGCCACCGGCACGCCGACCTCGACCTCGAAGGGCTCGTCCATGCCGCCGATGACCCGGTGCCGGTAGAACAGCGGGCCGGCGGGCGCGAGGTTCCGGGCCGCGAGCCACCCGTACACCTCCGGGACCAGCGCGTTCACCGTCCCCCACTCGCGCAGCGTGGCGCGCGCGGGGATGGACACGTAGGGCTGCTCGGATCGTTGTTCGAACTCACTCATGCCCACTACTACGGTCCGACGGCGCCAAACTCATCGCGGCTATGCGGCGAAACCGTCAGCTCCTAGGTCACCGAGACACTGAGGCTCCCGCTGCTCCGCGGCTGCCAGCAGGCGCACCAACGCCACGGCGAGCCTTCCGATCATCACCCGTCCTCACTGAACCGGTCCGACGGCGGCAGACTCATCGGCAGCCCGTACATCGGGAACGCGTGCGCCAGGTCCAGGTAGGTGGTGGCCGACGTGATCCCGCCCCGGCTCACCTCCAGCAGGACCAGCGCGAACGGCTCGTGCGCGGTGCCGTTCCACCGGTACTGGCCGAACGCGGGCGTGCCGCTGGCCATGGTCGGCACCAGGCGCGCGTTCTCGCAGGTCCCGTCGGCGTGCGCGAGTGCGGTGCCGATGTCGTCGCGGCCCCGCAGCCACCAGGCGAACGGCGGCATGGACATGGTGGCGTCCTCGTGCAGCAGCGCGGTCAGCGCGGCGACGTCGTAGCGCTCGAAGGCGTCGACGTACCGGGCGAGCAGGGCGCGGTGCTCGCGGTCCAGCGGCTCGGCCGGCGCCGGCGCGTGGGTGGCCATCGTGGCGCGGGCGCGCTGCAGCGCGCTGTTCACCGACGTCACGGTGGTGTCGAGCAGGCCGGCGACCTCGGCGGCCGACCAGCGCAGCACCTCGCGCAGGATCAGCACGGACCGCTGCCTCGGCGGCAGGTGCTGCAACGCCGCGACGAACGCCAGCCGGATGCTGTCCCGCAGCGCGGCGGTCTCGGCCGGGTCGTCGGGGAGCGCGCGGTGGTCGGGAACCGGCTGCACCCACACCGCGGGCGGCAGCGGCGCGCCGACGTCCGGCCCCGGCGAGGCGGCCGGCGCGAGGTCCATCGCCCGCGCCCGCCGCTGCGCGCTGCGGAGCATGTCCAGGCACACGTTGGTGGCGATCGCGTACAGCCACGTGCGCACCGAACCGCGATCGGGGTCGTGCTCGGCCTTCCACGCCCGCACGAACGTCTCCTGCACGGCGTCCTCGGCCTCGAACCCGGACCCGAGCATCCGGTAGCAGTACCCGGTCAGCTCGACCCGGTAGGTGTCCAACCGCTCGACCGCCTCAGCCGCCATGCGCGAGAGCATTCCACACCGGACACCGCTAATCGAAGGCCCGGAACAAGGCTTGTCTCGACCGCGGGGCCAGGCCGAGGTGGTACAACGCCGCCCCGGTCGCGCCGGCGCTCCGCAGGCGGCGCCAGTGGTCGGGCAGGGCGACCGGGTCGGCGGGGGGCAGCACCGTGACGTACGCGTCCACCGGGAGGCCGGTCCTGGCGGCGTGCACCACCACGTCGGCCGTCGACGGGTCGGTCGGCCAGGCGGGGACCACCAGCGCGGACACGTCGAGGACCGCCGCCTCGGTGAGGCCCGGGGAGGAGCCGGTGGCCCACGGGTCGGGATGGGCGTGCAGGGTGACCGGGACGTCCAGGCCGGCCAGCACCGCGGCGCGCAGTTCGTCGGCCGCGGCGTGGCGGGTGGCCAGCAGCTCGGCCTCGCCGGGCAGCGGTTCGGCGCCGGACGGGTGTGCGGCGGCGGCCGGCCGGGTCCCCGGAACGGGGTCGGTGTCCTCGCGGACCGCGGCGCGCAGGCGGGCGACCACCTCGGACGGGTCGAGGCCGCGGTCGGTCCAGCCGCGGCGGCACGCCGGGCAGCAGCACACCGACAGCCACCTGGTCGCGGCGGGCGAGTACGCGCCGTCGGTCTTCTCGTGGTGGGACTGGTGGGTCAGGCCGAGTTGGCCGCACGCCTCCAGCGACACCGCGTCCGCGCCGGCCGCCGCCTCCGCCGCGAGCGTGGCGGCGTACTCGCGCACCTCCGGCCACGACGGGCACAGCGCGTACGGGTACCGCTCGCCGAAGCAGTTCACCACCGCCACGTCCGGGCACTCCGTGCCGAGGCGGGTGTTGTGCGTGAGCACGATCCACGCCGACACCGCGAGCCCGGCCGCGCGCAACGCCTCGGCGGCGAGGCCGTAGGAGTCCGGTGTGGACATCCAGTCCGGCTCGACGGGGCGCAGCCGTCGGCCCGCCCACACCGGCTCCCGCACCGGCCGGTACAGCGCCGCGTACCGCGCGTCGACCAACGCGCGGTCCGGGTGCAGCGGGGTGGCGGCCCGGACCGAGTGGTACGCCGCCGCCAGCGCGACCGTGGACACGCCGGCCGCGTGCGCGCGGTCGGGGAACTCCGGGTCGCCCAGCACGTCCCAGGGGTAGGCGTGACCGGTGATCATGTGGCGTCGCCGCAGAAGTCGCCGCCGAGGTAGGTGCGGTCGAGGTCGCTCGCCGGGGTCACGTCGGCCGCGTAGGCCTCGGCGTCGTCGCGGGGCTCGTAACCGATGGCCCGGGCCTCGGCCAGCGACCAGGTGCCGCGGGTGTTGGCCGAGATCCCCCAGACGACCCGGAAACCGGGCTCCGGCGCGGCGATCGCGGCCTCCACGAGCCGGGCGCAGTCGTCCGGGGACAGCCAGGTCGCGAGGGCCCGCTCCCCGGTCGGCCGCTCGGCGCAGGTGCCGATCCGCAGGCAGACGACGTCCAGGCCGTACCGGTCGTGGTACAGGCTGCCGAGCGCCTCCCCCACGACCTTGCTGACGCCGTAGTAGGTGTCGGGGCGGGGGAAGGCGTAGTCGGGGCCGTCGCCGGCCGGGCGGAACCCGACCGCGTGGTTGCTGCTCGCGTAGACCACCCGCGGCACCCCGGCGCGACGCGCGGCCTCGAACACCGTGTACGTGCCGTCGATGTTGTCGGCCAGGATGTCCGCCCAGGCCGTCTCCCCCGGGTGGCCGGCGAGGTGCACCACGGCGTCGACGTCGGCACACGCCTCGGTCATCCCGTCCAGGTCGGACACCGAGCAGGTGATCGCCTCCTCGCCGGCACCCGACTCGACCGGGGTGAGGTCCAGCAGCCGCAGCAGCCGGCCGGTGCGCGCCATGCGGCTACGCAGCATCGTGCCGATCCTGCCGGCGGCGCCGGTGATGAGGATCGTGCCGCCTCCCCGGGTTTTCGGGTGTTGGTCACGTTGGGAAACGAATCGTTCTGTTGGGGCAGGTACTTGTGGCTGGGTCACGTCACGTTCCCCTGGTGTCATGCCGGCTCCTTCAGCCTGGTGACGAGCTGCGTGGGGTTCACGAACCGCAGCGCGACCACCAGTAGTACCAGCATCGACCCGGTGTAGATCACGGCCATCGCGTCCACCGCCTGCTGGGCGCGGATCCCGGCGGAGAACATCGCCTCGTACAGCGACACCACGAGCGTCTGGCTGCCCGGGCCGGCGGTGAGGAACGTCAGCTCGAACATGCCGACCGTGCGCACCAGCACCAGGATCGACGCGGCGAGGATGCCCGGCACCAGCAGCGGCGCGAGCACGCGGGTGAACACCGCGCCGGTGCGCGCGCCGCACATCCGCGCCGCGGCCTCGATCTTCGGGTCGATCTGCTCGATGAACGGGGTCATGGTCAGGATGACGAACGGCACCGACGGCACCAGGTTGGCCAGCACGACCCCGGACATGTTGCCGGCGAAGCCGAACTTGTAGAGCACGGTGGCCAGCGGGATGCCGTAGGTGATCGGCGGCATCAGGATCGGCAGCAGGAACGCGAAGTACACGAGGTTCTTGCCCGGGAACGTGCGCCGGGCGAGCACGTAGGACGCCGGCACCCCGATCAGCACCGAGA
>DATABL010000072.1:0-28537 GCA_036259595.1 Actinophytocola sp.
ACCCGACTGGATCTGGGACATCTTCATCCACATGCCGGCCGCGCTGACAATGGTGATCGGCAACCGGTTCTACGACTGGCGCTACGAGAGCGAGCCGGAGCCGTTCATGAACGGCAGGCGCGTCTCGCACGGCCGCGGCAAGGTGCTCGGTGGCTCCAGCAGCATCAACGGAATGATCTTCCAGCGTGGCAACCCGCTCGACCTCCAGCGCTGGGCCGCGGATCCCGGCATGGAGAGCTGGGACTACGCGCACTGCCTTCCGTACTTCAAGAAGATGGAGAACTGCCTGGCCGGCGGCGACAAATGGCGCGGCGACTCCGGCCCGCTGGTGCTCGAACGGGGCCCGGCGACCAATCCGCTGTTCCACGCGTTCTTGGAGGCCGCCCAGCAGGCGGGTCACCCGCTCACCGACGATGTCAACGGGTACCGCCAGGAGGGCTTCGCCCGCTTCGACCGCAACATCTCCCGCGGGCGGCGCCTGTCCGCTGCGCGGGCCTACTACCACCCGGTGAAGAGCCGGCCGAACCTCACCGTCCAGTGCCTGTCGCTTGTCCACCGCGTCCTGTTCACCGGCAAGCGCGCCGTCGGCGTGCAGTACAGCAGGCCGGGCACCGGCGCGCGCACCGTGTTCGCGGGCGAGGTCATCCTCTCCGGCGGGGCGGTGAACACCCCCCAGCTGCTGCAGCTGTCCGGAATCGGCAACGCCGACGAGCTGCGCCCGCTCGGCGTGGACGTCGTGCACCACCTGCCCGGCGTCGGGGAGAACCTGCAGGACCACCTCGAGGTCTACGTCCAGCATGCGTGCACGCAGCCGATCTCGTTCAACCCCGCGCTGAAGTTGCGCAACCGCCCGCTCATCGGCCTGCAGTGGCTCTTCGGCAAGCGCGGGCCCGCCGCGACCAACCACTTCGAGGCGGGTGGCTTCGTCCGCAGTAACGACGAGGTCGCCTACCCGAACCTGATGTTCCACTTCCTGCCGATCGCGGTGCGGTACGACGGCACTCCGGTGCCCGCCGAGCACGGGTACCAGGTCCACATCGGACCGATGTACTCCGACGCCAGGGGCAGCGTGAAGATCCGCTCGACCAACCCGAAGCAGGCGCCTGCCCTCCGGTTCAACTACCTGTCCACGGATCAGGACCGGCGGGAGTGGGTGGAGGCGATCCACACCGCGCGCGAGATCCTCGCCCAGCCCGCGTTCGACGGGTTCAACGGCGGCGAGTTCTCCCCCGGCTCGTCCGTGAAGACCGACGAGGAGATCCTCGACTGGGTCGCCCGGGACGCGGAGACCGCCTACCACCCGTCGTGCACCGCGAAGATGGGCGTGGACGAGCTGTCCGTGGTGGACCCGACCTCGATGGCCGTGCACGGGGTCACCGGCCTGCGCGTGGTCGACGCGTCCGCGATGCCGTACGTGACCAACGGGAACATCTACGCGCCCGTGATGATGCTCGCCGAGAAGGCGGCCGACCTGATCCTCGGCAACACCCCACTCGAATCCTCCACAGTGGACTTCCACCGGCACGGCTTACCAGAGAGGTGACGATCGTGACGACCAGTACGGAGAAGGAACGCAGGGTCAACCCCGTCGTGCTCTACGGTTCGGCCGCACTGATCCTCGCGATCTCGGTCTGGGCGATCATCACCCCGACCGGCGCGGAGAACGCCATCGGCACCGTGGTCGGCTGGGTCTCCGCCGGACTCGGCTGGTACTACTTCCTCGCCGCCACGATCTTCCTGGTCTTCGTGGTCTACGTCGCCGCGTCCCGCTACGGCAGGGTCAAGCTCGGCCCGCAGCACTCGAGGCCGGACTTCGGCATGTTCGCGTGGCTGTCCATGCTGTTCGCCGCGGGCATCGGCATCGACCTGATGTTCTTCTCCGTGTCCGGCCCGGTCTCGCACTACCTGGAGCCGCCGTCGGGTCCGGCGCAGACGGTCGAGGCCGCGCGGCAGGCGGTGGTGTGGACGATGTTCCACTACGGCATCACCGGCTGGGCGATGTACGCGCTGATGGGCATGGCGCTGGCCTACTTCGCCTACCGCTACCGGCTGCCGCTGTCGATCCGGTCCGCGCTGTACCCGATCGTCGGCAAGCGGGTGCGCGGCGGCACCGGCGACGCGGTCGACCTCGCCGCGGTGATCGGCACCGTGTTCGGCGTCGGGGTGTCGCTCGGCATCGGCGTCGTGCAGCTCAACTACGGGCTGAACTTCCTGTTCGACATCCCGGAGGGCATCGGCGCGCAGATCGGGCTGATCGTGGTCGCGGTGCTGCTGGCGACGGTCTCGGCGGTCGCGGGCGTGGACAGGGGCATCCGGCGCCTGTCGGAGGTCAACATCGTGCTCGCGATCGGGCTGATGCTCTACGTGCTGTTCTTCCAGAACCCGATCGACCTGCTCAACCGGCTGGTGCTGAACGTCGGCGACTACGTGAGCCGCTTCCCGTCGATGACGCTGAACACGTTCGGCTACGACCAGCCGACCGAGTGGCTCAACACCTGGACGCTGTTCTTCTGGGCGTGGTGGATCGCGTGGGCACCGTTCGTCGGCCTGTTCCTCGCCCGGATCTCCCGCGGCCGCACGATCCGCCAGTTCGTCACCGCGACGCTGGTGGTGCCGTTCCTGTTCACCCTGTGCTTCCTGTCGATCTTCGCCAACAGCGCGCTGGAGGTCGTGCGCGGCGGGAACGCCGAGTTCGGGCAGACCGCGATGGACGCGCCGGAGCAGGGGTTCTACGCGCTGCTCCAGCAGTACCCCGGCGTCACGTTCAGCGCGGGCCTGGCCACGGTCGTCGGCCTGCTGTTCTACGTGACCTCCGCGGACTCGGCGGCGCTGGTGACCGCCAACTTCACCTCGCGGCTGGCCACCCCGACCACCGACGCCGCCCCGTGGCTGCGCGCGTTCTGGGCGGTGGTGACGGGCCTGCTGACCCTGGCGATGCTGCTGGTCGGCGGCGTCACCGCGCTGACCAACGCGACCATCATCATGGGCCTGCCGTTCTCGTTCGTGATGTTCCTGGTGATGTGGGGCCTGTACCGGGCGCTGCGGGTGGAGCGGTTCCGCGAGGACGCGGTCCGCACGAGCCTGCCGTCGTCGCTGTCCGAGCGCACCGCGATCGAGGCCCGCGGCACCGCGCGGACCTGGCGGCAGCGGCTGCGGCGCGCGATGAGCTACCCGGACCGCGACGACGCCACCCGGTTCGTCGACGACGTGTGCCGGCCCGCGCTCACCGAGGTCGCCGAGGAGCTGACCGCACAGGGCGCGGCCGCCGCCGTGACCGAGGAGCCCGACGAGGCGACCGGGCTCCCCCGGCTCGCGCTGCGGGTGGAGCAGGGCGAGGAGGACGCGTTCGGCTACCGGGTGCGGCCCCGGACGTGCCGCACGCCCTCGTTCGCGCCGCAGGCCGCCGGCGCCGAGGTGTACCACCGGTTCGAGGTGCACCTCGCCGACGGCGGCCAGGACTACGACGTGCTCGGCTACACCCGCGAGCAGCTCATCAGCGACGTGCTCGACCAGTACGAGCGGCACCTGGAGTTCCTGCGGCTGCGCCGGGAGACCCTGGAGGGCGTGCGGCGGTGAGTCACCCGCCGGCGACGGCGACCACGGCCCGGACCTGGTCGACGATGTCGCGCAGGTTGCGCTCGAACACCGGGTCGGTCAGCTCGGTCGTGTTGTCCGGCGCGAACTGGAGCACCGGCGTGTGCAGGTGCCCGCCCGGGACCTCGAGCCCGAGCGCGTCGCGCAGCAGCGTCGCCCGGTAGGCGATCTCGTTGGACAGGTAGTTCCCGCCCCCGCCGGCGCGGGCGACCGAACCCGGCGTCGGCCCGTCCGGCCGCACGACCGGCTCGGTGCGCCCGGCGGGGATCTCGGTCACCGTGGTGTTGTCGAACACCGGGAACCGCCCGGTCGGCGCGGCCACGATCTCGGCGTACGGCAGCGTGGTCGGCACGAACTCCGGCGCCGGGGTCACCGTCGGCACGCCGTCCGGGATCGGGATGACGCCGGTGCGCTCGATCCGGTCGTTGTCCGGGAAGCCGCCGCGCCAGCGGCCGTTGTAGCGCTCCACGTCGAACCGGCCGACGCGGCCCTGGCTGATCGTGGTGAACGCGTCCACCCGGTCCAGCCACGGCAGGAACGTCCGCTCCACCATGCCCTCGGCGAACGGGTCCCACAGCACGGGGAACATCGCGGTCTCGATCCGCGCCGGCCCGGCGTCGGTGTGCACCACCGTGCCGTCCAGCGCCAGCGCGGCCGCGCCGGAGGGGTTGCTGCGGCGGGGGTCGTCGTCGAGCTGGAACGGGTCGAACCCGCTGACCAGGATCCGCCGGATGCCGGGCCGGTAGCGGATGGAGTCCTGCCCGCGCGAGGCGGTCTCCAGCCGCTCCAGCAGCTCGGCGCGCCGCTCGTCGCTCAGCGCGAACCGCGGCTCCCACTGCCGCAGCGCCCTGGTCAGCTGCAACCGGGCCCAGTACAGCGGGCGGTCGTCGGCCACCGGCAGCGTGCCGGCCGGGACCTCGCCCTGGGCACGGGCCACCGCGGCCTCCCACAGCACCCGGCCCTGCGCGCCCACCAGGACCTCGGCGACCCAGGCGTTCGGCATCGCGCACAGGGCGGGGGTGAACGCCTTCGCGAACCGGGCGAACCCGCTGCGCGCCAGGATCTCCGTCGGCTGCGGCAGGGCCAGCCGCTGCTCCTCGACGGTCAGCGGCGCGGTCGGGTCCGCGCAGGTCCGGGGCGCCGCGGCCGCCGTCTCCGCGGGCACCAGCGTGCCGACCAGTCCCAGCAGGGCGACCAGCGCCCCTCGTACCATCACTCGCACCGCACACTCCCTCGCTCGGCGTCACGGTCGGCACATCCTGGTCAGACATCGCCGCCGACGGCAAGTGCCATGATCGGTACGTGTTCCGTTTCGACGCCGTGCTCTGCGACCTGGACGGTGTGCTGCGCCGCTGGGACTCGCCGTCCATGGCCGACCTGGACGCCGCGCACGGCCTGCCCGCCGGGACCCTGGCCGCCGCCGCGTTCGCCCCCGCCCGCCTCGGCCCGGCGATCCTCGGCGAGCACTCCGACGAGCGATGGCGCGCGGCGGTCGCCGAGGACCTGGCCGGGGTGTGCGTCACCGCCGCCGCCCTGGTCGCCGAGTGGACCGCGCTCACCGGAGCGGTCGACGAGGCGGTGGCCGAACTGCTGACCGAGGCGCGCCGGCACGTCCCGGTGGTGCTGGTGACGAACGCGACCACCCGGCTGGAGGCCGACCTGGCCACGCTCGGCGTCGACGGCCTGGTCGACCACGTGGTCAGCAGCGCCCGGGTCGGGTTCGCCAAGCCCGACCCGCGGATCTACCGCGCGGCCGCCGAACGCGCCGGGGTCGCGGTCGAGCGCTGCCTGTTCGTCGACGACAGCGCGGAGAACGTGGCCGCGGCCGGCGCGCTCGGCATGACCGGCCACCACCACGTCGACCCCGCCGACCTGCGCGCCCTGCTCACAACCGGTCGAGCAGGGTCCTGGTGAACTCCTCGGTGGAGGCGGTGCCGCCGAGGTCGGCGGTGCGGACGGGGGTGTTGCCGAGCACGTCGACCATGGCCGCGACGACCTCGGCGCCCGCGTCCGGATGGCCGAGGTGGTCGAGCATCATGGCCGCCGACCAGATCGCGCCGAGGGGGTTCGCGACGCCCTTGCCCGCGATGTCCGGCGCGGACCCGTGCACCGGCTCGAACATCGACGGGAACTCCCGCGACGGGTTGAGGTTGCCGGCCGGGGCGATGCCGATGCTGCCGGCTACCGCCGCCGCCAGGTCGGAGAGGATGTCGCCGAACAGGTTCGAGCCGACGATCACGTCGAACCGGGACGGGTCGAGCACGACCTTGGCCACCAGCGCGTCGATGTGCTCCTGGTGCCACCGCACGTCCGGGTGCCGCTGCCCGGCCTCGGCGACGAGCTCGTCCCAGAACGGCATCGTGTGCACGATCCCGTTGGACTTGGTGGCCGACGTGACGACGTTGCGCCGGGTCGCGGCGAGCTCGAACGCGTAGTCGAGGATCCGGGTGACGCCCGGGCGGGTGAAGATCGACTCCTGGACGGCCATCTCGTCCGCGAAGCCGCGGTGGAAGCGCCCGCCGACCTCGGAGTACTCACCCTCGACGTTCTCCCGGACGACGACGAACTCCAGGCCCGGCTCGGCGCCGCGCACCGGGCTCGGCACCCCGGGCATGACCTTGATCGGCCGCAGGTTCACGTACTGGTCGAACTGCCGCCGGATCGGGATGAGCAGGCCCCACAGCGACACGTGGTCGGGCACTCCCGGCCAGCCGACGGCCCCGAGCAGGATCGCGTCGTGGTGCCGGATCCGGTCGAGCCCGTCGGCCGGCATCATCGCGCCCTCGTGCAGGTAGCGCTCGCAACACCAGTCGAACTCGTCGTAGGTGAAGGCGATGCCGTGGCGGGCGCCGACCTTGTCGAGCACGGCCGTGGCGGGCGGCAGGACCTCGGTACCGATGCCGTCGCCGGGGATCAACGCGATGCGGTGGTCAGTCATACCACCCAGTGGATCGGCTCCGGGGCGGGTGGGTCCAAGACCGGTTTCCTCCCCTGGCGATAGGGCCTACCTATCGTCGCGGAACGCCGTCGCGGCGGGGCTGAGCCGCCCGGCCCGGTGCAGCAGGCACACGTGCAACACCTCGGCACATTCGAGGTCCCGCACCACCGCCCCGGCGTCCAGCGCGAGCCGCCGCCACGACTCGCTGAGCACCGCGACCCCGACCCCGGCGAGCACCAGCGGCAGCACCGCCTCCCGGTGCCCGACCTCGACCGCCACCCGGCTCCCCTCGGCCACCCGGACGATGTCGTCGGCGACCCGGCGCATCCCGGTGCCCGGCTGGCCCACGATCAGCCGGCACCCGCGCAGGGTCTCCGGCGGCACCGGCTGGCCCGCCGGCAGGTCGTCCTCGGACGCCGCGACGAGCACGAACCGCTGGGTCTCCAGCGGCGTGACCACCAGGCCGTCCAGCTCCGGCGCCACCGGCGCGCCCAGGACCCCCAGCTCGACCGCCCCGACCCGCACGGCCTCGACCACCTCCGGCGGCGTCGCCGCGGCCCGCACGACGACCTCCACGTCCGGGTAGCGGGCGGCGAACCGGCTGATCATCCCGGCCAGCGGCGCCACCGCCTGCGACGGCATCGACGCGACGATCAGCCGTCCGCCGCGCAGCCCGTCCACGGCCGCGACGGTGGCCCGGGCGAGGTGCATCCCGCGCAGCACGTCCCGGGCGGGGTCGATCAGCTGCTCGCCGGCCGGGGTGAGCACGAGACGGCGCCCGGTCCGGTGGAACAGGTCGGCGCCGAGATCGCGTTCCAGCGCCCGCAGCGCCTGCGACACCGAGGGCTGCGCGACGAACAGCTCCCGCGCCGCCCGGTGCACGCTCCCGTGGTCGACGACCGCGAGGAAGTACTGCAGCTGCCGAACGTCCATGTGACCTCCCCTGATAGGGAGAGCCTATAGCTGCTGCCCGTTGAACGGCGGTGGCAGATCGTCCAGCACCGTCGGCCAGGTGGTCATCAGGTCGCGGCCGTCGGCCAGGAGGGTGATGGACCTGCGCAGGGAACGGGCCATCGGACGCAGGGTGCGGGTGCCCTGCTCGATCTCGGCGACCACGGCGATGACGTCCTCGGCGTCGGCCAGGTCGCGGACCTCCTCCTCGACCACGGTGCGCAGGTCGCGGGCGAACCGGGCGACCCGGCCGGCCAGCTCGCGGTCGCCCGCGGCGTCGCGGTGGGCCCGGTCGACGACCACCCGCACTCCCTGGTCCACCTCGTGCACGTGGGTCAGGAACTCGTTGGACAGCCGGCCCAGGTCGGTCACCGGGCGGTCCAGGGCGACGGCGAGCACCTCGGCCAGGCCCACCCGGTCGACGAAGCTGCTCGGCGGCCGGGCGCCGGCCCGCTCCTGCATGAGCGTGCCGACCTCGGAGAGGTTCGCGTGGACCAGGTCGATCGTGCGCAGCCACGCGGGCAGGGTGTCCTCGACGCGGGCCAGCACGTCCCGGTAGGCCGGCGCGTCACCCGAGCCGAGCGGGACGCGTTCGGCCGCCTCGGACGCGGCGACCAGGCGGGTCGCCAGCTCCGCGACGGCCCTGCGGTACTCGGCCGACGAGCGTTCGGCGAAGCGCAGCTCCGTCCAGTCCTGCCAGGCGAACCGCCGCACCAGCTCGATCAGCTCGTCGCCGGGCGGGGTGGCGCGCAGTGCCGGGAAGTCGACCCAGATGACGGGCATCACCAGCGCGTCGACTCCCCGTTCGACCGCGCGATGGGCGAACAGGTCGAGCTCGCGGCGGCACTCCGGGCGTCCGAAATATGACGGGGTGATCACGGGAATGAAGAACGTCGCGCGGGCGAGCTCCTCGTCGATCCGCTCGCGCCAGTCCTCGCCCCACTCGAGGTGGTCCTTGTCGCGGAACAGCCGGAACTCCTCGGTGGTGAGCAACCGGTACTGGTCCGCCACGTCATCGGCGAGCTCGGCGATGCGGTTGCGCTCCACCCGGTTGTCGGAGTGCACGTAGGAGAGGAAGCCACGACCGACCGGCATCCGGCCATTCTCGACGACACGTCTTCCGATGACCAGAAGGTCACGCGGGGATCTCGTCGCGGTCCTTCGCGATCCGCAGTGCCTCCACCAGCTCCCGGTACAGCGCGTCGCTCGCCAACAGGGTCTCGTGGGTGCCCTGTGCCCGGATCCGGCCCTGCTCCATCACCACGATCGTGTCCGCGTCGATCACCGTGGACAGCCGGTGCGCGACCGTCACCACCGCGCCGGTCCGGGCTCGGGCGCGGATGCAGTCGTGGATCGCCGCCTCGGTCAGGCCGTCGACCTGGGCGGTCGCCTCGTCCAGCAGCAGCACGTCCGGGGTGCGCAGGATCGCCCGCGCCAGCGCGATCCGCTGCCGCTGCCCGCCCGACACCGACGACGAGGTCAGCGACGTGTCCAGGCCCTCCTCGAGCTCGTCGATCTTGTCGGTCAGCCGCACCTCCGCGAGCACCCGGTGCAGCTCCTCGTCGGTCGCGTCCGGGTGGGTGAACAGCAGGTTCTCCCGGATCGTCCCCGGCACGATCGGCGTCTCCTGCTCGACGTAGGCCAGCCGCGCCCGAACGTCCGAGTAGGACAGCCCGCGGTAGTCGTGCCCGTCGAGCACCAGCGACCCCCGCTGCGGCTCGAGGAACCGCAGGATCAACGAGAACAGCGTGGTCTTGCCCGCCCCGGACGGCCCGACGATCGCGGTGTGCCCGCGCCGCGGGATCGCCAGCGTCACCCCGTCCACGGCCGGCTCGGCGTCCGGGCCGTACCGGGCCACCACGTCCCGCAGCTCCAGGATGTCGGTGCCCTCGGCCGCGTCGGTCGGTGCCGGCTCCGGGTCGACCTCGACCGGCAGCGCGTCGACCTCCCGGATCCGCCCGGCCGCCGCGATGCCCGACTGGAGCGCGGTGACGTTCTGGCTCAGCTCGGTGATCGGCTCCATCAACCCGAACGCGTACAGCAGGAACGCGATCAGGCTGGACACCGCGAGCTCGCCCTCGCTCACCCGCCACGCCCCGATGCCGAGGATCAGCACGATCGCCAGCTGGATGCCCGACCAGGCGATCACCCAGGCGACCGCTCCCCGGCGCACCGCCCGGACGGCGTGCTCGGTCGACGCCGCCGCCTCGGTCAGCACCCGGTCCGACTGCCGCTCCTCCGCGCGGCTCGCCTTGACCGTGCGGATCGCGCGGAGCGTGCCCTCCAGCAGGCCGCCGAGCACCCCGATCCGCTCCTGCGCCCGCTGCTCCTCCTTGGCGATCCGCGGCATGAGCACCATGACGACGACGCCGACCACGACCACCGACGCGACGGTCGTGGCCAGCAGCACCAGGTCGAGCACGCTCATCAGCACCAGCGAGCCGACCAGCATCACCGCGCCGTTGATCAGCCCGATCACGCTGGAGGACGCGGCCTCGCGCAGCAGCACGGTGTCGGAGGTGACCCGGGTGACCAGTTCGCCGGTCGGCCGGCTGGTCACCGCCGGCACGGTCGCGCGGACGAACCGCCGCACCATCGACTCCCGCGCGCCGAGCACGACCCGCTCCCCCATGGTGCCGAGCAGGATCCACTGCCAGAGGTAGACCACGCCCCCGCCCAGGAACACCACGAGCAGCGCGACGATCGGCCCGGACAGCGAGGCCGACGAGCCGAGCGAGTCGAGCACCCATTTGGTGACCATCGGAGTGGTCAGCCCCGCGGCCGATCCCAGCAGCGCCAGCACCAGGCCGAGCGCCAGCGTGGCCCGGTGCGGCCTGGCGAACGTCCAGAGCACTCGCAGCCGGGCAAAGCGACGTGGAGTATCCATGCCCGAAGTGGAACACTAATGTTCCATTTCAGTCAACTCGGTTTCATCCTGGGTCGCGCGGTACGGTACCGCCATGAGCCCGGGAGAGAGCGCGGTGGCGGAGTCCGGTGCCCGGCTGCGCACCAGGCGGGCGATCCTGGACGCGGCCGTCGGCGCGCTGGTCGGGAACGCGTCCGCGACGCTGGCCGACATCGCGGCGGCGGCCAACGTCGGCCGCACGACCGTGCACCGCTACTTCCCGGAACGCTCCGACCTGATCGACGCCGTCAGCGCGCACCTGCTGGAGCGGATCGAGGCCGCCACCGAGCGCGCGAAGCTCGACGCGGGCACCGCGCCCGAGGCGCTGAGCCGGCTGTGCCAGGAGTTCTTCGAGTTCGGCGACCTGTTCACGCTGTGCTTCACCGTGCCGGAGCTGATGGCCGGGCCGGCGTGGGAGGAGGAGACCGACGGCGACCGGGCGCTGCTCCGCCTGGTCGAGCGAGGCCACCACGAGGGCACCATCGACCGCGAGATGGAGCCGAGGTGGGTGCAGCAGTTGCTGTGGAGCCTGCTGTTCAGCGGCTGGTCGCACGTGCGGGACAACGGGGTGCCCAAGCACCACGCGCTGAGCCTGTGCCTGCGCTCCCTGGCCAAGGCGCTCGCCCCCTGAGCGCGGGGCCCGCTCAGGCGAGGCGGTTCAGCGCGTCCTCGATCGCCCGGTGGAACGTCGGGTAGGCGTAGATCATCTGGCGCAGCAGCGTGGTCGGCACCTCCGCGTGCACGGCGACCACCAGCGCGCCCAGCACCTCGCCGCCGCTCGGACCCGCCGCCGTGGCCCCGACCAGCACGCCGCGGTCGGCGTCCTCGACCAGCTTGACGAACCCCTCGTTGCCGACCTTGTGGATGAAGCCCCGCGACGACGACGGGATCCGGGTCAGGCCGGTGCGCACCGTCAGGCCCTTCGCGCGGGCCGCCTCCTCGCTGAGCCCGACCGAGCCCACCTCCGGGTCGGTGAAGGTCACCCGGGGCACCGCGCGGTAGTCGGCGGTCTCGGCGCCGTCCTCGCCCAGGATGTCCGCCGCGGCGATCCGCGCCTGGTACACGGACACGTGCGTGAACGCGCCCTTGCCGGTGATGTCGCCGATCGCCCACAGCCCGTCGGCGGCACGCATCCGCTCGTCGGTCTCCACCCCGCGCGCGTCCTCGGGCAGCCCGACCGCGCCGACCCCGAGCGCCGCCAGGCCCGTACGGCGTCCGGCCGCCACCAGCAGCCGGTCGACGGCCAGCTCCTCGCCGTTGTCCAGCTTGACCGAGAACCGCCCGGCCTCGTAGCGCACCCGCGCTGCCGACATGCCGGTCCGCACGGTGATCCCCTCGGCCTCGAACGCCTCCGCCAGCAGCTCCCCGGCCTCGGGCTCGTCGGCGGGCAGCAGCCGGTCGGCGTGCTGCACGACCGTCACCGCCGCGCCGAACCGGGAGAACACCTGCGCCAGCTCGCAGCCGACCGGCCCGCCGCCCAGCACGACCAGCGACCCGGGCACCTCCTCGACGGCGACGGCGTCCCGGTTGGTCCAGTACGGGGTCTCGGCGAGCCCGTCGATCGCCGGCACCGCCGGGTCGGTGCCGGTGTTGAGCACGATCCCGCGCCGAGGCCGGAACACCCGCTCTCCGTCCGCTGTGGACACCGTGACCTCGCGCGGCGCGGTGATCCGCCCCCGCCCGCGCACGAACTCACCGCCCGCGTCGGTGAAGCGGTCCACCGCGACCGTGTCGTCCCAGTCGTCGGTGGCCTCCTCGCGGATCCGGGCGGCCACCGGCGCCCAGTCCCGCTGGACCGACGCCGAGCCGGCGAGCGTGTCGACCCGGCGGGCCTCGCCGAGCGCGTCGGTGGCACGGATCATCATCTTGGTCGGCACGCACGCGTAGTACGGGCACTCGCCGCCGACCAGGCGGGCGTCGACGCCCACCACGGCCAGGCCGGCGCGGGCGAGCCGGGCGCCGACGTCCTCGCCGCCCGGCCCCATCCCGATCACGACGACATCCACCTCGGTACCCGGCATCTCGACTCCCAGCTGGCTCGTGAGCGTGCGTGCACAGCACAGCATGTCGTGCCGGGAGTCGCATCGGCAGCTTGACCTTGGAGCGTGGTCCAAGGTTTACCGTCGGGCCATGGCCACGGGTTTCCTGGTCGCCGAGCTGGCCGCCCAAGCCGGCGTCGGCACAGACACGATCCGGTACTACGAGCGCACCGGACTGCTCGCCCCGCCGCCGCGAACCTCCGGCGGCTACCGCAGGTTCCCGCCGGAGACGGTCGACCGGCTGCGATTCATCCAGGGCTGCCAGCGGCTCGGGCTGCGGCTGCGGGAGATCGCCGAGCTGCTGACCGTACGCGACACCGGCGAATGCCCGTGCGAACCGGCGGAGACGCTGCTGCGCAGGCGGATGAGCGAGGTGGACACCGAGCTGGCCAGGCTGGCCGCGCTGCGCGAGGACCTGGTGCGGATGGTCGAGAGCATGCCCGACTGCCGTGAACCGGCGCCCGGCACGTGGTGCCCGCCAGGAGAGGAGGTGACGACGATGGCCGACGACTGCTGCGAGGAGTGCTCCGAGGGTTGCTGCTGAGCCTATGACTCGGGCCCGCGCCGGAAAGGCACGGGCCCGAGGGGATCACGCGGGGATCAGCAGTTCGGCGCGCTCCAGAAGCGGCTCGACTTGTTGCCCATGTGCACGTGGTCGTTGTGCCCGGGGTAGCCGGGGCCGAGGAGCTCCTCGAACCCGGCGGTCTTGCCGCCGTTCCACATCGTGCACTGCGGCGGGTTGCTCAGGCCGAGGTCGGCGGCCTGTCCGTACATGTGCAGGCTGGTCGACGACCCGCCGACCGAGGAGTTGCA
This sequence comes from Actinophytocola sp., assembly GCA_036259595.1. Classification (GTDB taxonomy): domain Bacteria; phylum Actinomycetota; class Actinomycetes; order Mycobacteriales; family Pseudonocardiaceae; genus Actinophytocola. The sequence goes on from DATABL010000072.1 coordinate 13,241, forward strand.
CGAGACGCTGCGGAACGCCGAGGTGATGTTGAGCGGCCGGTCGCCCAGCTTGTGCCGCAACGCCTCGAGCTGCCACATCACCCGACGGATGTTCTCCCTCGCGGTGGCCGCGGAGACCCGGCCGCCGTTGAAGTTGTTGGCACCGCAGTTGTCGTCGAACTCCGAGTACGCGAAGTGGATCGGGGTGCAGTCGTCGTCCTGGAGCTCGTAGATCTTGCCGAACGTCTGCGGGCCGGCGACGCCGTCGACACCGAGACCGTAGCCGGACTGGAAGCGTCGGACCGCCCGCTCCGTGGCCGGACCGTAGGCACCGTCGATGGCGAGGTTCTCGCCCGAGGCGACCCAGCCGGCCACCCGGATCTGCAGCTGGGTGACATCCGAGCCACTCATGCCTCGCTTCAGGGTGCGGTTCCAGGTGTAGCACCCGTCCGCCGCGACCAGGTCCGGTGCCGCCGCCTCCGGCGCGGCCGTCGCCGGTGCGGCGACGGCGGCGGTGACCGTGCCGGTCAAGCCGAGGAACAGCGCTGAGAACAGAGTTATGAGACGTTTACGCATGAACGCCCTCCACGTGGACTGCGACGGTGCAGGGGGTTTCCGTCGCCGGGGCGATCGTGACAGTGGGGAACGCGACAAGTCAATGAACTGTTAGGGAATTTCTATCCCTGATCAGCCCGACCTTCTCGGTTGCCCTTTTGAACCGATCCGACGCGACGGACGCGCCGCACCACCCGCGGCACCAGCCGCCCCCGCCAGGCGACGAGCACGGTCCCGACCACGAGCACCGCCGCCACCAGCGCCGGCACCAACCCGACGTGCTCGACGACCCAGTCCACCGCCCGGCGGCTGACCGAGTTCGGATCGGCCAGCACCACGCCGACGAACACGACGGCGATCACCGTCACCACCGAGAACACGACCCGGCGCCGCCGGGGACCGAGGTCCGCCCGCCGGGTGATCACGTCGGCGGCGCCGAGGATGCGGCGCACCCGCAGCATCCGCAGCGCGGAGACGAAGATGAGCAGCCGGAAGACCTGCACCGGTCCGACCAGCAGGACCACCGCGGGGATGGTCGCCACGGCGAGCAGCAGTTTCGCCCGGTGCTCCCGGATCCAGGCGAGCTTCTCCCGGCTGAGCAGGAGCAGCAGCACCGACTCGCCGACCAGCACCACCCCGGAGGCGATGTTCAACACGTTCCCCAGCACGGCGAGGAACCCGCTGGTCATGGTGAGGAAGACCGCCGGCACCGACACCAGGGCCGCGACGAGCACCGGCACGTCCAGCCGCTGCTCGATCGCCTCCGCCCGCACTAGCCCGCCTCCCTAGCCCGCCTCCCCGGAATTTTATGTGTGGGTTGCGTTCCGGCGTAGGCGCGGTAGCGAGGTGGATTGTGGCTGAGTGGCGTCACGTTCCCCTGAGGTATCTGTTGGTCGGGTGTGGACTTTCGCGCAGAGATTGATGGGGCACGGTCTAGTAACTCACCCCTCGTTACTCACTCCTCGGGCGTGACCGCTCGATGATCGTTGTGGTGTCCAGGCCGGGGGGGAGGGTGCCGAAGGCGGTGCCCCAGTCGCCGTCGAGGCGGGAGGCGCAGAAGGCGTCCGCCACCGCCGTGTTGCCGTGGCGGACGAGCAGGGATCCCTGTAGCACCAACGCCATCCGCTCGACCAGGCGCCGGGCGCCGGCCTGCGCGACGATCGGGTCGGACAGGGCGTGCAGGTCCTTGTTCAGCCGCGCCACCGCGTCGTCGAGGCGGCGGTCCGCGCCCGCGGCCCGCTCCACCTCCGCGAAGAACGCCTCCGCGCCCACCGACCCCATCGCGCGCAACACGTCCAGGGCGGCGACGTTGCCGGAACCCTCCCAGATCGAGATCAGCGGTGCCTCCCGGTACAGCCGCGGCATCCCGGACTCCTCGACGTACCCGTTGCCGCCCAGGCACTCCAGCGCCTCGGCCGCGTGCGGGGCGGTCCGCTTGCACACCCAGTACTTGCCCACCGCGAGCGCGAGCCGGCGGAACGCGGCCTCCTGCTCGTCGCCGGCGGCCGCGCGGTCGGTGGCGCCGGCCAGCCGCAGGGCGAGCGTGGTCGCCGCCTCAGACTCGACCGCCAGGTCGGCCAGCACGTTGCGCATCAGCGGGGTGTCGACGAGGTGGTCGCCGAACGCCCGGCGGTGCACGGCGTGGTGCACGGCCGGCACGAGCGCGGCCCGCATCCCGGCGGCCCCGGCGATCACGCAGTCCAGCCGGGTGAGGTTGACCATCTGGATGATGGTCCGCACGCCCCGCCCCTCCTCGCCGACGAGCCAGGCGACCGCCTCGTCGTACTCCACCTCCGACGAGGCGTTGGACCGGTTGCCGAGCTTGTCCTTGAGCCGCTGCAGGTGCATGCGGTTGCGGGTGCCGTCGGGCAGCACCCGGGGCAGCAGGAAGCACGACAGGCCGCCGGGCGCCTGCGCGAGCACGAGGAACACGTCGCACATCGGCGCCGAGGTGAACCACTTGTGCCCGGTGAGCAGGTAGGTCCCGTCCGGGCGCGGCACCGCGCGGGTGGTGTTGGCGCGCACGTCGGAGCCGCCCTGCTTCTCGGTCATCGACATGCCCGCGGTCAGTCCGCGCTTGGTCTCCGGCACCCGTAGGCCCGGGTCGTAGGCGGTGGCGGCCAGCAGCGGCTCGAACCGCTCCGCCAGCTCCGGGGCGTGCCGCAGCGCCGGCACCGCCGCGTAGGTCATCGACACCGGGCAGCCGTGCCCGCCCTCGACCTGACCCCAGGTGTAGAACTTCGCCGCCCGCGCGGCGTGGGCGCCCGGGCGGGGGTCGCGCCAGGGCGCGGCGTGCATGCCGTTGCCGACCGCGACGGTCATCAGCTCGTGGTAGGCCGGGTGGTACTCGACCTCGTCGATGCGGTTCCCGTACCGGTCGTGGGTGCGGAGCACGGGCTCGTGCTCGTTGGCGAGCCGGCCCCACTCCTGGGCGCGGGCGGTGCCGGCGAGCCGGCCGAGCTCGTGCAGGTCGTCCTCGGCCCAGCCGGCCCCCTCCCGGTGCAGGCCCTCGAGCAGGGCGGCGTCGTCCGCGACGTCGTGGTCGACGAGCGGGGGGACCTGGTTCGTCACAGCGTGCGTTGCCGGCATGCCCTCATGTTACGTTTTCCGTACACGCGACACCAGAGGTGTAAGGACATGCCCGACATTCCCGGCCTGCGGCCGCTGACCGCCCGGTCCGCGGTGCTGAGCACGCTGCTCGGCGCGCACCCGCCCCGGCTGCCGGCCCGGAGCCTGGTGACCGTCGGCGAGCTGTTCGGCATCACCGAGGGCACGATCCGGGTCGCCCTGTCACGGATGGTCGCCGCCGGCGACCTGCGCCAGGTCGACGGCGACTACGAGCTCACCGAACGGCTGGTGCGCCGGCAGACCCGCCAGGACCAGAGCCGCTCCCCCGCCACCCGGCCGTGGTCGGGCGACTGGGAGATCGCCGTGGTCACCGCCGACCGCCGCACGCCGGCCGCGCGCACCGCGTTCCGCCAGACCATGGCCGCGCTGCGGCTGGCCGAGGTCCGCGAGGGCACGTGGCTGCGCCCGGCGAACCTGGAGCGTCGAGCACAATTCAGAAGTCCGGCCGACCTCCGTTGGCAACCTCCCTCACCTGCGCAAAGTCCGGCCCGTCGGCCTGTTTCGAATCGTGCTCGCCCACTCGACCCACCCTGCCTGGTGCTGCTCGGCCGGCCGACGAGCGACCCGGCCGCGCTGGCCGCACGCCTGTGGGACCTGCCCGGCTGGGCCGACCGGGCCCGGCTCCTGCACGACGGGCTCGACGAGGCAGCGGAGTCCGGCGACCTGCCGGCCGGGTTCATCGTCTCGGCGGCCGTGCTGCGCCACCTCGTCGCCGACCCGCTGCTGCCGGCGCCGCTGCTGCCGGCGGACTGGCCGGGCGCCGAGTTGCGGGCCCGCTACGAGCGCTTCGACGAGACCTTCCAGTCGGTGCTCCGCGCCCACCTCGGCGTCGCCTGAGCCGGCGCACGATCGGCGGGGCCTGTCCGGTTTGGGTAGCGTCCGAAACGTGATCGGCTTGCCAGACCATGTGACCGCCTGCCTGTTCGACCTCGACGGTGTGCTCACCGGGACCGCCGCCCTGCACCGCGCCGCGTGGAAGGAGACGTTCGACGCGTTCCTGCGGCGACGTGACGGCGACGCGTTCCGCGAGTTCACCGAGGCCGACTACAACAGCTACGTCGACGGCCGGCCCCGGTTCGACGGGGTCCGCGCCTTCCTCGCCTCTCGCGACATCGTGCTGCCGGAGGGGAGCCCGGACGCGCCCCCGTCCGACGACACCGTCCAGGGCGTCGGCAACCACAAGAACCTGCGGGTGCAGGAGATCATCGCCGAGCGCGGCGTGTCGCCCTTCCCCGGGTCGGTGCGCTACCTCGAGGCCGCCCGGGCCGCGGGGCTGCGGATCGGGGTGGTGACGTCCTCGGCGAACGGCGCGGCGGTGCTCGACGCGGCCGACCTGACGCGGTTCGTCGAGGCGCGGATCGACGGGCTGGTCATCGCCGAGCGCGGACTGTCCGGCAAGCCGGCGCCGGACAGCTTCGTCGCCGGGGCCGAGGCACTCGGGGCGCGGCCGCGGCAGGCCGCGGTGTTCGAGGACGCGCTGTCGGGCGTGCAGGCCGCCAAGGCCGGCGCGTTCGGCTACGTCGTCGGGGTCGACCGGGCCGGGCAGGCCGACCAGCTGCGGGCGCACGGCGCCGACGTGGTGGTCACCGACCTCGCCCAGCTGCTGGAGGGTGACACGTGACCGACCACGGTTTCCAGGTGGCCCCGTGGGAGCTGCGCTGGAACAGCCTCGACCTGTCCGCGCTCGAACGCACCGAGTCGACCTTCGCGCTGTCCAACGGGCACATCGGCCTGCGCGGGACCCTCGACGAGGGCGAGCCGGTCGTGCTGCCGGGCACGTACCTCAACGGTTTCTACGAGCAGCACCCCCTGCCCTACGCCGAGGCGGGCTACGGCTATCCGGAGGACGGCCAGACGGTCGTCAACGTCACCGACGGCAAGACGATCCGGCTGCTCGTGCAGGACGAGCCGCTTGACATGCGCTACGGCCGCGCGATCGAGCACCACCGGGTGCTGGACTTCCGCGCCGGCACGCTGCGCCGCGACACCGTGTGGGAGTCGCCGACCGGCCGGCGGGTGCGGGTGCGCACCGAACGGCTCGTGTCGTTCACCCAGCGCGCGGTCGCCGCGATCCGCTACGAGGTCGAGCCGCTGGACGGTGACGTGCAGCTGGTGGTCCAGTCCGACCTGCTGGCCAACGAGCCGCTCGAGACCGAGAGCAAGGACCCGCGAGTCGCGGCCACGCTGCGGGACCCGCTGGACGCCGAGGAGTCGTTCGCCGAGGACTACCGGGCCGTGCTCATCCACCACACCAGGCGTTCGCGGCTGCGAATGGCCGCGGCGATGGACCACGAGCTCGCCACCGACGACGGCCTGCGCACCGAGATCCAGGCCGAGGACGACCTCGCCCGCCTCACCGTCGCCGTCGACGTGCCGAGCGGCTCACGGCTGTGCGTGACCAAGTACCTCGGCTACGGCTGGTCGGCCCGCCGGTCCGCGCCCGCGCTGCGCGCACAGGTGGAGGCCGCGCTCGCCGGCGCCAAGCAGACCGGGTGGGACGGCCTGCTCGACGAGCAGCGCCGGTACCTGGACGCGTTCTGGGACAGCGCCGACGTCGTCGTCGAGGGCGACGCCGAGCTGCAGCAGGCGCTCCGGTTCGGCCTGTTCCACGTGCTGCAGGCCGGGGCACGCGGGGAGAGCCGGGCGATCCCGGCGAAGGGGCTCACCGGTCCGGGCTACGACGGGCACTCCTTCTGGGACAGCGAGGCCTTCGTGCTGCCGGTGCTGACCTACACGGTGCCCGAGGCGGCCCGGGACGCGCTGCGCTGGCGTCACTCCACCATGGACAAGGCACGAGACCGCGCGACGGCGCTCGGGCTGCGCGGCGCGGCGTTCCCGTGGCGGTCGATCAACGGCGCGGAGTGCTCGGCGTACTGGCCGGCGGGCACCGCGGCGTTCCACGTCGGCGCCGACGTCGCCGACGCGACCGTGCGCTACCTCGCGGCCACCGGCGACGAGGACTTCGAGGCGGAGAGCGCGGTCGAGCTGCTCGTGGAGACCGCGCGGCTGTGGACCTCGCTCGGCCACCACGACGTGCACGGCGGATTCCGCATCGACGGCGTCACCGGCCCGGACGAGTACTCGGCGGTGGTGGACAACAACGTCTACACGAACCTGATGGCGCAGCGGAACCTGCGCGCCGCGGCCGACGTGTGCGCCCGGCGGCCGGAGGCGGCGGCGCGGCTGGAGGTCACCGACGAGGAGGCCCAGGGCTGGCTCGCGGCGGCGGACAAGATGGTGGTGCCCTACGACGACATGCTCGGGGTGCACCCGCAGTCGGAGCGGTTCACCGAGCACGCGGTGTGGGACTTCGAGGCCACCGCGGCCGAGAACTACCCGCTGATGCTGCACTACCCGTACTTCGACCTGTACCGCAAGCAGGTCGTGAAGCAGGCCGACCTGGTACCGGCACTGTACGTGCGCGGCGACGCGTTCACCGCCGAGCAGAAGGCCCGCAACGTCGCCTACTACGAGCCGCTGACCGTGCGGGACTCGTCGCTGTCCGCGGGCCCGCAGGCGGTGATGGCGGCCGAGGTCGGGCACCTGGACCTGGCGTACGACTACCTGGCCGAGACCGCGTTCACCGACCTGCACGACCTGCACGACAACGTGCGCAACGGTTTGCACATCGCCTCGCTCGCCTCGTCGTGGCTGGTGGCGGTGGCCGGGTTCGGCGGGATGCGCGACCACGACGGCGCGCTCGCGTTCGCGCCGCGGCTGCCGTCCGCGCTGTCGCGGCTGGAGTTCCGGATGACCTACCGGGGCAGCCGGTTCGCCGTCGACATCTCCCGTTCCGACGCGACCTATCGGCTGCTGGACGGCTCGCCGCTCACCGTGAGCCACCACGGCGTCGAGGTCGAGATCGAGGACTCCCCGCTGCGGCGGAAGATCCCGCACCTGGACCCGCCGGAGCCGGTCCGGCAGCCGGCCGGCCGGGCGCCGAAACGACGCACCCCGTGATCGTTCAGAGGATGACGACCTCGCGGGTGCCCTCCGGGCCGGTGACGGTGAGCCGTTCGCCGTTCTCGCGCACGGCGCGGTAGACGAAGTCGCCGTAGCCGACGAGGCGGCGCAGGGCCTCGGTGAGGGTGATGCCCTCGCGCTCGATCACGTGCTCCAGCGCCCGCACGGTGGCGGGCGAGACGGCGACGTTGAGCCGCTTCGGCTCGGTGCGGACCGGGCTCTGCCGAGCGGCGGCGTCCGGGTGGTTACCCGACATGACCACATCCTCTTCCTGGCTCCGTTCATTTTGGCACGCGGTATACAGGGAATCAACACGAATTCTCCTCCATTCGTGTGGTATTCTCCTGTTTCGGACCTTCCGCCCGGGAGCCATGATGAAACCCGCACAGCCCCGCGTACTCCGCAGGCTGCGACGGCCGGCGGCGGGCGAGGTGGAGGAGGACGGCACCTGGGTCGACCCGTCCCCGCCGGGCGACCGGGAGCTGATCGCGCTCGAGCTGCGGGCGCAGCAGGCGGAGATCGACGCCAGGTTGGACGCGCGCCGGCACTTCCTCCGCATGCAGACCTGGATCCTCGTCGGCATCGGCTCGCTGATCATGCTGACGATCGTCGTGCTGGTGGTGGGGCTGTGGGTGGGCGCGATCAGCAGCGCGTTCGCCACCGAGGTCGCCCGGACGGCACTGCCCGTGCTGCTGGGCGCGTCGGCGACGATCGTGGGCGCGTTCTTCGGGGTGGGGTCGGTGCTCAACCCGGGCACCGGTTTCGAGATCCGGCGGCGGTCCCGCGACCAGGAGTGATCAGGAGGGGTCGCGCGGCACGAGCAGGACCAAAGGGGCGTCCACGACGGGCCCGGCGAGCTCGAACCAGGTTCCGTCGAGGGGTTCCACGCCGCTGTGCGCGGGTTCGGGGTACAGGTCACCTTCCAGGTGCCACCGTTCCGCGTGCCCGCGGTACGCGGCTTCGCTGGTGTCCGGCATCGCGCGTCGCCCCTTTTGACCTTGGTTACCTGCGAGGATAACGCGGTGCAGACAGAGTGACAACACTCGGTAAGTGTCGATTGCATGTAGAACGCGTGTTGTGTATGCACCAGAGCCGCACCTATACTCAACCCGATTGTCCCAACCCTCACTCACTGGATGTGACCATGCCGGCCAAGGGCGCACGAACCGACTCCGCCGCCACCCCGCGCACGGAACCGAAGCGCATCAACGTCGCGGTCTCCCCCGACACGGTCCGCGCCCTGGAGAACGTCATCGAACGCGAGGGCGTCACCCTCACCGAAGCCCTCCGCCGCCTCATCGGCTACGGCGACTTCGTCTACCGATCGGTCCGCGAGAACGGCGAACAGCTCATGGTCAAGGGCCAGGACACCACCCGCGAGGTGGTCCTCCTCTAGCCGCCGGCCATCGCGGCGATTCGCCGGGCGAGCCGGGCGGCGGCCTCCCGCAGCTCCGGCGGCTCCAGCACCTCCGCGTCGAAACCCAGCCGGGCCACGTGCACGGCGAGCCAGTCCAGCTCGTCGCCGCCGGCGACCAGCACGCACCACCCGTCGCGGTCGTCCTCGATCCGGCCGACCTGGGGCGGCACCAGCTCCCGCACCCGTTCCGGCGGGGCGTGCACCCGCACCCGGGCGAGGTACCGGTACGGCGCCTCGGTGACCGAACGCTGCACGTGCGCGACCGGGTCCGGGTGCTCCCTCGGCCGGAAGCGCCAGGTCGTCGCCGCCACCTCCCGCATCCGGTCCAGCCGGAAGGTGCGCCAGTCGTCGCGGTCGACGTCCCAGGCCATCAGGTACCACCGGCGGCTGGTGGCGACCATCCGCACCGGCTCGGCCGTGCGGTCGGTGGCGTCCCCCGACCGGCCGGCGTACCGGAACCGCACCCGAACGGCGTCGCGGCAGGCCCGTGCGAGCGTCACCAGCAGCTCCGCGTCGATCTCGACGCCGGGACCCACCAGGGTCTCGGTGGCACCGTGCACCGCCCGCACCTCGGCGCGCAGCCGGGGCGGCATCACCTGGTCGAGCTTCGCGAGAGCCCGCAGCGCGGCCTCGCCGGTCCCGGCCACCGTGCCACCCGACGCCAGGCGCAGGGACACAGCGGTGGCGATGGCCTCCTCGTCGTCGAGGAGCAGCGGCGGCAGGCGGGTGCCGGCACCGAGCTGGTAGCCGCCGCCGACGCCCGCGGTCGCGTGCACGGGATAGCCGAGCGCGCGCAACCGCTCCACGTCGCGGCGCACCGAGCGGTCGGTGACCCCCAGCTCGGCGGCGAGCTCGGTGGCGGTCCAGGACGGTCGCCGCTGCAGCAGGCCGAGCAACCGCAGCACCCGCTCCGTCGTGGTCACGCCCGTCATCGTCGCACAGATCACGGACCGATCCTGTCCGCTAGGTGCGGCAGGCTTGCCGCCATGACCGACCAGAACTGGAACACCCTGCTTCGCGAGCAGCTCACCTGGCACTGGACCAACCAGCTGCGCGACCGCATCGAGGGGCTCACCGACGACGAGTACTTCTGGGAGCCGGCACCCGACTGCTGGACCGTGCGCCCGCGCGGCACCGGGACCGCCCCGATCCAGGGCGGGGCCGGCGCGATGACCATCGACTTCGCGATGCCGGAACCCGATCCGGCCCCGTTCACGACGATCGCCTGGCGGCTCGGGCACGTGATCGTCGGGGTGCTCGCGGTGCGCAACGCCGCACACTTCGGGCGCGTGCCGACCGACTACTTCTCGTTCGAGTACGCCGCGACCGCGGCCGAGGCGCTGGCCCAGCTCGACGCGGAGTACGCCACCTGGCTGGCCGGGGTCGAGTCCCTCGGCGAGGCCGGCCTCGCCCGCCCGTGCGGGGAGGCGGAGGGGGCGTACGCGGAGTGGCCGCTGGCGGCGCTCGTCCTGCACATCCACCGCGAGCTGATCCATCATCTGTCCGAGGTGTGCCTGCTCCGCGACCTCTACCCGCACCACCGACGGGAGACGAACTGATGGCCCGCGACGTCCAGTTCACGTTCGACTGCGCCGACCCCGCCGCACTGGCCGCGTTCTGGGCCGAGGCCCTCGGCTACCAGGTGCAGGCCCCGCCCCCGGGCTTCGAGTCATGGGACCAGGCCCTGGAGGCGATGGGCATCCCACCCGAGCGCCGCAACGACGCGTCGGCGGCGGTCGACCCCGACGGCACCGGGCCGCGGCTGTTCTTCCAGCGGGTGCCGGAGGGCAAGCAGGCCAAGAACCGCGTCCACCTCGACGTCCGAGCCGCCCCCGGCCTCGACGGCGACGCGCGGATGGCCGCCCTGGAGGCGGAGGCCGAACGCCTCGTCGCCCACGGCGCCACCCGGCGGGAGCGCCACGAGCCCGCTCCCCCGCTCGGCGCCGGCCACATCATCATGACCGACCCCGAGGGCAACGAGTTCTGCCTGGACTGAACTACTGGGTGCCGAGGGCCTGCCAGTCCAGGGTCGGGGCGGCCAGGTCGCGGATCGCGGCCAGCAGGCCCAAACGTGCGCGGCGCACGTCCTGGTCCTCGGCCATCACCAGGATGTCGTCGAAGAAGGTGTTGATCGGGGCGGTCAGGGCGGACGCGGCGGCCACGAACTCCGCCAGGTCGTCGGTGCCCGTGCCCAGTGACTCGGTCACCTTCGTCAGCGTCTGGTGCAGGGTCACCTCGGCCGGTTCGGTCAGGCGCGTCGGGTCGTAGGACGCCTCGGTGTCGGCCGGGACGATGCGGCGGACGCGTTGCAGTGCCGCCGCCAGGGCGGCGAACTCCTCGTCGCCCTGGCGGGACTCGAGTTCGGCGAGGGTCTCGGCGGCGGTCGCGGGTGGCAGGGCCAGCACGGCGGCGACGTGGCGGTGGTCGTGGCCGGCGTCGAGCAGTTGCTGCTCCTCGCGGCGGGTCATGAACTCCGCGGCCTCCGTGAGGGTCGCGGGCGCGACCTCGATGCCCTGTGCGCGCACGTGCTCGGCCGCCGCCGACAGGCCACGGGCGAACGTGATCTCCCGGAGCCCGGGGTGCGCGCGCAGGATCGTGATCACGCCGGCCGCCGCGCGGCGCAGGCCGAACGGGTCCGAACTGCCGGTCGGCGCCGCGCCCACCGCGAACAGGCCCACCAGCATGTCGAACCGGTCGGCCAGGGCCAGCACCGCGCCGGGCACCGTCGCCGGGGCGGCGTCTCCCGCCGAGCGGGGGCGTTCCATGTCGAACAGGGCCTGCGCGACCTCCACCGGCTCCCCGGCCCGCACCGCGTACTCGCGGGCCATCACGCCGGCCAGGCTGGTCAGCTCGATCACCATCTGCGAGCCCAGGTCGAACTTCGCCAGCTCCGCCGCGCGGGCCAGGGTCGCCCGGTCGCCGTCGGACAGGGACGCGCCCAGGTCGTTCGCCACGCGTGCGATCCGGGACGCGCGGTCGGCCATCGATCCCAGCCGCTCCTCGAACGCCAAACGCGCCAGCCCGGCCTTCATCGTCTCCGGCGCCACCTTCAGGTCCGCGCGCCAGAAGAAGCTCGCGTCCTCGTACCGCGCCCGCAGCACCGCCTCGTTGCCCGCGCGCACCGCGTCGACGTCGCAGGAGCCGTTGGCCACGGCCACGAAGTGCGGCAGCAGGCCCCCGTCGGCGGCGCGCACCGGGACGTACCGCTGGTGCTTGCGCATCACCGTCGTCAGGATCTCCTGCGGCAGCTCGAGGTAGGTCGAGGCGAAACCGCCGAGGATCGCGTTCGGCTCCTCCACGAGGTTGGTGATCTCGTCGAGCAGCGCCGACTCGCCGTCGACGTCGATCGTGCCGCCGGCCGACTCCGCGAGCGCCAGGGCGTCGGCCACCACCGACGAGCGGCGCTCGGCCACGGAGGCGACGATCCCGTTCGCGGCGAGGAACTCCAGGTAGCCCGACGCCGACGGGACCTCGACCTCGGGCGTGTCGGCGGTGCGGTGCACCCGGGTCACGCGGCCGGCCGACAGCGTGGAGGCCACCACCGGCACCACCTGCTCGCCGAGCAGCGCCACCAGCCATCGCACCGGGCGAGTGAACGACAGCGCGGAGTCGTTCCACCGCATGTTCTTGTCCGCGCGCAGCTCCGCGACCAGCGCGCCGAGCACCTCGGCGAGCACCTCGACCGCGCCGCGGCCGGTGTCGGTCCTCCGCACGCCGACGTGCTCCACCTCGCCGACCGTCACCCGCTCCAACGCGGACACGTCGACGCCCTGGCCGCGGGCGAACCCGGACGCGGCCTTCGTCGGCGAGCCGTCGGGGCCGAACGCGGCCGACACCTTCGGCCCGCGCACGAACCGCTCCGCGTCCGGCTCGCGCGGCGCCACGTCGTCGACCAGCACCACGAGGCGCCGCGGCGTCGCGTGCACCGACACCTCGCCGTGCGCGAGCCGGGTCCCGCCGAGCTTGGCGACCAGCGCCTCCCGCACGGCCCGCGCCGAGCGGGTCACCTCGCCGGGCGGCAGCTCCTCGGTGCCGATCTCGAACAGCAGCGGCGCCGACTCGGCGACCTCCGCCAGCGTGGCGGGCGGCGCGGCGGCCGGCAGCGCGGGCGCCACGCCGAGCGGGTGGCCGAGCTCCTCGCGGCGGGCGGCCCACAGCGCCGACACCTCGCGCGCCAGGGCACGCATCCGCGCGAACGCCTTCGCCCGCTCGGTGGTCGACACCGCGCCGCGCGAGTCGAGCACGTTGAACGTGTGCGAGCACTTGAGCACGTGCACGTGGGCGGGCACCGGCAGCCGTGCGTCCAGCATCCGGCGCGCCTCGGCCGCGTAGTCCTCGAACAGGCGCCGCTGGGTGTCCACGTCGGCGTCGTCGAGGTAGAACCGGCTCATCTCGTACTCGGCCTGGCCGAACGCCTCGCCGTAGGTGATGCCCGGCGCGTACTGGATGTCCTTGAAGTGGCTGACGCCCTGCAGCGCCATGATGATCCGCTCGACGCCGTAGGTGATCTCCACCGACACCGGGTCCAGGCTCATCCCGCCGGCCTGCTGGAAGTAGGTGAACTGGGTGATCTCCAGCCCGTCCAGCCACACCTCCCAGCCCAGGCCCCACGAGCCGGTGGCCGGGTTGGCCCAGTTGTCCTCGACGAAGCGGATGTCGTGCGCGCGCACGTCGATGCCGAGCGCCTCGAGGCTCGCCAGGTACTGCTCCTGCGGGTCGCCCGGGTCGGGCTTGAGGATCACCTGGAACTGGGTGTGCGTCTGCAGCCGGTTCGGGTTCTCGCCGTACCGGGCGTCGTCCGGCCGCACGCTCGGCTCGACGTAGGCCACCCGCCACGGCTCCGGACCGAGCACGCGCAGGATGGTGGCGGGGTTGAGGGTGCCGGCACCGACCTCGGTGTTGAACGGCTGCACGATCATGCAACCGCGGTCGGTCCAGTATCGGGTCAACGCCAGCAACGCGTCCTGCATGGTCAGCACCCTTCAACCCTAGTGTTGAAGGCATGAACGCCGTGCCCGGGGCGCCGCACCAGACTCTCCGCAAGACTGCGCGTGTGCTGCTCAAGGTGCTCGTCGTGGTGGTGGTGCTCGCGGTCGTGGTCCTGGCGCTCGCCTACCTGTTCCAGCGGCGCCTGATCTACCTGCCCGACGGCGGTCCGGTGCCCCGCGCGGGCACCGTGCTCGACGGTGCCCGCGACGTGGAACTGCGCACCGCGGACGGGCTCACGCTCGGCGCCTGGTACGTCCCGGCCCGTGGCGCCGACACCGACGTGACCGTGCTGGTCGCGGCAGGGAACGCGGGCAACCGCGCCGCGCGGGCACCCCTGGCCGCGGCGCTGCGTGCCCGCGGCATGTCCGTGCTGCTGTTCGACTACCGCGGGTACGGCGGCAACCCGGGGGATCCCACGGAGGAAGGGCTCGCGCTGGACGTGCGCGCCGCGCGGGAGCACCTCGTCGAGCGGGGCGCGGAGCGGATCGTGTACTTCGGCGAGAGCCTGGGCGCCGCCGTCGTGGCCGAGCTGGCCACCGAGCACCCGTCCTGCGGGCTGCTGCTGCGCTCACCGTTCACCGAGCTGGCCGACGTGGCGGCGGAGCACTACCCGTTCCTACCGGTGCGGCTGCTGCTCAAGGACCGGTTCCCGGTGGTCGAGCACGTCCGGCGGGTGCGGGTGCCGACCACCGTGGTGTACGGGTCGGCGGACGGGATCGTGCCGGTGGTGCTGAGCCGGGCCGTGGCGGAGGCGGCGGCAGGGCCGGTCACCACCGTCGAGGTGCCCGGTGCGGGTCACAACGACCCGGAACTCCTCGACGGCCCCCGACTGGTCGACGCCACGGCCCGGCTAGCAAATCTGGCGGGAGGTCAGGCGACGTGCTGACCTCGGCGCTTGCGGTGCTGGTAGGCGGCGCGACGCTCCCCCTCGTCGAGGCCGCCCCAGATGCCGTAGGGCTCGTACACGGTCAACGCGTGGTGCCGGCACTCGACGATGACGGGGCAGCCGCGGCAGATCTCCTTGGCGCGCTCGATGCGCTCCTCCCGCGCCTGGCCGCGCTCGGCCCGCGGGTGGAAGAACATGTCGCTGTTCTGGCCACGGCAGGCGCCGAGCCGTTGCCAGTCCCAGGTCTCCGACACGGGACCGGGCAGCCTCGATACGTCAACCATGGATCTGTCCTCCGTCATTCGCGCTTGGCCGTGCGAGGTGGTGGTACCCGGGACGGATCAGGGCCAAACACGACTGGTGCACAGTTCCTCGAACACGTCATGATGATCCGGACGACAGCGGTGGGGAGGGCGGTAACGGTGGCACGACCGATCTGGAGCGGGGCGATCAACTTCGGTCTGGTGACCATCCCGGTCGAGCTGTACAGCGCGACCGAGGACCACACGATCAGCTTCCGGCAGTTCGAGCGGGGCACGTCGGACCGGATCCGGTACAAGCGGATCAACGAGCGGACCGGCAAGGAGGTCGCCTTCTCCGACATCGTGAAGGGGGCCGACCTCGGCGGCGGCGAGTAC
This sequence comes from Actinophytocola sp., assembly GCA_036259595.1. GTDB lineage: Bacteria > Actinomycetota > Actinomycetes > Mycobacteriales > Pseudonocardiaceae > Actinophytocola. Next base: position 28,296 of record DATABL010000072.1, read on the forward strand.
GTGATCATCGAGCCGGACGAACTGGAGGCGATCGCGCCCGGCCGGTCCCGCACGATCGACATCAACTCGTTCGTCGAGCTCGACGACATCGACCCGATCCACTTCCAGAAGACCTACTGGCTCGCGCCCGCCAAGGAGGAGTACGGCAAGTCGTACTCGCTGCTGCTGCAGGCGATGGAGAAGACGAACCGGGCGGGCATCGCGTCGTTCGTCATGCGCGGCAAGGAGTACCTGACCGCGGT
>DATABL010000073.1:0-7902 GCA_036259595.1 Actinophytocola sp.
GTCGAGGAAGTAGGAGAACACGACGACCTTGCGGCCGTCCTCCCGTGCCTCGTCCACGATCTCGACGAGCCGTTCGAGCTTCGCGGAGTCGCGTGAGCGGAACGCGGCCTGCCGCATCCGCATGAGGTTGCGTTCCCGGACGGCGGGCATGTCGCTGCCGAAGGGTGGAACGTTTCTACTCGGACGGTATGACGGCGAGGACCGGCCTGGAACGCTTCCACCTCCGGTTCACTGCTCGACGAGCTCGATCCGGAGGATGCGGTCGTCACCTGACCGAGGGTCGGTGCCGCCCCAGGTTGCTCCGTCGGTGTTCGACGTGGTGACCCAGAGCGCGCCGTCCGGGGCGACCTCGACGGTGCGGATGCGTCCGTACTCGCCGTCGTAGTGCGCGATCGGGTCGCCCGTCGCCTCGGGGCCGTCGACCGGGAGTTGCCAGAGTCGCTGGCCGCCCAGGGCGCCCATCCACAGGGAGCCGCCGGCATAGGCGATTCCGGACGGAGACGCCTCGTCCGGGTGAATGGTGAAGATCGGCGGCTCGCCGGTGTCACCGTCCGTGCCCTCGGTCTCGGGCCAGCCGTAGTCCGCTCCGGCGCGGAGCACGTTCACCTCGTCCCACGTGCGGTGGCCCAGCTCGGACGCGTACGCGGTGCCGTCTGGGCCGAACGTGATGCCCTGGACGTTGCGGTGCCCGGTCGAGTACACCGGCGTGCCGAACGGGTTGTCGTCGGGGATCGAGCCGTCGGGGCGAACGCGCAGGATCTTGCCGTTCAGCGAGGTGTCGTCGGCGGCGTTCTCGGGCAGGAACGCGTCTCCGGTGCCGATCCAGAGGTTGCCGTCCGGGCCGAAGCGCAGGCGGCCGCCGTGGTGGCGGTCGGCGGTCTCGATCCCGTCGAGGACGACGCGTTCCCGCGTCAGCGAACGGAAGTCCTCGGCGACCCGCAGTGCCACGACCCGGTTCGTCGGGGTCGAGGAGACGTAGGCGTAGAGGGTCCGGTCGGTCTCGAACGCCGGGGAGGTCGCCAGTCCGAGCAGGCCGCCCTCGGCGCTGCCGTGCACGTCCGGCACGACGCCGACCAGCGAGGGCTCGCCGCCGGCCGCGGGCACGCGGTTGATCTCGCCCGACGTCCGGGAGGAGACCAGCGCGGAGCCGTCGGGCAGGAACGCCAGGCCCCACGGCATGTCGAGCCCGGTGACGAGGTCGGTCACCTCGCCGGGGACGAGCAGGTCGGGTTCGGGCGTCTCCTGGACGGTCGCGCAACCGCAGAGCACCAGGACTGCTATCAACGATATCCGCCTCATGTTATCGACGATACCAGTACCGTGGGGGCGTGCGAGTGGTGACGTGGAACGTGAACTCGGTCAAGCAGCGGCTGCCGCGGTTCCTGCCGTGGCTCGACGAGCGCCGGCCGGACGTGCTGTGCCTGCAGGAGACCAAGGTTCCCGACAGCACGTTCGCCGAGTTGCTCGACGACGAGCTCGCCCGGCGCGGGTACGAGGTCGCCGCCTACGGGGAGGCGCGGTGGAACGGGGTCGCGATCCTGTCCCGGGTCGGGCTGGACGACGTGGTGCGCGGGATCGACGGCGCGCCGGGCTTCCCGGACCCCGAGGCCAGGGCGCTGGCGGCGACGTGCGGCGGTGTCCGGGTGCACTGCCTGTACGTGCCGAACGGGCGGCAGCCGGAGTCCGACCACTACCACTACAAGCTCGCCTGGCTCGCCGCGCTGCGGGACGTCGTCGCGGCCGGGCCGGCGGACGCGATCGTCTGCGGTGACATGAACATCGCGCCCACCGACGACGACGTGTTCGACCCGGCGGCCTACGTCGGGCAGACGCACGTCACCGCGCCGGAGCGGGACGCGCTGGCCGCGCTGCGGGGGCTCGGGCTGCGGGACGTGGTGCGGGACCGGTGGCCGGACCGGCGCGTGTTCACCTACTGGGACTACCGGGCGGGCATGTTCCCCAAGGACCTGGGCATGCGGATCGACCTCGTGCTGGCGTCGGAGCCGGTGGCCGGGCGGGTGCGGGCCGCGTGGGTCGACCGGCAGGCGCGCAAGGGGACCGGGCCGAGTGACCACGCGCCGGTGGTCGTCGACCTCGACGAGGCGCCGGACGGGGACATCGGGCCGGTGGTGCCGCCGCCGTCGGCGCCGGTCAGGCGGGGTTCGACCCGGCTGCCGCAAGCGCGCTGACGGCGGCGCGGGGGTCGTCGGCGCGGAAGCGGATCCTGGTGGCGTCGGTGAGCACGAGCAGCACGTCGGTCTGGTTGCCGACGGGGAGGCTCAGTTCGCCGGGGACGCGGCGGTGGGTGCGTCGGTCGACGCGGACCGTGGCGATGGTGGACAGCGGGATTCGCAGCTCCTTGGTCGTGCCGTCGCGGAGGATCAGGTCGGTGCGGGTGAGGACGTGCGGGTGGGTTACTCCGGTGGCGGCGATGGCGAGGACCTGGAGCAGGGCCAGGGCGTCCAGTACGTGCAGCCACGGCCAGGGCAGGAGTACGGCGATGAGGGCGGTTTCCACGGCCATCACGCCGGCGAGTGCGATCAGCATCGGGGTCTGTTCGCGGGCGTGGCCGATGGCGATGTCGTCGGGGCCGACGCCGACGCGGTGACCGCGTGGCCAGTGCCAGAGGGCGGCCAGGGATCGGCACAGGTAGATCATGGTCTGGCCAGGCGGATGGCGTGGCGGATCACCTCGGCCTGGACGGGGGTGAGGGAGTCGAGTACGGCCGTGGCGAACGGGTCGTCGGTGGTGCCGAGCATGGCGCGCAGGTCGGGCGGGAACGTGGCGGCGACCGCCGCGGCGAGTGCTGGTACTCGGGGGTCGTCGGGTGGTGCGTCGGCCAGGTCGTGTAGCCGGTTCGGCAGGGTGGCGTCGGGGGTGGTCGAGGACAGGGCCGTGACGATCCGGTCGCGGTCGGGGTTGCCGTCGAGCAGGGCGAGCAGTTCCCGTTCCCGGTGGGCCACGGGGGACGGGGTGACGGTGTCGAGTACGGCGAGCAGGTCGGGGGAGACGGTGTCGTCGGCGTGCAGGCGGCCCTGGCGGGCGCGTTCGATCAGTGTGGCGAGCCGGGTGCGCCGGTCGGCCAGACGTTGTTGCTGGTGGGCGAGGTCGGTGTCGAGTTCGAGCAGGATCTCGTGCAGGTCGCGGGTGGTGTCGTCGGTGAGGGCGTGGGCGACTTCGTCGAGGCTCAGGCCCAGCTCGGTGAGCCGGCGGATGCGGGCCAGGGTGATCACGTCGCGCAGGCCGTAGTCGCGGTAGCCGTTGGGGCGGCGTGGGGGCTCGGGGAGCAGGCCGCGGCGGTGGTAGTGGCGGACTGCTCTGACGGACACGCCGGCTGTCGCCGCCACCTCTCCGATGCGCGTGTGTCCAGTCAAAGCCCTGACGTCGCGACAGGGTCAAGCCAGGTGCGGAAAACCGCACCTCAACTATGCGGGAAACCCCATGGCAGCCCTCGTCCGCGCGAGCCAGAGTGGACATCAGCCGGCACGTTTCGACCAAACGACGAGGATCAGTCCAGGTCCTGGAAAGGAGCAGCGTATGTGAACTTGCCGCGGATCGCCGAGCGGTAGGCGCTCAGTGGGCGTGCCTGAAAGTGCGCGGCCCAGTCCGCGACGGGTGGAACAATGCCGAGTTCGGCGGCCGGGCGGAAGCCGAACCTGGGGTAGTAGTCGGTGTGCCCCAGGAGCACCACGGCCGGCTCGTCCAGCGCGTCGGCGGCACCGAGCACCGTGTGCATCAGGGCCGATCCGACTCCGGTGCGCTGTAGCTGTGGCAGGACACCCAACGGACCGAGCCCGAGCACCGGCGTATCGCCCACCGTCGCACGGGTGCAGACCACGTGGCCGATCACGGAGCCGTCGGCGACGGCGACCAGCGACAGCGCCGGCAGCCAGCCGGCGTCTGCTCGCAGCGCCTCGACGAGCTTGGCCTCCGCGTCGCCGTCGAACGCGGCGCGGTGGACTTCGTCGATCGCCGGGACGTCCGTGGGTAGCTCACGCCTGATCAGCACGGCGGCCACTGTCGCACAGGGACGCCGTTTGCGACGAGCGCGTTTCCGGCAGGCGTCACCTGCGGGTTCGCTAGTGCCTGGGCTCGGACGAGGCCCGTTCGGGCGCGCGGGCGTCCGGGTCCGCGCGCAGCACGAGCAGTTCCGGGGCCAGCACGACCACGGCACCGGGCTCGACGGCGACCAGGCCCTCGTGCGCGAGTGTGCGCAGGGCGCGGTTGACGGTCACGCGGGTCGCGCCGATCGACTCGGCCAGGCCCTCCTGGGCGCCCGGCAACAGCACCCGTGCGCTACGGGAGCCGGCGGCGCGGACCAGCCAGGCCGCTGTCCGGGTGACCGCGTCGGCGACGCTCGCGCGCACGAGGTCGTCCTGCTGGTCGCGTACCCGGCCGGCAAGGTAGGCGAGCACGTGCCGGCGCGCCGCAGGAACGTCGTCGATCAGCGCGAACAGCTCGGCCGCCGGCACCAGCCGCACCCGTGACCGGGCGCTCGCGAGCCAGGTCGCGGTGTGGCCGGCGCCGTCGAGCACCGCGGCCTTGTCCACGGCACACGGCGCGGGGAACTCCCCGAGCCGGAGCCTGCGGCCGGACGCGGTCTCGTGGGTCGCGGTGGCGCCGCCGGTCTCCACGACGATCAGGTGACTGGCGGGCTCGTTCCGGACGGCGAGCACGGTGCCGGCGTCGACGGTGCGGGCCGGCGCGGCCTCGGCCAGGCGAGCGAGGCGCGGCGGGTCGAGCGTGGTGAGGAGCGGGACGTCTGCGAGCATGCCCGCAGTATCACGCGATACAGCGCGCGCCGGCGACCGGCTCGTAGCGTCGCGGGCATGTACGTGATCGAACTCCGCTTCACTGACGACCCGCGTCGCCTCGACGCGCGACCCGCGCATCGGGATCGGCTCACCGCACTGAACGCCACGGGCCGGCTCGTGCTCGCCGGGCCGTTCGCCGACGACTCCGGTGCCCTGCTGGTGTTCCGCGACGACCCGGCCGACGAGTTGGCCGCCGACCCGTACTACGCGACGCCGGGAGTCACGGTGGCCGGCGTGCGCGAGTGGCGGCCCGTGGTCGGTGGCTAGCTGGACTGGATCCGGGGACCGGTGTCGCGGACCAGGGTGAGCAGGGTCGTGGACAGCAGGACCTGCACCTGTTCGCGGGTCAGGGCACCGCGGACCAGCCACTCCCGCGCGGCGGCCTTCACCAGGCCGCCGTACGCGCGGACGAGCGCGCGCAGCTCCTCGCGGTGGGTGACCGCGGTGGACAGGCCGGTCGCGTCGAGGACGCGGTCGGCGGCACGTTCGTCGGCCTCGGCGAGGATGCGTTGGACTTCCGGGTCCACGCTCTCCGCGCCGACGGCGGCGAGCCAGGTGCGGCTGTGCCGGGAGACCGCGTCCAGGAACCAGGTCACCGACGCGTCGACCCGCTCCTCGAGCGTGCCGTCGGGGAGCGTGTCGACCGCGACCTGCGGGATGGTCACCATGCGGCGCACCACCGCCAGGTACAGGTCGCGCTTGGTGCCGAAGTAGTGGTTGATCAACCCGCGGGCGACCCCCGCGCGGCTGGCGAGCTCGGTGGTCGACACCGCCGCGTACGGGCGGTCGCCGAACAGGTCGATCGCACAGGCCAGGATCTGTTCGCGGCGGGCGTCCGGTTCCAGACGCCGCCAGCGCGGTTCGGCACCGTTCATGCGGCGACCAGGGGATGAACGGATGACGTGGGCGGCCCGATAGGGACCCGGGGCGGGGCGGAGGGCATCGGTGCCTCCGTTCTGCCGTTCGGACGCGGGTCGAAAAGTATACGCGTCGTTACCGACCGTACTCGAGGTTGGTGAACTGCTCCGCCGCGGCGGCGAGTTCCTCGTCGGTCAGGAGTCGGGGGCGGCCCAGCGCGACGGCGCGCCGGTACGTCTCCGCCAACCACTCGACGAGCTCCACCCGCGCGCACGCCGCCGCCACCGTCTCGCCCAGGGCCACCGAGCCGTGGTTGCGCATGAGCGCGGCACCGCGCCCGGCGAGCGCGGTGACCACGTTGTCGGCCAGCTGGGTCGAGCCGAACGTGGCGTACGGCGCCACCCGCACCACCCCGCCGAGCTGGAGCGTCGCGTAGTGCACGGGCGGCAGCACGTCGTGCGTGCAGCCGACCGCGATCGAGGACATCGCGTGGGCGTGTGCCACCGCCGTGGCATCGGTGCGGGCGTAGATCGCCAGGTGCAGGGGTAGCTCCGACGTGGGGCGGGGGTCGCCGTCGACCACGCGGCCGGTGCGGTCGACGACGGTCAGCAGCTCGGGGGTCAGGGTGCCGAGGTCGGTGCCGGACGCGGTCACGACCACGTGCTCCCCGGCGCGGACCGAGAGGTTGCCGGCCGTGCCGACGACCAGGCCGCCCTCGGCCAGTCGGCGGCCGGCCTCGACCAGGTCCGCGCGCTCAGTCTCGTACACCCGCGCTCCCCACCAGGGTCCGGAGCCGCGACAGCAGCTCACTGCGGCTGGACGCGCCGAGTCGCTGGCGCATCCGCGCCACATGGTGCTCGACCGTCTTCGCGGAGATGAACAGGCGGTCGCCGACGTCCCGGTACGTCAACCCGGACACCACCAGCTCGGCCACCTGCAGCTCCCGGTCGCTCAGGCTGACCTCCGGGGTCGGCTCGGGGTCCGATGTGGACACCACCCGCCGGGTCGAGACCGGCTTGCCCTGGATCACGCGGGCGCAGTCCAACAGGCGCACCATCGCGGCTCGGTCGGCCGTCCGGGTGGCGGCGCGGCCCGCGAGCCTGGCCGCGTCCCAGGTGAATCCCGCTCCGTGCAGGCCCCGGGCCGCCTCCTCGACCGCGTCCGGGTCGACCGTGCCGGCGGTCACGTCGAGCCAGCAGCGCGCCGCGGCCGCGATCGTGCCGAACTGCTCGTCGCGGGCGGCGGCCTTCGCCATCGACTCGGCGTGCTCCTCGGCGGTGTCGGTCTGCCCGGCGACGATCGCCGCGTGCAGGCCGCCCCACCACAGCGGCACCGCCCACAGCGGCGGGTCGCCCAGGCCGGCGAGCAGGGCACGGGCCTCGGCCAGGTGCGTGGCGAGACGGGCCTCGTCGCGCAGGCGGGCGGCGGCCACGGTCAGCTCGCCGAGCGGGAGGAACGTGAACAGGTCGACCGGGTGGCGCAGGACCGCCTCGCCGGCCTGCGACCACGCCCGCCCCAGGCCGGCGGCGTCGCCGGCCCGCCGGGCCACGCCGAGCTCGATGGCCACGGCGAACAGCCAGTCCCGCGGCTCGCACGGGCCCCGGCGCGCGGCGGCGAGACCGTCGGTTGCCTGGGGCAGGTCGCCGCGGACCATCGCGATCCACGCCAGCAGCAGCCGGTGCCGGGTGGCGAGCGGCGCACCGCCGGTGCCGGCCGCGATCGCGCGTTCCAGCAGGGATGTCGCGGTGCCGAGCTCGCCGTAGTGCAGGGCGAGGAGCGCGCCGAGCGCCGCCGGGCTGTCGGGCAGCAGCACGCCGCGACCGACCGGTTCGAGCGTCGCGGCGGCCCGCACCATGGTGGACAGCGCGGTCGTCGGCCGTCCGGTCACCGACTCGTGCACGCCTTGCGCCATCAGGGAGATCGCGCTGGACAGCGAGGTCGGCGGGCCGTCGTCGGCGGCCAGGTCGGGCAGCTCACCGACGCCGATCGAGCCGAGCGCGGCGAAGTGGTGCGACCCCGCCCAGCGGTACAGCTGCGCGCTGCGGCCCAGCTGCCCCCGGTGCGCGAGCGCGGCCGCGGCGACCGTGGCCGCCGCCGTGCGGTGCGGCGCCTGCTCGGTGGTGATCACCTGGTCGGCGAGCCGCAGCGCGCCGTCCAGGTCGCCGGCGAGGGCCAGCGCCTCGGCCCGCCGGGCGGCAACGTCGACGGGCGGTCGCCCGGCGGTGACCGC
>DATABL010000074.1:0-3296 GCA_036259595.1 Actinophytocola sp.
TGGACGAGTTGGTGGGGTTCTTCGTCAACACGGTGGTGTTGCGTACGGATCTGTCGGGTGATCCGTCGTTCCGTGAGTTGTTGGAGCGGGTGCGGGAGACGGATCTGGCGGCGTTCGCGAATCAGGACGTGCCGTTCGAGCGGGTGGTGGAGGCGGTGAACCCGGTCCGGACGCTGTCGCGGCACCCGCTGTTCCAGGTGATGCTGGTCCTGCAGAACAACGCGATGGCCACCCTGGAGTTCCCCGGCCTGGCGATCGAGCCGGTCGAGGTCACCACCGGCTCCGCCAAGTTCGACCTGATGGCCGGGTTCAGCGAGAACCGCGCACCGGACGGGACCCCGGCCGGCATCGACGGCACCCTCGAGTACGAGGTCGACCTGTTCGACCGGGACACCGTCGTGACCCTGTCCCGGCGGCTGCTCGCCGTGCTGCGCCAGGTGGTCGCCGCCCCCGACCGTCCGGTGGGGACGGTCGACGTGCTGGACGAGGCCGAACGGCACGCGCTCACCGTCGGCTGGAACGACACCGCGGTGCCGGTGCCGGACCGGTGCCCGCACGAGCTGTTCGCCGAGCAGGCCGCCCGCACGCCGGACGCGGTGGCGCTCGTCTTCGAGGGCACCGAGATCTGTTACGCGGAGCTGAACGCCCGGTCCAACCAGCTCGCGCACCACCTGATCGGGATGGGCATCGGCCGGGGCGACCTGGTGGGCATCCACCTGGAACGCGGCCCGCTGCTGATCGCCGCGCTGCTCGCGGCCATGAAGGCGGGCGCCGCGTACACCATGCTGGACCCGGCGTTCCCGGCCGACCGGCTGGTCGGCGGGCTGGTCGAGTCGGGCGCGCGGACCGTGCTCACCACGAGCGGGATGGCGGCCGCGCTGGCCGCGGCACCGGTTCGGCTGGTCGACCTGGACGCCGACGGACCGCGGATCGACACGGCGCCCATGACGGACCCGCCGAGCCGTTCCACCCCCGGCGACCTGGCGTGCGTCATGTTCACCTCCGGCTCGACGGGACGGCCGAAGGCGGTGGCCACCCCGAACCGGGCGGTGGTCGCGACCTACCTCGGGCAGGACTACCTGCGGTTCGGCCAGGACGAGGTGTTCCTGCAGTGCTCCCCGGTGTCCTGGGACGCCTTCGCGCTGGAGGTGTTCGGGCCGCTGCTGTTCGGCGGCACCTGCGTGCTCCAGCCCGGGCAGCAGCCCGACCCGGCGCTCGTCGCGACCCTGGTCGCCAAGCACCAGGTCACCGCGCTGCAGATGTCCGCCAGCCTGTTCAACCTGATGTTGGACGACCACCCGGCGGTGTTCTCCGTCGTGCGGCAGGCGATGACCGGCGGCGAACCCGCCTCCCCCGGGCACGTCGCCAGGGCGCTGCGCGAGTACCCGGGCCTGCGGGTGATCAACGGCTACGGGCCGGCGGAGAGCCTGGGCTTCACCACCTGCCACGACGTCACCGACGCCGACCTGACCGGCGCGGCGATCCCCGTCGGCCGGCCGGTGGCGAACAAGCGGGCCCTGCTGCTGGACCCCGCGCTGCGGCTGACCCCGACCGGGGTGGCCGGCGAGGTGTACCTGGCGGGTGACGGCCTCGCCCACGGCTACCTCAACCGCCCCGGCCAGACCGCGGAACGGTTCGTGGCCAACCCGCACGGCGTCCCGGGCGAGGTCATGTACCGCACCGGCGACCTGGCCCGGCGCCGGGCCGACGGCGTACTGGAGTTCCTCGGCCGCGCCGACGACCAGGTCAAGATCCGCGGCTTCCGGGTGGAGCCGGGCGAGGTGGAGGCGGTGCTGGCCGAGCACCCGGACGTGGTGCAGTCGGCCGCCGTGGTCCGCGAGGACCGGCCGGGGGACAAGCGCCTGGTCGGCTACGTGGTCACCGCGGGTGGTGCCCGGCCGTCGACCATCCAGCTGCGTGAGTTCTGCAGCGGCCAGCTGCCGGAGCACATGATCCCGGCCGCCGTGCTGGTGCTCGACGCGCTGCCGCTCACCCCGAACGGGAAGCTCGACCGCGCCGCGCTGCCCGCCCCGGACTTCGCCGCGTTCACCTCCGGCCGCCCACCGCGCAACCCGAGGGAGGCCACCATGTGCGAGCTGTTCGCCGAGGTGCTCGGGCTGCCCGAGGTCGGCATCGACGACAGCTTCTTCGACCTCGGCGGCCACTCGCTGCTCGCCACCCGGTTGATCAGCCGGGTCCGGACCGCGTTCGGGGTCGAGCTGACCATCCGCGCCGTGTTCGAGTCGCCGACCGCCGCCGGCCTCGTGGAACGCCTCGACGGTGCCGCCACCGCCCGCCCCGCGCTGCGCCGCCGCGCCAGGACCTGACCCGCCCTCAGCACACGGAGAGGTGCCGAAGATGTCCCCGTCGATCCCGCTGTCGTACGCCCAGCGCCGGTTGTGGTTCCTCAGCCGGCTCAGTCCGGGGGCGGCCTACCACGTCCCGTTCGCCGTGCGGCTGCGCGGCTAACTGGACGCGGCCGCCCTGGACGCCGCGCTGGACGACGTGGTCGAGCGGCACGAGGTGCTGCGCACGGTCTACCCGGACACCGACGGCGTGCCGGAGCAGCGCGTGCTGGACGGTGTCCGGGTCGGCCTGGCCCGGTGGGACGACTCCGGGCCGGACGGGCTGGCGGCCGCGCTGGACGAGCTGGCCGCCCGCCCGTTCGACCTGACCGCCGACCTGCCGATCCGGGCCGCGCTGGCCCCCACCGGCCGGGACGAGCACGTGTTCGCCCTGGTGGTGCACCACATCGCCAGCGACGGCTGGTCGATGGGCCGCCTGCTCGGTGACCTCGCCGTCGCCTACCGGGCCAGGCGGGCGGGTCACCCGCCGGACTGGGAGCCGCTGCCGGTCCAGTACGCCGACTACACCCTGTGGCAGCGGGAGGTGCTCGGCGACGAGGACGACGAGGACAGCGTCGTGTCGGGGCAGCTGCGGTACTGGACCGAGGCGCTGGCCGGGCTGCCGGAGGACCTGCCGGTGGCCACCGACCGGCCACCCGGCGCCGGCGACCGCGGCGGCTGCGCCGGGCTGCCGGTGTGGTCCCCGCCCGAGGTGCACCGCGGGCTGCTCGACCTGGCCAGGGGCACCGGGACCACGCTGTTCATGGTGCTGCGGGCGGCGCTGGCCGCGGTGCTGTCCCGGCTCGGCGGCGGCCAGGACGTCCCGCTGGGTTCGGTGGTGGCGGGGCGGACCGACGAGGCGTTGGACGAGTTGGTGGGGTTCTTCGTCAACACGGTGGTGTTGCGTACGGATCTGTCGGGTGATCCGTCGTTCCGTGAGTTGTTGGAGCG
>DATABL010000075.1:0-7352 GCA_036259595.1 Actinophytocola sp.
CTGGCCCCACTTGGCCTCGCTGGAGGAGATGTACTCGTCGATCACCGACTGCGCGCCGTTGACGAAGTCGCCGAACTGCGCCTCCCACAGCACCAGCGCGTCCGGGTTGGCCACCGAGTAGCCGTACTCGAACCCGACCGCCGCGTACTCCGACAGCGCCGAGTCGTAGACCATGAACCGGCCCTGATCACTCGACAGGTGCTGCAGCGGCGTGTACTCCCGGCCGGTCTTGCGGTCGATGAGCACCGCGTGCCGCTGGGTGAACGTGCCACGCCGCGAGTCCTGCCCGGCCAGCCGGACCAGGTGGCCCTCCAGGTTCAGCGAGCCGAACGCGAGCAGCTCCGCGAACGCCCAGTCGATGTCGCCCTCGCGGGCCATCTTGGCGCGCCGCTCGAGCACCGGCTTGACCCGCGGGTGCGGGGCGAAGCCGTCCGGCAGGTTGACGTGCGCGTCCGCGATCTTCTCCAGGACCTCCTGGGTGATCCCGGTCGGCAGCTTCGCCGGCACCTGCTGCTCCGACTCGACCGACGGGCTCGGCGCGACCGGGTGCTTCTCCAGCTCGCGCACCTCGTTGAACACGTGCTCGAGCTGGCTGGAGAAGTCCCGCAGCGCCTTCTCGGCCTCCTCGACGGAGATGTCGCCGCGGCCGATGAGCGACTCGGTGTAGGTCTTCCGCACGCTGCGCTTGGCGTCGATGATGTCGTACATCGCGGGCTGGGTCATCGAGGGGTCGTCGCCCTCGTTGTGCCCACGGCGGCGGTAGCAGACCATGTCGATGACGACGTCCTTGTTGAACGTCTGCCGGTAGTCCATGGCCAGGGCCGCCACCCAGTAGCACGCCTCCGGGTCGTCGCCGTTCACGTGGAACACCGGCGCCTGGATCATCTTCGCCACGTCGGTGGCGTACTGCGACGAGCGCGAGTGCTCGGGCGCGGTGGTGAAGCCGACCTGGTTGTTGATGATCACGTGCACGGTGCCGCCGGTGCGGTAGCCGCGCAGCAGCGCCAGGTTCAGCGTCTCGGCGACCACGCCCTGGCCGGCGAACGCGGCGTCGCCGTGCAGCGCGACGGGCAGCACGGTGAAGCCGGCGCCGCCCTTGTCGAGCAGGTCCTGCTTGGCGCGGACGATGCCCTCCAGCACCGGGTCGATGGCCTCCAGGTGCGACGGGTTGGCGGTCAGCGTCACCCTGGTCTCGCCGTCGCCGAACATCCGGAAGTACTTGCCCTCGGCGCCGAGGTGGTACTTGACGTCGCCGGAGCCGTGCGCCTGGCCGGGGTCGAGGTTGCCCTCGAACTCCTGGAAGATCTGCGAGATCGGCTTGCCGACGATGTTGGCCAGCACGTTCAGCCGCCCGCGGTGCGGCATGCCGATCACGACCTCGTCGAGCTCGTACTCGGCGGCCTTGTCCAGCACGGTGTCCAGCAGCGCGATGACCGACTCGCCGCCCTCGAGCGAGAACCGCTTCTGGCCGACGTACTTGGTCTGCAGGAACGTCTCGAACGCCTCGGCGGCGTTGAGCTTGGACAGGATGTACTTCTGCACGGCCTGCGGCGGCTTCTCGTGCCGGACCTCGACCCGGTCCTGGATCCAGCGGCGCTCGGTCGGGTCGAGGATGTAGGTGTACTCGACGCCGACCGTGCGGCAGTAGGAGTCGCGCAGCACGCCGAGCACGTCGCGCAGCTTCATCCGGTTCTTGCCGGCGAACCCGCCGACCGGGAACTCGCGGTCCAGGTCCCACAGGGTGAGGCCGTGGGACAGGATGTCGAGGTCCTCGTGCTTGCGCTGGCGGTAGTTCAGCGGGTCGACGTCGGACATCAGGTGGCCGCGGGTGCGGTAGGTGTCGATCAGCCCGATGACGCGGGTGGTCTTGTCGATCTCGCCCTCGGGGATGTCCTCGACCCAGCGAACCGGCTCGTAGGGCAGCCGCAGCGAGGTGAAGATGTCGTCGTAGAAGTTGTCCTCGCCGAGCAGCAGCTGGTGCACGCGGCGCAGGAACTCCCCGGACTCGGCGCCCTGGATGATCCGGTGGTCGTAGGTGGAGGTCAGCGTGATGATCTTGCTGACGCCCAGCTCGAACAGGGTGCGCTCGCTGGTGCCCTGGTACTGCGCCGGGTACTCCATGGCGCCGACACCGATGATCGCGCCCTGGCCCTTGGTGAGGCGGGGCATCGAGTGGTTGGTGCCGATGGTGCCGGGGTTGGTCAGCGAGATCGTGGTGCCGGCGAAGTCCTCGGTGGTCAGCGCGCCGTTGCGGGCCTTGCGGATGATCTCCTCGTAGGCCTGCCAGAAGCGGGTGAAGGACATGTCCTCGCACTGCTTGATCGACGCGACCACGAGGGTGCGCTCGCCGCCCTTGCCGGGCAGGTCGATCGCGAGGCCGAGGTTGACGTGCTCGGGCCGGACCACCGCCGGCTTGCCGTTGACCTCGTCGTAGTGCCGGTTCATGTTCGGGAAGTCGGCGAGCGCCTTCACCAGCGCGTACCCGATGAGGTGGGTGAAGGAGACCTTCCCGCCGCGGGTGCGCCGCAGGTGGTTGTTGATCACGATGCGGTTGTCGAACAGCAGCTTCGCCGGCACCGCCCGCACGCTGGTCGCGGTGGGGATGGACAGCGAGATGTCCATGTTCTTGGCGATCACCGCGGCCGCGCCGCGCAGCGGCTTGCTCTCCTCGCCAGTGCCCTTGTCGCCGGCCTTGTCGCCGCCCTTGTCGCCCTTGGCCGGCTCGGCCTTCGCGGCCGGCCTGGCCTCGGTCTTGGCGGGAGCCTTCTGCCCGGCCTTGGCCTGCTGGTCCTTCGCGGCCTGCTTCGTGGGCGGCTTGCCCTCGGTCTTGGCCGTGGTCTTCTGGGTGGCCTTGCTGGTGGGCTTGGCCGGGGTGGACGTGCCGCTCGACGGCGTGCTCGCCTGGCCGTTGGGCGTACCGGCCCGGGTCGACGTGGCCTCGGAGGTGGCCGAGGACTCGGTCGGTGTGGGCTTTGTCACGGTGGTGGTGTCGGTGTTCGCCTTGCTCTGGGCCTGTGTCGCGACTCGCTGGGTCGGCTTGTAGTCGGCGAAGAAGTCGTGCCACGCGTCGTCAACGGACGACGGGTCGGCGAGGAACTGCTCGTACATCTCCTCGACGAGCCACTCATTGGGGCCGAACTGCGACGCAGGGCTGCTGCTGGACACGGCAGGCACTCGCCTCTATCTATCTCGATCTGTTACTGAAACGCTGCATGTTCAGGCTAGTCCTCATGGGTGGCGGTGACGTCCCCCACTGAACTGTCGCCAGATACTCGCACCTCCGACGAACGTACCCGCACTCGGTCCGGACCACGCGTTCAGCCACGGCTGAATCCTGCCAAATCCGACACATCCGCGGCCGATCTGTCGACAGCTTCGGCCGGTGGTGGCTCGGTGGTCCCGTGCCGCCACAGCGTGGCGTAGTGCGCGCCGGCGGCGAGCAGCTCGGCGTGGGTGCCCTGCTCCACGATCCGGCCGCCGTCGAGCACGACGATCCGGTCGGCCCTGGCCGCGGTGGCCAGCCGGTGGGCGACCACGAACGTCGTCCTCGGCCGCGCGAGCCGCTCGCTCGCGGCGAGCACGACCGACTCGGTGGCCGGGTCGAGCGCGGCCGTGGCCTCGTCGAGCAGCAGGATGTCCGGGTCCACCAGTTCGGCCCTGGCGAGCGCGAGCAGCTGGCGCTGCCCGGCCGACAGGCCCTGCCCGCGCTCGCCGACGTGCTGCCGGAAGCCGGCGGGCAGCTCGGCGACCATCGGCAGCGCGCCGACCGCGCGCACCGCCGCCTCGACCTCCGCCGGCCCGGACCCGTCGCGGCCGCCGTAGGCGACGTTGCTGGCCACGTCGCCGCTGAACAGGTGCGGCTCCTGCGGCACCACGCCGAGGTGCTGCCGGTACGCGGAGGGCTCGTAGTCACGCACGTCGACCCCGTCGACCAGCACCGTGCCCCCCGTCGGGTCGTAGAACCGGGCGATCAGCTTCACCACCGTCGACTTGCCCGCCCCGGTGGGGCCGACCAGCGCGATGGTCTCGCCCGGCGACACCGACAGCGTGATGCCGGAGACCGCGTCCCGGTCGGCGCCCGCGTACCGGAACGACACGTCGTCCAGTTCGACCGCGCCGGCGAGGGCGGCCGGTACCGGCACGGGGTGGGCCGGCGGCTCGATCGAGGTGGGAGTGCGCAGCAGGTCGGCGATGCGGCGCAGGCCGACGCGGGCCTGCTGGTAGCCGTCGAACACGCCGGAGAGCTGTTGGACGGGGGCGAAGAACAGGTTCAGGTAGAGCATGAACGCGAGCAGCACGCCCGGCGTCAGCTCGCCCGCGGCGACCCGGCCCGCACCCACCGCGAGCACCGCCGCCTGCGCGACCCCGGCGAGCAGCGCGACGAACGGGAAGTAGGTGGCCACGTAGCGCTGGGCCCGCAGCCGGGTGCGCCGGTAGGTGTCGCTGCGGCGGGCGAACTCCTCGGCCGAGTGCTCCTCGCGGGTGAACGCCTGCGCGACGCGCAGGCCGGAGACGTTCTCCTGCATGTCCGCGTTGACCGCGCTGACCTGCTCGCGGGCCTGCGTGTAGGCCACGGTGGACAGCCGCTGGAAGACGATCGTGGCGAGGACGAGCACCGGCAGGACGGCGAGCGCGACCATCGCCAGGCCGGCGTCGGTGACCACCAGCGCGACGGTGATCGCGACGATCGTCAGCACGCTGGCGAGCGCGCTGGTGAGCCCGGTCTGCAGGAACGTGGACAGCGCGTCCACGTCGGTGGTCATCCGGGTCATGATCCGCCCGGCCATCTCGCGCTCGAAGTAGTCGATCCCGAGCCG
Source organism: Actinophytocola sp. (assembly GCA_036259595.1). Classification (GTDB taxonomy): domain Bacteria; phylum Actinomycetota; class Actinomycetes; order Mycobacteriales; family Pseudonocardiaceae; genus Actinophytocola. The sequence continues at coordinate 4,818 of DATABL010000075.1, forward strand.
TTGCAGGTGGGCGTAGCTGCGGACGCGCAGCAGGTAGAGGAGACGTTCGCCGAGCCGGGCGGTGAGCACGGTGTTGACGGCGGTGTTGACGAAGCCGACGGCGACCAGCACGGCCGCGATCGCGGTGACCGTCCACAGGGCGGTCTCGTTGCCGGTGAGCACGCCGTCGTCGACGCCCGCGCGGATCAGCGTGGGCAGGGCCATGGTGAGCAGCGCGTCGAGGATCACCAGCGTGGCGACGACGGCGATGGCGCCGCGGACCAGGCGCAGGAGCTTGCGCAGCCGGAAGCGCGGGTCCGGGGCGGTCGGGTCCTCGCCGGCGAGCTTCGGGCGTTCGCCGGCGGGTGGGAGGGCACGCACCTGCGCCAGGAGCTCGGGGGTCGGCGGGGAGCCGGAGAGCGCCCCGGCCATCGCCCCGCCGGCCACGCGGTTTCCACCGCGGGGCGCGCCGATGGTCACGGTCGGAGGCCTGGCGGCGGCCGCGGATCGCACGCCGTGGTCGGCGCCGGCGGTGGGTGGGTTGGTGGCGGAGTCGGTGCCGGCGGTGAGCGCACCGGTCGCGGATCGTCGGTCGGGTTCCGGGTCGTGCGCCGCGTCGGGTGTGGTGGTGTCTGTGGTGGTGTCGGCTGGGTCGTCGGCCCCCACCGCGTCTGTGGTGGTGTCGGCGGTCTGGTCCGGCCACAGGGCCGGGGTCCAGCCGTCCGGGCCGGGGGTGAGGTCGGCGGTGGGGCGGCGGGTCGGGTCCTCGATGGCCTCGCCGGGGCCGGCCAGCAGCGCCCGGTACAGCTCGCAGCGGGTGACGAGCTCGTCGTGGGTGCCGGTGTCGACCACGCGGCCCTTGTCGAGCACGGCGATCCGGTCGGCCAGGGACAGCGTGGAGCGGCGGTGCGCGATCAGCAGCGTGGTGCGGTCGCGGGTGACCGAGCGCAGCGTGTCGTGGATGGCGGCCTCGGTGGCCGTGTCGACGGCGGAGGTGGCGTCGTCGAGCACCAGCACCCTCGGGTCGGACAGCAGGGCCCGTGCGAGCGCCACCCGCTGCCGCTGCCCGCCGGACAGGGTCAGCCCGCGCTCGCCGACGACCGTGTCGTAGCCGTCGGGCAGCGCGGCGATGAACCCGTCGGCCTGCGCGGCCCGGGCCGCGGCCCGGACCTCGTCGTCGGTCGCGCCCGGCCGGCCGTAGGCGATGTTGGCGTGCACGGTGTCGGAGAACAGGAACGCCTCCTCGAACACCACGCCGACCGTGCCGCGCAGCGACGCCGTCCGCAGGTCGCGAACATCGACCCCGGCGATGGTGATCGCGCCCTCGTGCACGTCGTAGAACCGGGGCAGCAGCAGCGACACCGTCGACTTGCCCGAGCCCGCGGTGCCGACCAGCGCCAGCGTCTCGCCCGGGCGGACGCGCAGGTCGATGCCGTCGAGCACCGGCTCGCTGCGGGTGTAGCCGAACCGGACGCCGTCGAGCCGCACGTCGACCGGGCCCTCCGGCACGTCGACCGCGTCGGGCTTGTCGGCGACCGTCGGGTGCGAGTCGATCAGCTCGTACACCCGCTCCACGCCCGCGCGCGCCAGCTGCACGTTGATCAGCAGGCTCGACAGCATCCGGGTGGGGCCGACCAGGTTGGCCACGTAGCTCGCGAACGCCAGGAAGGTGCCGAGCGTGACCTCGCCGTGCAGCGCGAGGTACCCGCCGAGCGCGAGCACCGCGACCTGCCCGGCCGCCGGCATCGCGACCATCGTGGCCGCGGGCCGGGAGGTGAGCGCGGCGGTGCGCATGCGTTCGCCGAACAGCGCGCGGGCCGTCCGGTCGAGCCGGCCGATCTCCCGGGCCTCCTGCCCGAAGCCCTTGACCACCCGGACGCCGGTGACCGTCTCCTCGACGTGCTGGGCGAGGTCGGCGGCGCGCTGCTGGGCCGACCACGACGCGGGGAACAGGGTGCGCCGGCTGCGGACCGCGACCATCGCCACCACCGGGGTGACCACGAACGCGATCAGCGTGAGGAAGGGCGACAGCCACAGCATCGCGCCGAGCGCGCAGAGCGCGAACACGACCTGGCCGATCGACAGCGGCACCATCATCAGCATGCCCTGCACCAGCTGCAGGTCGGTGATCGAGCGGGACACGACCTGGCCGGTGCGCAGCGTGTCCTGCTTGGCGCCGTCGAGCCGCTGCACGGCGGCGAACACCTGCTGGCGCAGGTCGTGCTGAACGTCGAGCGCCAGCCGCCCGCCGAGGTAGCGCCGCACGAACGCGGTGGCGAACGTGGACAGCTCCATCAGCAGCAGCGTGCCGACCAGCCAGCCCAGCCGCTCGGTGGTGCCGGCCACCGCGTCGTCGACGACGAACTTGACCAGCAGCGGGCCGGCGGCCTGGAAGCCGACGCCGATGACCGAGGAGACGATGGACAGCACGACCAGCCGGCGGTGCCGCCAGCAGGCGGCGGACAGCCGGCGGATCCAGCCGGGGGAGGGCGGGTTGTCTGGCACGAGATCCAGACTAGGCCGGAGCACCGACGACGCGACCGGAGTTGTCCACAG
>DATABL010000076.1:0-1659 GCA_036259595.1 Actinophytocola sp.
CGCGTCGAGTGCGACGAAGGCGGCCTTCAGCGCCTTCGCGCGTCCGACGAGCACCGGCCGGATCGACAGCTTTCCGCCGAGGGCGGGTATTCTCGATCGCAAGCAGCGTGGATGGGGATACAGCGATGGCCGTTGGGTCTCGAGTCGCGGGAGTGCTCCCGCTAGCCGGTGCGTCGTTGGCCGCCGTGGCGCTGGCCGGCGCGGCGGTGTACACCGTGGCGCAGGCGTCGTGCACCGATCCGGGCCGCTACGTCCGGCACGACGACGGCACGGTGGAGCTCGTCGACAGCTGCCTCGACCCGGCGCACCTGCCGAAGCCGGACAGGTACGAGCACCAGCGCGACCAGGAGCCGGCCGAGCCGGCGGTGAACGAGTTCAATCAGTCCGACGAGCTGGTCAAAGCACCGTAGCGGGCTATCCCAGGGCCTGGAGGAGGTCGCCGACCAGGTCGGTGCCGTCCTCGATGCCCACCGACAGGCGCACCACGTCGGCCGGCACCTGCAGCGGCGAGCCGGTGGTGCTGGCGTGGGTCATCCGGCCTGGGTGCTCGATGAGCGACTCGACGCCGCCGAGCGACTCGCCGAGGATGAACAGCTTCGTGCGGCTGACGACCTCGAGCGCGGCCTCCTCGCCGCCGGCCACCGCGAACGACACCATGCCGCCGAACCGGCGCATCTGCTTGGCGGCGACCTCGTGGCCGGGGTGGTCGGGCAGGCCGGGGTAGTACACCTTGCGCACCTTCGGGTGGCTGACCAGCGCCTCGACGACGCGCTCGGCGTTGTCACTGTGCCGCTCCATGCGCAGGCCGAGGGTCTTCGCGCCGCGCAGGGTCAGCCAGGCGTCGAAGGGGCCGGGGACCGCGCCGACCGAGTTGCGCAGGAAGCCGAACTGCTCGTGCAGCTCGTCGTCGGAGGTGATCAGGGCGCCGCCGACGACGTCGGAGTGGCCGCCGAGGTACTTCGTGGTCGAGTGCAGCACGACATCGGCGCCGAGGCCGAGCGGGGACTGCAGGTAGGGCGTGGCGAAGGTGTTGTCGACCACCAGCCGCGCGCCGGCGACCGCGGCGACCTGGGCCAACGCGGCGATGTCGGCGACGCCGAGCAGCGGGTTGGTCGGCGTCTCGCACCAGATGACCTTGGTGTCCGGCCGGACCGCGGCGCGCGCGGTGTCGGCGTCGGCGAGGTCGACGGTGGTGTACTCGACGCCCCAGAGCGAGAGGACCTTGTCGAGCAGGCGGAACGTGCCGCCGTAGGCGTCGCCGCCGAGGATGATGTGGTCACCCGGCCGGGTCATGGCCCGCAGCGCGACGTCGGCCGCGGCCATCCCGGAGGCGAACGCGAGCCCGTGCCGGCCGCCTTCGAGGGAGGCGAGCGCCTCCTCCAGCGCGGTGCGGGTGGGGTTGGCGGTGCGGGAGTACTCGTACCCGCCCTCACGCAGCCCCCCGACCCCGTCCTGGGCGAACGTCGAGGTCGCGTAGATCGGCACGATGACCGAGCCGGTCCGCGGATCGGGCCGCTGACCAGCATGGATGGCCCTGGTTTCGAATCCCCACCGGCTCGTGTCGTCTGCCATGTGCCCAGGTTATTACGTGGGGCTGACGCGCTCAGCATGTGGGACTCGGATGGCTGGCGGGAACAAGCGCGAGACGCCGGCGGGCAC
>DATABL010000077.1:0-30207 GCA_036259595.1 Actinophytocola sp.
CGACGGGCTGGCGGTGAAGGACGCCGCGCACGCGCTGGGCGTTCCGCAGGTCACCGCGCGGGTCCGGCTGCACCGGGCCAGACGGGCGCTCCGTGACCACCTCTCGCCCGTCGTTCTCACCGTCGCACCGGAGGTAACGCCATGACGCAGCTGGGACACTTCGAGCAGAACCTGCTGACCGAGCTCCGCGAGGTGGTGGCCGACCAGGCCGCCGCCCGGCGGCCGCGCCGCTCCCCCGCCCGCCGGCTCGTGCCGGCCGCGGCCGGCGCCGGGCTGCTCGCTGCCGGGCTGCTGGTCGGCCTGCCGGCGCTGGACGGCGAGCAGGCGCGGGCGGCCTACGCGATCGACGCCAACGACGACGGCACGATCACCGTCACGGTCGACCGTCTCGAGGACGCCGACGGGCTGGAACGCCAGCTCGCGGCACACGGCGTCTCGGCGGTGATCGACTACGTCCCACCCGGACAGCAGTGCCGGCAGGTGCCGCGGCGTTTCGAACCGATGTCGGTCACCCGGGAGTGGGTCGATATGTCCAGACCGGACATCGAAACCGACAGCGAGTTCTCGGTGACCTTGCGCCCGGCACTGTTCGAGGACAAGACGCTGATCATCGAGGCCATGCGCGCGGGGGACGGCCATTCCCTCCTGTTCGTCAGTGTCACCGCCGGCCCGGTGGCGCCCTGCGTGCTGGTCGACGCGGGGTAGCGCGGGTCATGACGGGACGCAGGTCACCGAGCCGACGACGATGTCGCCGGTGACCTGCTCCGTCGGGCCCTCGGGGAACAGCCGGACGTGCATGAGGTTCACCGTGATCGCGCCTTCCTCGGGCTCGGTCATGGCCGTCTCGTTGAACGTGACCGTCGCGATCGGGGCCGCGCCGGGCGGGCCCGGGATCGTCACCACGTGGTTCGGCGGGACCCTCGACGGCACGGTCAGTCCGCTCAGCTCGCCGAACCGCACCCGGGAGCTGCTCCCCGTCTCCGTCGTCTCGCAGGTCGCGGTGAAGTCCGCGATGCGGATGAGGCTCGGCCCGCCGTACCGCGCCAGGCCCGTCAGCCGGAACCGCTCGCCGGTCACCGACGCCGTCGCCACGCCCTCGTCGACCTCGCACGTCGTCGAACCCGCCTCGAACTCGACGAACTCCGCGATCTCCGCGCCCTCGCCGGACGCGTCCTCGACCTCGGCACCGCACGGCGCGATCGGCTCGATCGTCGCCGCCTCGCCGTCCAGTACGAGGTCGACCGAGCCGAGCGAGGCCCGCGCCACCGGCCCCGGGTCGGCCCGCGCGTGGTCGGCGCCGGGCAGTACCAGGGCGAGCGCGGCCAGCCCGGCGAACACCTTTCTCGTCATCATGGCGAAGAGCAGACCCTCCGCCCGGCACGCGGCGCCACCGGGCGCGCCCGACCACCACCCGGTCGAGGACGCGCGACAACCCGACCGGGTGCATGCGCAGAGATGTCAGTCGACAGAGGTACCGTTCGCCTGTGCCGCCCACCACCGAACTCCCTGGACTGTCCGAGCTGCTGGCGACCGCGGTGGCGTCGGTGGGCGGGACCGAGCGGCCCGGTCAGGTCGAGATGGCCGAGGCGGTGGCCCGCGCCATCCGCACCGGCGACCATCTCGCGGTGCAGGCCGGCACCGGCACCGGCAAGTCGCTGGCCTACCTGGTCCCGGCACTGCGGCACGCCGTGGAGCGCGAGGCCACCGTCGTCGTGTCCACCGCGACGATCGCCCTGCAGCGCCAGCTCGTCGACCGTGACCTGCCGCGCCTGGAGAAGGCGCTGGCCAAGCCGCTGGGCCGCAAGCCGACGTTCGCCATCCTCAAGGGCCGGCGCAACTACCTGTGCCTGAACAAGCTCGACAGCGGCATGCAGGACGAGCCGGACGACACCGCCCTGTTCGACCCGTTCCAGGTCTCCGCGCTCGGCCGGGAGGTCACCCGGCTGCGCGAGTGGGTGTCCGACACCGAGACCGGCGACCGCGACGAGCTGGTGCCCGGCGTCACCGACCACGCGTGGCGGCAGGTGTCGGTGACCGCGCGGGAGTGCCTCGGCGCGTCCCGCTGCCCGATCGGCACCGACTGTTTCGCCGAGAAGGCCCGCGCCGAGGCCGGGCGCGCCGACCTGGTGGTCACCAACCACGCCCTGCTCGCGATCGACGCGCTGCAGGGCTACCAGGTGCTGCCCGAGCACGACCTGGTGATCGTCGACGAGGCGCACGACCTGGTCGACCGGGTCACGTCGGTGGCCACCGGCGAGCTCACCGGCGCGGCAATCACCGCGGCCGCGCGGCGTGCCGGGCGGGTGGTCGACCAGGAGGTCGCCGACCGGCTGCTGGAGGCCGCGGACGGGTTCACCCTGATCCTCGAGGATCTGCCGAGCGGGCGGCTGGACGCGATGCCGGTGCCGCTGTCCGGGGCGCTGGCCGTGGTCCGGGACGCCGCGCACGCGTGCCTGTCCGGCCTGGGCCCGGAGCGGCCGGCCGACGTCGACGTCGCCACCGCGCGCAAGCTCGCCCAGTCGCAGCTCGACGAGGTGCACGACACCGCGGTACGGCTGCTCGGCGCGTTCGACGCCGACGACGCGCACAAGCGGGACGTGGTGTGGCGCACCGGCGACAGCGGACTGGGTCCGCCGCGCCCGCCCGCGCTGCGGGTGGCGCCGCTGGCGGTCGCCGGGCTGCTGCGGGAGCGGCTGTTCGGCCAGCACACCACCGTGCTCACCTCGGCGACGCTGACGCTGGGCGGCACGTTCGACTCGATGGCCCGCTCGTGGGGCCTGCCGGCGGATCGGGAGGGCCAGAGCGCCAAGGCCGAGGGCGCCGCCACCGACAAGGCACCCGACGGTCCGAAGTGGACGGGCCTGGACGTCGGCTCGCCCTTCGACCACGCCCGGTCCGGGATCCTGTACCTGGCCAAGCACCTGCCGCCGCCGGGCCGGGACGGGCTGCCCCCGTCCTATCTGGACGAGCTGGCGGAGCTGATGGCCGCGGCGGGCGGACGCACCCTCGGGCTGTTCTCGTCGATGCGCGCGGCCAAGCAGGCCACGGAGGCGCTGCGCGCCCGGGCGGACGTGCCGATCCTGTGTCAGGGCGACGACTCGACGGGCCTGCTGGTGCGCAAGTTCGCCGACGACGAGGCGACGTGCCTGTTCGGCACCCTGTCGCTGTGGCAGGGCGTGGACGTGCCGGGCCCGTCGCTGTCGCTGGTGGTGGTGGACCGCATCCCGTTCCCGCGCCCCGACGACCCGCTCGCGTCGGCGCGGCAGCGAGCGGTGGAGGCACGCGGCGGCAACGGTTTCCTGTCGGTGGCCGCGACCCACGCGGCGCTGCTGCTCGCGCAGGGCACCGGCCGCCTGTTGCGCGCCACCGACGACAAGGGGGTGGTGGCGATCCTCGACCCCCGCATCGCGACCGCGCGCTACGGCGGTTTCCTGCGCGCGTCGCTGCCCGAGTACTGGACGACCTCCGACGCCGAGGTCGTGCGCGCGGCCCTGCGCCGGCTGGCCGCGAACTGATCAACCAGGGAGAACGTGCGTGTCCACTCATTCCGCGATCACCGTCGACGACGACGGCGTCCGCCGGCTGCTGGCCGACGGCACCGAGGAGTCGGTGACCTGGGCGGACCTAGCCGAGGTGGCGATCAGGACCACCCCGGAGGGCCCGTGGAAGGAGGACGTGTTCTTCCTGCTGGTCCGCGCCGGCGGCGGCGGCTGCGCCGTCCCGGCCGGCGACCCGTCCGCCGACGACCTGATGAGCCGCCTCCAGTCCATGCCCGGCTTCGACAACGACGCCTTCGTCGAGGCGATGACGACACAGGAGGACGGCCTGTTCGTGGTCTGGCAACGCGACAAGTAGCAGACTGTTCCGGGTGAGCGCACCCGTTGGTAGGTCGGTCCTCGCGGTCGAACTGGTCGGCAACGTCCCGGCCGACGACGCCGGCGGAGCAGTGGGCCTGGCTGCGCACGATTCCGCCGATCGTCCAGGCGCACAGTAGGATCGCGTCCATCGCGGTGAACGGTGGCCTCGTGGTGACCGGTCACCGAGACGGGACCTGCGCTGCTGAACGCTACGGGCGCCTGGCCAGCACCGTGACCGTGCCCGGGTCGACCTCGGTGAAGCCCGCGTCGCGCACCGCCACCACGCCCCGCTGACGCCACGCTCCGGCCGGGTCTTCGCCGGGGTGTGCCTCGGCCCACTCGGCCGGTGACGGGGTGCGGACGGCGCAGCGGTAGCCCGCCGCCGCCCAGTCGGACAGGTCCGCGCCGTCGGCCTGCCACAGCGCCGCCAGCAGCATCGTGCCGTGGCCGACCTGTGCGGCGGCCTTCCCCGCGGTCATCTCGATCGCCGGGTTCAGCCACAGCACCGGGACGCCCGGCTCGACCGGGCCCGGCTCGTCGGACGGTAGGTCGCTCCCGGCGATCTGCAGGCGGGACACCTCCCTGGGCGTCTCCGCCACCCGGCCCGGCACCAGCGCCCGCACCGACGCGCCGGCGACCGTCACGGTGACGCCGGGCAGGGTCTCCGCCGCCGCCCAGTGGGTGCCGCGGGCCCGGCGGGACACCTTCCGGATGTGCATCCGGACCCACTCGGCTACGTCGGCGTGCCACTCGCCGCCCTCGGAGCTGCGGGGGTCCAGGCATACCGCCACGGCGGCGGAGGCGGCGGCTTCCAGTAGGGCGGTGCGCGCCGGCGGGTCGGCGCGTTCGATGCGCAGGATCACCGGCATGGCCCGCACCAGCGCCGGGTCCTCGGCGGCGGTGTCGGCGGTCGCTTCGGCGGGCAGGCGGAGCCAGTCGGCGTAGCGGGCGGCCAGGGGGTCGAGGATGCTCGTGCTGATGGTTCGCTCCGCTCACAGGCGGAACGGCTCGAGGCCGTCGGCGGCGTCGGCGGCCTCGACCTCCGCGCGGGTCACGCCGAGCACGAACAGGACCACGTCCAGGTACGGGTGCGACAGCGCGGTGTCGGCCACCTCGCGCAGGGCCGGCTTGGCGTTGAACGCCACGCCCAGCCCGGCCGTGGACAGCATGTCGATGTCGTTGGCGCCGTCGCCGATGGCCACGCACTGGGCCAGTGGCACGTCGAACTTCGCGGCGAACCGGCGGAGCGCGTCCGCCTTGCCCGCGCGGTCGACGATGTCGCCGCGCACCCGGCCGGTGATCGTGCCGTCGACGATCTCCAGGTCGTTGGCCAGGCTGAAGTCCAGGCCGAGGTCCGCCGCCAGCCGGTCGATGATCGTGGTGAAGCCGCCGGACACCACGCCGGTGCGGAAGCCGAGGCGCTTGAGGGTGCGGATCGTGGTGCGCGCGCCGGGCATCAGCTCCAGCGAGTCGGCCACCTCGTCCAGCACCGACGCCGACAGCCCCTCCAGGCACGCCACGCGCCGGACCAGGGACTCCGCGAAGTCCAGCTCGCCGCGCATCGCGGCCTCGGTGACCTCGCGGACCTTGTCCGCGCAGCCGGCGCGCTCCGCGAGCATCTCGATGACCTCGCCCTGGATGAGCGTGGAGTCGACGTCGAACACGACCAGCCGCTTCGCCCGCCTGGTCAGGCCTTCGCGCTCGACCGCGATGTCCAGGCCGACCCGCGCGGACAGCTCGGCGATCGCGGCACGCAGCTCGGCGTCGCCCTCGCGGGTGTCCTGCGCGACCGACACCCGCAGCTCCAGGCCGGTGACCGGATAGTCGGCGACCCGGCGGATGGCGTCGATGTTCACGTCCAGCGCCGCCAGCCGGCGCGCCACCTCGGCGAACGCGCGCGCCGGGAGCGGCCGGCCGAGCACGATCAGCACGTGGCTGGAGCCGACCCTGGCCGGCGAGTGCGGGTCGGCGCCCACCTCCACGTCGACCCGCATGGCGACCGTGGCCATGGCCTGCTCGACGGCCTCCTGCAGGCCCTCCGGGTCGTGGTCGGTGCCGACCAGCACGCCCAGCACGAGCTGACCGCGGATCGTGACCTGCTCGACGTCCAGGATCTCCACGCCGTGCCGGGACAGCACGGCGAACAGGACCGACGAGACACCGGGCTTGTCGGGTCCCGTGACCGTGATCAGTACCGGCGTGTTCGGTGTGGTCACAGCGGCATCGAGCCGGTCAGTTCGGCTTCTTGGGGTCGCCCTTGGAGATGTCGTCCGGGTTCATCTTCTCGGCGAGCATCTCCGACGGCGCGGGTGTCGCGTCGGCGGCACCGTGCTTGCCGCTGAACAACCCGATGTACTTCTCCTGGTTGGCCTGCTCGACCATGTGCGGGTAGTGCAGGTCGAACGCGGGCCGCTCGGACCGGATCCGGGGCAGCTCGGTGAAGTTGTGCCGCGGCGGCGGCGTGCTCGTGGCCCACTCGAGCGAGTTGCCGTAGCCCCACGGGTCGTCCGCGGTGGTGGTCTCGCCGTAGCGGTAGCTCTTGAACACGTTCCAGATGAACGGCAGCGTCGACGCGCCGAGGATGTAGGCCCCGATCGTGGAGATCGTGTTCAGCGTGGTGAACCCGTCGGAGGCCAGGTAGTCGGCGTAGCGGCGGGGGAAGCCCTCGTTGCCCAGCCAGTGCTGGACCAGGAACGTGCCGTGGAACCCGAGGAACGTGGTCCAGAAGTGCAGCTTGCCGAGCTTCTCGTCGAGGTAGCGCCCGGTCATCTTCGGGAACCAGAAGTAGATGCCGGCGAACGTGGCGAACGCGATCGTGCCGTAGAGCACGTAGTGGAAGTGCGCGACCACGAAGTAGGTGTCCGACACGTGCCAGTCGATGGCCGGCGCGGCCAGCAGGATGCCGGTCAGGCCGCCGAAGAGGAACGTGACCAGGAAGCCGACACTGAACAGCATCGGCGACTCGAAGGTCAGCGAGCCCTTCCACATGGTGCCGATCCAGTTGAAGAACTTCACCCCGGTGGGCACCGCGATCAGGAACGTCATGAACGCGAAGAACGGCAGCAGCACGGCGCCGGTGGCGTACATGTGGTGCGCCCACACCGCGACCGACAGGGCCGCGATGCCGAGCGTCGCGTACACCAGGCCGCGGTAGCCGAACAGCGGCTTGCGGCTGAACACCGGGAAGATCTCGGACACGATGCCGAAGAACGGCAGCGCGACGATGTAGACCTCGGGGTGTCCGAAGAACCAGAACAGGTGCTGCCAGAGGATCACGCCGCCGTTGGCGGGGTCGAACACGTGCGCGCCGAGCTGGCGGTCGGCGAGCAGGCCGAACAGCGCCGCGGTCAGGATCGGGAACGCGATCAGGATCAGGATCGAGGTGATGAAGATGTTCCAGGTGAAGATCGGCATCCGGAACATCGTCATGCCGGGGGCGCGCAGGCAGACCACTGTGGTCAGCATGTTCACGCCGCCGAGGATCGTGCCGAGACCGGACAGGATCAGGCCGACGATCCACAGGTCACCGCCCACACCGGGCGAGTGGATCTTGTCCGAGAGCGGGGTGTAGGCGAACCAGCCGAAGTCGGCTGCGCCGCCCGGGGTCAGGAAGCCGGAGATCACGATGATCCCGCCGAACAGGAACAGCCAGTAGGAGAAGGCGTTCAGCCGGGGGAAGGCGACGTCCGGGGCGCCGATCTGGATCGGGAGCACGAAGTTCGCGAAGCCGAACAGGATCGGCGTCGCGTACAGCAGCAGCATGATCGTGCCGTGCATGGTGAACAGCTGGTTGTACTGCTCCTGCGAGAGGAACTGCTGCCCGGGAAACGCCAGCTCGGAGCGGATGAGCATGGCCATCGCGCCGCCGATCATGAAGAAGGCGAACGCAGTGACCAGGTACATCATGCCGATCTTCTTGGGATCGGTCTCCCGGAACAGCTGCAGGAAGTATGAACCCTTGGCTGTCGGGCGCGCCGGGTACGGCCGCGTGGCGATCGGCTTCGGGGCTACTGCCGTCACTCCTGCCTCCCTGATCTGATTCGTGGCGATCGTAGCCCTCTCGGTGTGGGGTGTTGCCGCAGGGCCGGCGCGGACGACCAGCCGTGACGGGCACCACAACCGGTGCTCGGGTGATCCTCGAGTGGGCCGGTCAGCGCAGCACCGCCACGGCGACCGCGGCGGCCACGACCGCGGCCCCGGCGGGGGTGGGCAGCACTGGCACGAACAGCAGCGCGACCAGGCCGAGGTCCGGGCCGCGCAGCGTCTGGGCGATCAGCCGCAGCGGCATCGAGCCCATCGGGGTGTCGACCGGAGCGAGGTTGTCGTAGGTCGGCGCGTCGCCGGTGACCGTGCGGACCGCGCAGGCGGCCGCGAGCGGGACGGTCAGCAGCACGGTGGCGTCCCACGCGCCCAGGGCGAACACCGGCAGCGCCCACGCGACCGCGCACCCGGTGAGCACGAGCAGGTGCGCGGCCCGCAGCGCGGTGTCCGAGGCGCCGACCCAGCGTCGTCGGCCCGGCGAGCGCCACAGCTCCCCCAGCCCGCCGGCCAGCGGGACCAGCGCGAGGTACCCCAGCAGGGCGAACACCAGCTCGTCGGGCAGCGCCGGGAGCGCCGGGTGCGCCGCGACCGCGGTGAGCGCGAGCAGCGCACCGGTCGGCACGTGCCGCGCGCGGGCCGCGACCCCCACCCAGGCCAGCCGTAACCCGGTCGGGCGACGCAGCGTCCACGCGCGCACCGGCCGGGCGGCGGGCAGCAGCATGGCGACGTCGAGGAACTGCACGCCGACGACCCGCAGCACCCGGTCCCGCCAGCCCCGCACCAGGTCGTCGCGGCCGGCGCGGGCGACCTGCGGGCGGGTGATCGAGCCGGACCGGGCCAGCAGCGGCACCGCCGGCACGACCAGCACCGCGGCCGCCGCCGTCAGCCCCACCGGTCCGGGCCGCAGGGTGACGGCGGCCGCGGCGAGCACGCACACGACCGCCACCTCGATCCGCGCGTCGCGCCGGGCCCGGCGGGCGGCACCCAGCGCGAGCAGGCCCGTGGCCAGCAGGACCGCGGCGCCGGCGAGCACCCAGTCCCGGCTCAGCCCGGTCACGCCGGCGGACACCGCGAGCAGGTACCCGAGCGCCAGCAGCCGGGCCAGCCAGCCGCCGGCGAGCCGGCGGGCGACGATCCGCTCCCGGTCGACCGCGCCGAAGTCGCGCCAGGTCAGCACGGCCGGCTCGAGCCAGACGAAGCCGCGCGGCAGCATCGACCACCAGGCGAGCGCGGCCGCGACCAGCACCAGGACCAGCGCCAGGGCGGGTGCCGGCGCGACCCCGACGATCTCGCGGAGCCGGTCGAGCCGGAAGAACGCCATGGTCAGCACGCCGACGGCCAGCAGCAGGCCGAGGGTGCGCTCGTCACCGGAGAGCCAGCGGGCGGCGAGCGCCCTCATTCCAGCCGCACCACGTGGTCGGCGACGTCCAGCAGGGACGGGTGGTGGGTGGCGAGGACGATCGTGCGGCCTTCCTCCCGCTCGGCCTTGACGACGTCGGCGAGCCACTCCTTGCCCTGCACGTCGAGGGCGCGTTCGGGCTCGTCGAGCAGCAGGACGCGGTGGGGGCGGGCGATGGCGCCGAGCAGCAGCAGGCGGCGGCGCTGGCCGGCGGAGAGGTGGTAGGCGTGCACGTCGGCGCGCTCGCCGAGCCCGGCGTCGTCGAGCCACTGTGCCGTTCTCTCCCCCGCGGAGTCGGCGTAGAACGTGCCCAGCAGGAGCTCCAGGTGCTGGCGGGGGGACAGCTCGGCGAAGACGTCCGAGTCGTCGAGCAGGACGGCGACGTCGCGGCGGAACCGGACGTCCCGCTCGTCGGGTGGCCGCCCGGCGACCTCGACGGTGCCCTCGGTGGGGCGGCGCAGGCCGTAGAGGCAGTGCAGGAGGGTGGACTTCCCGCTGCCGTTGGCCCCGGTGAGGACGAGGCACTCCCCGTCCGCGACCGCGAGGCTCAGGTCGCGGAACAGCCAGTGCTCGCCGGCCCGCATCCCGACCCCGTCGATGTTGATCCCCACGCCGTTGAGCCTATGGGACACAAGAATTCCCGCTCGTTTCGGTCCAGAATGGCCACTCGGATGCTCGAGGAAACGAGGCGAGAATGGCTGGATTTCTTTCACCTGGAAACTGGACAACAAGTGGCCGGCTCTGTTTTTTGACCGCATTTCCGGTTACCCTCGGAGAGCACTTGACCACCACCTGGGGGAGTTGGTCCATGCATCTCGCCGGCGACGGGCCGGAACCACGTCCGGCCCCGGAACCCGAGCCACCCGTTCCCACCCAGCACCTCGCGGTCACACCGGAGAACGTCGTCGAACTGGCGGTCCTGTTCCGGCGGTGCGCGACCGTGCTGAGCACGTCGGTCCACACCAGCGAACTCGATCTCTACCTCGAGAAGCCCTGGCTCGGCGACCCGGTCAGCGAGTGGGCGTGGGAAGCGTTCAACAAGTATTTCCTCGGCGACGCCGACACGTCGTTCAGGAACGTCATCCACGCGCTGCACGGGCAGTTGACCGAGATGGCCGACGCGCTGGTCGCGGCCGCGTCGCGGTACGGCCTCGACGACGAACTCAACGCGGCGATGATTTCGGTGGGTGGTCCCCGGTGATCGCCCGGGTCGTGGCGGGTGTGGCCGGGCTCCTGCTCGTGGCCGGTTGTGGCGTGGCGAGGTCCGGGGTGAACCCGACCGAACCGCCGAGGGTCTCGCCGAGTAGCCCGACCGCCAGCACCACCTCGGCGGACCTGCTCCCTCCTCGGCCGCGTGACCTCGACCTGACCGGCGTCGACCCGTGCACCGACGTGTTGACCGACGCACAGCTTCGTGAGCTCGTGTACGACATCGGTTACGAGTCCGCACCGGTCCCCACCGAGAGCGACATCGTCCGCGGGCCGATCTGCAAGTTCGGCTCGTCGACCCCGATCCACGAGACGGGCCGCGACCTTTCCACGCTGATCATCATCTCGCTGTCCGAGGGCGCCCAGGCCTGGCTGACCGACCCGCGCCGGGCCTCGAGCGCCGAGCTCTCCCGTCAGACGAGCGTCGAGGGCTTCCCGGCACTGGTTCTCCCGCACCCGAGGTTCGGCGACCACTGCACCGTCGTCGTGGACACCGCCGACGGCCAGTACCTGGCCGCGTCGTCGACTCCGGACGCCGGGAACGACACGTCCTACGACAGGTACTGCACGGAGGCGGAGCGGGTGGCGGCCATGGGCATCCGGACGTTGTCCGCATCGAGGTAGGGGAAGGCGTTGACCACGGATCGACACGTGTGCTGGGACGGCGTGGACCACGACCGGATTCTGGAGTGGGTGAACACCGGGCCGGGTGCCGCGCTGACCGAGCGGATGGAGGCGTGGCTCAAGGGCACGGCCGAGGCGCTGGACGAGGCGGTGACGCTGACCCAACAGGCCATGCAGCGGCTCGAACCGGACTGGTCCGGGCAGGCCGCGCAGGGCGCGTCGTCGGCGATGCGGGTGCTGCGCGACTTCAGTGACCAGATGTACTACCTGAGCCGGATCGCCGACATCACCGCGTTCGGACAGTCGAGCAGCGCGGGGTACGCGCGGACGACGGTGCCGCCGAAGGTCGAGGTCGGCCCGGCGCCGGTGCCGGTCGGTACGCCCGCCGACATCGTCGCGGCCACGCGGGACTACCAGGACCAGCAGGCGGCGGCGAAGGAGGCGGAGCAGCGGGCGCGGGACGTGATGCGCGAGTACACGACGGTGACCCAGGGGCGGATCGACTCGCTGCGGACGATCGCGCCGGTGCCGCGGGTGGTGCTGGAGGTCGACGAGCGGGCCGCCCCGGGCCCGGCTGGCTCAAGTCCGGCTGCCGCAGGGCCGGCCACCCCAAGTCCGGCCGCCGCAGGGCCGGCCGCCGCAAGCCCGGCGGCCGCAAGTCCGGCTGCCGCAGGGCCGGCCGCCTCAACTCCGGCCGCCGCAGGGCCGGCTGACGGGGCCGTGCGGGTGCCGGAGGCGGGTCCTGGGCGGGCGGCGGGAAACGGGCCGACCGGTCAGGCTGGGCCCACTGGGAACGGGCAGGTCGCGCCGGACCATGCGGTTGGGCGGACCGGACCGGCTGGGGTGCCGGGTGGCACAGGCGACCAAGCCGATGGTCCGCGCCCGCACCTCGGCCCTCCCGGCAGGCGCTTCGTCGAGCCCGGCGGTCCGGGCTCCCCCAGTACCGGCCCGATCCGGAGCGGCGATGAGTCGGCCCGGCGGCCCCGCGACCTCGTCATCCGAGACCCTCTCCGGCAACCGGTCGATTCCGCCCGCCGTTCCGGTACGCCCGAACCGGCCGGGCGAAACCCGGCACGCTCCGGGTTCGGCGGCGTCGCCCCCGTCGGGGGATCGAACCGGTCCGAGGACACCGAGCACGAGATGCGCTACGGCCTCCCCAGCTCGGAGCCCTTCGAACCGGAGACGCGGGACGGTGTCCTCGTCGACCCGTACCACCCCGGCGCCCGAGTCCCCCCGCCGTCCATCGGCGCCGAGGACGAAGACCGACACGGGTGACCGGCCCCGCCTTAGCCCTGTCCACGGTGGAGTTCGCCGTGGTGTGGCGCGCCGGGTCCTACGGCGCGCTTCCGCTCGTGATCGACGTGCCGTCCCCCGGCGCCACCCCGGCCGAACGCGCCGAACTGGAACGTCGCGTGTGGACGGACCTGGAGCACCGCGACCTGGCCGACGACCACGGCCACCCGCACTGGCGCCTGTCCGACCTGCTGACCGTGATCGCCCACCGCCGAACGTCCCTGCAACTGCGAACCTTCGGCCGCGACGCCCGGAACGCGATCCTCGCCACCCGCGGCCGCGCCACGGTACTGGCCGAACTCGACGATGCCGTCCGCCTGCGCCGAGCCCCCGAAACCGGTCGGGCGAGCACGATCCTGTCGCTCCTCCCACCCGAACGTCCCGGCGCCGGCTACTCGGTCAGCGTCCCGACCGCGACCTTCACCGAGGCCGCCCAGGCCCCCGACCCGCTCCCCGTCCTCCACCGAGCCGGCCTCCCACCCGACGACGCCCGCACCCTGCTCGCCATGACCACCGGCACGATCCGCGTGACCCAACTGACCGCCGAACACCACCACCGCGACGGCCACGTCACCCGCTCCCCCGTGCTCGCCATCCACGACACACTCGCGGGCCGCTACCGCACCATCCAGACCGACGACCACCTGACAGTCACCCCAGCGACCCCCAACGCCCTGCACGCCGCCGTCGAGCAACTCCACCCGGTGTGACGTGGGCCCGCCGGTATCCCTCCGGTCTCGGTCAACCCGCTGTGACGGCCTGGTACGCCTTGATCGTGTCGGCCAGGATCTCCTTGCCGGGGCGGGACCACAGGTCCGCGTTGAAGACCTCCACCTCGATCGGGCCGGTGTAGCCGGTCTCGGTGACCGCGTCGAGGAAGCTGGGGAAGTCCACGTGGCCGGTGCCGGGCAGGCCGCGGCCGACCAGCACGTCCGCCGGGAGGGGCAGGATCCAGTCGGCCAGTTGGAAGCACGCGATCCGGGCCCCGGCCGCCGCGATCAGCTCGAACACCTGCTCGTCCCACCAGACGTGGTACGTGTCCAGGGTGATCCCGACCGCTTCGACGGGGAACGGGGCCGCCAGGGACAGCGCGGCGCCCAGGGTCGCCACCACGCTGCGGTCGGCGCAGAACATCGGGTGCATCGGCTCGATCGCCAGGCGTACGCCGACGTCGATGGCGTGCGGGGCCAGGGCCTCCAGGCCCGCCGCCACCCGCGCTCGGGCCTCGGGCAGGGAACGGCCCGTCAGGCCGCCGCAGACCAGGACCAGCGCGGGCGCGCCCAGCTCCGCGGCCTCGTCCAGCGCCCGGCGGTTGTCGTCGAGCCAGTCGTCGGCGCCGAAGAAGCCGCCGCGGCACAGGGACGTCACGGCCACGCCGGACTCCCGGGTCAGGGCGGCGGTTCGGGACAGGCCGTACGAGTCGACGGGTTCGCGCCACAGGCCGACCCCGCCCACGCCGGCCGCGGCGCAGCCCTCGACCACCTCCGGCAGCGGCCAGAACTTCGCGGTGGCCTGGTTGAAGGAGAACCGGTTCACTGCGCCACCCCGCAGACCGTGAAGAACGCGCGCGCCCGGGCCGCGGCGAGCGACGGGTCCGGCAGCAGGCCCGCCTCGTCGGCCAGTTCCAGCAGGCGCGCCAGGTGCGCCGGCGACCGGCCCGACTGCGCCCCGCCGACCATCGTGAAGTGCTCCTGGTGCCCGGACAGCCACGCCAGGAACACGATCCCCGTCTTGTAGAACCGGGTCGGCGCCGCGAACAGGTGCCGCGCCAGCGGAACCGTGGGCTCCATCCGCGCCAGGAATCCCTCGACGTCACCGGCGTCCAGCAGGTGCAGCGCCGGCCCGGCCACCGGCGCGAGCGCGGCGAACACCCCGAGCAGCGCGTCCGAGTGCCCCTCGGCGTCACCGGCGATCAGCGTCGGGTAGTCGAAGTCGTCGCCGGTGTACAGCCGCACCCCGGCCGGCAGGCGGCGGCGCAGGTCGACCTCGAACTCCGCGTCGAGCAGGGAGACCTTGATGCCGTCGACGCGCGGGGCGTGGTCCTTCAGCAGGGTGAGCACGACGTCCGCGGCGGACTCCGCCGTGGACGAGCCCCAGTACCCGGCCAGCGCGGGGTCGAACATCGGGCCGAGCCAGTGCAGCAGGACCGGGGCGGACACCTGCGACAGCAGCGACGAGTACACCGACAGGTAGTCCTCCGGGCCGCGCGCGGCTGCCGCCAGGTGCCGGCTGCACATCAGCACCGGCACCGCGCCGGCGTCGACCACGTCGGCGAGTTGCTCGCGGTAGGCCTCCTCGACCGACGCCAGCGACGCGGGTCCCGGCGGCAGCTGGTCGGTGGCCACGCCGGCGACGATCCGGCCGCCCACGTCCCGCGCGAGCGCGGCACTGCGGCGCACCAGCGAGCGCACCGCCGGGTAGTCCAGCCCCATCCCGCGCTGCGCGGTGTCCATCGCCTCCGCGACCCCGAGCCCGTGCCGCCACAGGTGTTCGCGGAACGCCAGCGTCGCGTCCCAGTCCACCGCGGCCGGTGCGTCGGGCACGTTCTCGGCCAGGGGATCGGCGACCACGTGTGCGGCCGCGTACGCGATCCGGCTGCGTGACGGGCCGGGAACCGGGCCTCCGAAGGAGCCACCGCGCAGCCGGTACCGGCGGGAACCGGGAAGCACCACCTCGTCGGACATCAGGCCAGCTCCGGGATCTCGACCCGCCGGCCCTCCCCGGCGGACCGCAGGGCGAGCTCCGCGAGCTGCACCCCGCGCGCCGCCGCGTGCAGGTCCCACGGGAACGGCTCGCCGGTCACCACGTGCCGCAGGAAACGCTCCCACTGCACCCGGAACCCGTTGCCGAACTCCTCGTTGTCCGGCACCGTCGACCAGTCGCCGCGCTGGTCCACGTCGGCCGGCAGGTCCGGGTTCCACACCGACCTCGGCGTCGTCTCCCGCCGCTGCGCGCGGCACCGCCGCAGGCCCGCGACCGCGCTGCCGTGCGTACCGTCCACCTGGAACTCGACCAGCTCGTCGCGGAACACCCGGACGGCCCAGGACGAGTTGAACTGCGCGACGATCCCGTCGTCCAGCTCGAAGATCGCGTACGCCGCGTCCTCGGCGGTGGCCGCGTACTCCTCGCCGTTCTCGTCCCACCGGCGCGGGATGTGCGTGGCCGTCGTGCACCGCACCGCGCGCACCGGGCCGAACAGGTGCTCGAGCACGTAGTGCCAGTGCGGGAACATGTCCAGCACCATGCCGCCGCCGTCCTCGCGGCGGTAGTTCCACGACGGCCGCTGCGCCTGCTGCCAGTCGCCCTCGAACACCCAGTAGCCGAACTCGCAGCGCACCGACAGCACCCGGCCGAAGAAACCGCTGTCCACCAACCGCTTCAGCTTCACCAGGCCGGGCAGGAAGATCTTGTCGGCGACCACGCCGACCTTCACCCCGGCCGCCTCGGCCGCCCGCGCCAGGGCGAGCGCGCCGTCGAGGTCGGTCGCGACCGGCTTCTCGGTGTAGACGTGCTTGCCGGCCTCCAGCGCCGAGGCGATCGCCTTCTCCCGCCGGTCGGTGGTGAGGGCGTCGAAGTAGATCTCCACGTCGTCGCGGGCCAGCGCCGAGGGCAGGTCGGTGGTCCAGTCGGTCAGGCCGTGCCGGTGCGCGATCTCGGCGAGCTTGTGCTCGTTGCGCCCGACCAGCACCGGCTCGGGCCACAGGACCGTGCCGTCACCCAACGGCAGGCCGCCGTCGTCCCGGATGGCCAGCAGCGAGCGGACCAGGTGCTGCCGGTAACCCATGCGCCCGGTCACGCCGTTGAGCACGATGCCGATGGACCTACGGGACATGCTGGTTTCCTCCACAGTCGTTTCGCTCCGCGAGCTCAGTGGTTTCCGGTCGAGCCGAGAAGTTCACGGATCTCGCGGGTCAGGGCGCCGAAACCGGGTTCGGTCATCACCTGGGCGTAGTCCCGCTCCATGGGCAGGTCGACGGGCAGCGTGCGCATCAACCTGCCGGGTCGCGGGCTCATCACCTCCACCCGGGTACCGAGGAACACCGCTTCGGCGATCGAGTGGGTGACCAGCAGGATCGTCGTGCCGGTCTCCCGCCAGATCCGGTTCAGCTCGGCGTTGAGCTGCTCACGGGTGAGCGCGTCCAGCGCGCCGAACGGCTCGTCCATCAGCAGCACCGGCGGCTCGTGCAGCAGCGCGCGGCACAGCGCCACCCGCTGCTGCATGCCGCCGGACAGCTCGTGCGGCAGCGCCTTCTCGAACCCGGACAGGCCGGTCAGCTCGATCAGCTCGTCGGCCCGGGCCGCCGCCCTGGTCCGGTCCATGCCGCGCATCTCGGCCTGCAGCAGGATGTTCTTGCGCACCCCGCGCCACTCCAGCAGGGCCGCCCGCTGGAACGCGAACCCGATGTTGCGCTGCGGGCCGTCGACCGGCTCGCCGTGCAGGGTGACCGCGCCGCCGGTCGGGCGCACCAGGCCGGCGATCACCTTGAGCAGGGTGGACTTCCCGCACCCGGACGGGCCGACGATGCTGATGAACTCGCCCGCGTCGACCCGCATGGTGACGTCGTCCAGCGCGGTCGTGGACGAGCGCTTCGACTGGAACCGCACGGTCAGGTTGCTGACGTCGACGGCCGTGCCGGTGAGGGTCTCGGTCATCAGGACCCCGACCCCTGCGCGTGGCTGCCGTCCCAGTACTTCGACGGGTCGCCCGGGTTCTCCAGCTCGGCGTACTGGGCCATCAGGTCGATGGTTCCGCTCCACTGCTCCTCGGTGTTCACCCCGGGCTGGCCGGCGGTGTCCAGCTGCAGCAACGGCTCCGCGAGCTCCAGCTGCTGCTCCAGCACGTCGACCGGCGGCTCGTTCTCGGCGCCGTCGGCCATCGCCTTGGCCGCGGCGGGGATGTCCTTGACGGCCTCGGCCCAGGACTTCTGCGTGGCGCGGACGAACCGGCTCACCAGGTCGGCCTTGGTCGACAGGGTCTCCTCGCTGGCGACGATGCCGGTGCCGAGCATGTTCAGCCCGGAGTCGGCGAACAGCAGGTAGTCGACCTGTTTGCCGGTGCGGGCCTCGATCGTCGGGCCCTGGTCGTGGAAGAAGCCCATGATCGCGTCGACCTGGCCCTCGGCGAGCTGCGCGATCTTGTTGGCGGCGTCCATGTTGACGACCTGGACGTCGCCCTCCTTCAGCCCGTTGGCCTTGAGCCACGCCGGGAACGTCGCGTACATCGCGTCGCCCGGCGTGCCGCCGACGGTCTTGCCCTTGAGGTCCTGCGGGGAGCTGATGTTCTGATCGGACAAGAACTCCAGCGACGCCGGGCCCTTCTGCAGGAACACGCCGACGCTCTTCACCGGCATCCCCTCGCTGATCGCGTGCAGCAGCGGCGGGGTGTCGGCCCAGCCGAACGTGGTCTGGCCCTGGGCGACGGCCTGGATCGTGGTGCCGGACCCGTTGCCCGGCTGGACCTCCAGGTCGATGCCCTCGTCGGCGTAGAAGCCCTGCTCGATGCCGTAGTAGAACGGCGCGTGCTCGCCGTAGGGCACCCAGTTCAGCGTCAGCGTGACTTTGTCCGCGTCAGCGGGGGCGGCACCGCCGGAGTCGTCGGGATTGCCGCCCGGAGCGCACGCCGTGAGGGCCAGCGCGGCGGCCGTCGTGCTGATGAGGAAACGCTTGGCGTTCATTGGCAAGCCTTTCAGGAGGTCGTGAGCGGGGTGGCCGAGCGGCGGCTGGCGTGCCACGGGATCAGCAACGCCTCGGCCACCTCCACCACCACGAACAGCAGGATTCCGATCAGCGACATCAGGATCAGCGCGGCGAACAGCAGCGCCGAGTCCAGGTTTCCGTTGGCCAGCAGCAACACGTAGCCGAGACCCTCGCTGGCGCCGACGAACTCGCCGACCACCGCGCCGACCACGGCCAGCGTCACCGCGACCTTCTCGCCGGCCATCAGGTGCGGCAACGCGTTGGGGAACCGGATCTTGCGGAACGTCTGCCAGCGCGAGGCGCCCATCGTGGCCGACAGCTCCAGCAGTTCCGGGTCGGTCGAGCGCAGGCCGGCGACGCCCGAGACCACCACCGGGAAGAACGCGATCAGCACCGCCAGGATGATCTTCGGGGTGAGCCCGTTGCCGAACCACACGACCAGCAGCGGCGCGATCGCGATCTTCGGGATCACCTGTGCGAACAGCACGATCGGGTACAGCGCCTTGTCCATCGTGCGCGAGTACGCGATCAGCACCGCGGTCGCCAGGCCGAGCACGCTGGCGATCACGAACCCGATGACGGTCTCCCACAGGGTGACGTACGTGTGGTACATCAGTGACGACCAGTCCTGCACCATCCGGTCCCACACCTGGCCCGGCGTCGGCACCAGGTAGTGCGGCATCCACTCCTGGTCGGAGGCGAGCCACCAGAAGAAGAACACGATCGCGAGCAGGATCGCCGGCCGCCACACCGCCTCCCCCAGGCGCAGCAGCCGCCCGCCGAGGTCGAGCCGGCTCCTGGTCGGGGCCCGGTCCGGCGGCCGGGAGCCCTTGGCCGGCCGTACGTCGTTCGAGGTCACGGACACTGGTCACCACCTTCTCCACGACGACCGCGTCGCTCCGCCGGTCCGCGCGAGGGCACCGGGTCGAGCCGCTGGTGGAACTGGTTGCGCACGACGTCCTCCTGCCGGGGTGCGACACTGCCAGGCAAGCGCTTTCCCGCGACTGTATTAGCCGCCCGGGCGCCGGGCAAGGGCTTTCCTGTTACTCCTGGCGGTAGGTGTCCAGGCGCCCGCACATGCCGAGCCGGCCGCGCTCGGACGGCTCCGCGAGCCCGTGCACGCGCGCCTGGGCCAGGTGGGTGGCGTCGCCGCGGGCGAGCGCGTCGAGGTGCACGCCGGTGACCTGGGCGGTGCGGAAGGCGCCGTTCTCCCACCGGGTGCGCCAGGTGTCGAGCTGCGGCCGCTTCAGGGCGACGGCCGCGGCGTGGAACTCGTCCATCGCGCGCGGGCCGTCCCGCTCGACGGCGGCGCGCAGCCGGGTGAAGCCCTCGATGGCCAGGTCGCGGCGGGCGTAGGCGGACCGGACGTCGGTGCCCGGCGCGCCCCCGTTCGGGAGGGCCGCGACCTCGGCGTACCGGTCGGGGTCGGCGAGGACGTCCGGCGGGAAGGTGAGCACGGCGTCGCCGGCCTCGGGCAGGCCGGAGTTGCCCATGATCACCACGATGTCGAGGCCGCCGTGGTTGACCAGCCGGTGCACGGTGCCGGGGGTGAACCACAGGACGGTGCCCGGGGTGAGGGCGTGCTCGGCGAAGCCCTCGCCGGAGATGGTCTGCGCGGCGCCGCGGCCGCCGGTGACGACGTAGGCCTCGGTGCAGCACAGGTGCAGGTGCGGGGTGCCGCCGGGGAGCCCGTCCGGGGTGACCGTGTCGTACACGCAGAGTCGCGAAACGCCGACCCCTCCGGGTAGTGGGTCGGTCATCGAAGATCACCTAAAATTCCGGAGCGGGCCATGAAGCCTCCCAGTACAAGGAAAGGGCTTTCCTTGTAACCTGACGCTAGGCCCGCGGGAGCCGGCCGTCAACGGTGGGAAAGTAGGTGCGACGTGGCCACGCTGGCGGATGTCGCGCGGCGGGCAGGGGTGTCCGCGGCGACGGTGTCCCGGATCGTGAACGGCAGCCCGAAGATCGTGTCCGAGGAGCTGCGGGAGCGGGTGCTGCGGGCCGTGCAGGAGCTGCAGTACGTGCCGAACGCGCACGCGCAGCTACTGGCCCGGTCGCACCGGACCACCGTGGGCGTGATCGTGCACGACGTGTCCGACCCGTACTTCGCCGAGATCACCCGCGGTCTGCAGCGGGTGGCCAGCGAGCAGGGGCGCCTGGTGATCATCTGCAACTCGTACCGGGACCCCGACCGGGAGCTGGAGTACGTGGAGCTGCTGCGGGCCCAGCAGGTGGAAGCCATCATCCTGGCGGGTTCCGGGTACCACGATCCGGGGTTCACGAAGTCACTCAACGCGAAGTTGAGCGCGTACATGGCCACGGGTGGGCGAGTGTCGGTGGTGGGCCGCCACAAGCTCGCGGGTGACGCGGTGATGCCGGCGAACGAGGAGGGCGCGTACCTGATCGGCCGGGAGATCTTCGCCGCCGGCCACCGGCACGTGGGCGTGGTGGCGGCCCCGAAGCAGCTGACCACGACCACCGACCGCCTGGCCGGCCTCCGCCGCGCCGCGCGCGAGTACCGCCGCACCCTGCCGGCGAGGCGGATCGAGTACGCCGAGTTCGACCGCGACGGCGGCGCGGCGGCGACCGAGGCCCTGCTGGACGCCGACCCGCGCCTGACCGCGATCATCGCCCTGAACGACTCGATGGCGATCGGCGCGCTTGCGGTGCTGCGAGACCGGGGCCTGGCGGTCCCGAAGGACGTCACGGTGGTCGGCTTCGACGACATGCCCATCGCCCGCGACGTCACCCCCGCCCTGACGACGGTCCGCCTCCCCCTGGTGGAGATCGGCGCCCGGGCGATCGCCCTGGCCCTGGAGGCCCAACACCCCAACCCCCGGGTGGAGGAAGTCGAGGCGACGGTCGTCCACCGCGAGTCCCTGGCCCCACCCCGCGCTGGCTAGTGCTACCGCGGCTCGGGCGAGTCCGTGCCGTCGGGGCCGTCGGGGTAGGCCGGGTCGTCGGGATCGGCCGGGGCCGGTTCCTCGTAGCCGGCCTTGCGGGCGGTGGCCTTGTCCGGGATGGCGTCCAGGACCGCCTGCGGAACCTGGTGGACCGTGCCGCCTGCGGCGAGGTAGGCGCGGAATCCGGGCTCGTTGGCGTTGGGAACGCGGGTGCGGACGGCGATGGCACCGAACTCGTGGGCGTACTCGACCTTGAAGACCACGTCGCCGTAGGTGTTGTCGGAGCCGGGGATCGGGGTTCGGCTGTCGCCCTTCATGAATCGGACCATGTCGTCGTCCTCTCCGGGGGTTTGGTCGACCGGTGGGCCGGCTGCCAGTCGGTTGATGCGCGGGATGGCGGACATCGCGTACCGGCCGGGGCAGGCCGTCGAGGCGCCGGGGGCCTGCCGGTGCCCGCCGTTCAGCCGGGACCGGCGCCACCAGCCGGCGGCGTGCCCGTGTTGGAGCAGCGCCGCCACCGCGCGGAGCTGGGCGTCGGTCAGCGCGTGCCGGGTGTAGTCGCCGACCAGCACGATCGCCCGGGAGATCGAGTTGCGGCCACCGGTGTGCGCGCCGACCCGGTCGACGCCGTGCCCCTCGTACACCCGCCCGGACGGCATCACCGCGAACGTGTAGCTGATCCCCCGCCCGAACCGCTGCTCGCCGATCGCCTCGAGCGTGCGCATCGCCCGCTCCTCGTCGTCGTCCACCCCGTCACGATTGCCGTCGACGTAGGACAGATTGGGCGCGATCGTCACCGAGTGGTGCAGCCACACCTCGGAGGCGGGCAGCGGCGCCGGCCCGAACCCGCGGTCGTGGCGCGCACCCCACCGTGCCCTGCTGATGATCTTCAGGCGAGTCATGGGAACCGCACCTTCCGTGAACACAGCGTAGTTCACCAACTACGACGTTGCACGGCCCGGCACAGTTCAAACCGGGTTTTCATCCGGTTTCGCTAACTCCTGGGCAGCACGGCGTACTGGCGCAGGCACAGGTCGGGGTAGGTGACCGGGCCGCGGGGGCCGGGGACCTTGTCGATGTTGATGCCGGTTTCCGGGACGCCCAGCAGCTTGAAGCCGTCCAGCAGGCGGGTCGGGGCGTTCCAGAACACGCCCGTGCCGGTGTACGCGGCGATGAACTCCTCCGCCGCGGACTCGTCGGCCGTCACGACGCAGGCGGCCAGGCCGGAGGTCTCCTCGTTGGCCACGCGGGCCGCGTCGGCCACGTCGTCGACCGGGAGGATGGTCACCGTCGCCTCGTGGTCGGCGTCCAGGGCCCATTCGTAGCCGATCGGGTGATCGTGTGGGGGGAGGGACGGCTGGATGGACAGGTCGGACAGGGCAGACCGGATCGCCGGGAGCACGGCGTCGTACGTCTCGCGGTGGAGGAGCAGGAGGTTGAGCCTGTTGCAGACGCCCAGGCGATCCAGGGAACGGCGGATCAGGTCGAGGGCCAGGTCCAGGTCCGCGGCCTTGTCGACGTAGAGGACGGCGCCGCCGTCGGCGTGGGCCAGGGTGCGGACGCCGTGCTGGGCGGCCAGCCGGCCCAGCTCGCGGGTGCTGTCGCCGCTGCCGCGCAGGATCACCAGGGGCACCGACTCGGGCAGCGACACCAGGGCGCCGGCGGCCGCGCGGTCGGGGCTGGGCACCAGCTGGATCGCGTCGGGGTCCAGGCCCGCCTCCGACAACGCGGGGGCGATGACGGACTCGACCAGGGTCGACGCCGAGCGCAGGGCGGCCGAGCCCGTGCGCAGGACGCCGGCGTTGCGGGACTTCACCAGCTGGGACGCCACGTCGACGGTCACGTTCGGGCGGGCCTCGTAGTTCGCGCCGATCACGCCCACCGGACGCCGGCGTTCGACCAGGCGCAGGCCTCCCGGCAGCTCGCCCAGCTCCACCGAGCGGACCGGGTGCGGGGCGGCGGCCAGCAGGCGCAGCGACTCGGCCATCGTGGTCAGGCGCTCGTCGGTGATGCGCAGGCGGTCGAGCAGGCCGCGGCTCATCCCGCCGGCCTCGGCCGCGGAGACGTCGGCCGCGTTGGCCTCGAGCACGGTCGCGCGCGCCGACGCCAGCCGCTCGGCCATCGCGGCCAGGGCGTCGTCGACGGCCTGGTCGGGGGCGCTCGCCAGCACGGGGGCGGCCTTCTTCGCGGCGGTGGCGCAGGCCGCGACCGCCTCGGCGACAGGGGGGTGTTCCAGGACCGGCATGCGCCAAGTCTGCCTCACGCCAGCAGCCACGACGCCGAGAGCACCAGGCAACCGACGTCCACGAGCAGGAAGCACGTCACCCACACCAACCCGGGCGCCCCGGTGATCCGCGCGAGCTGGTCGGCGTCGGAGTCCCGCGCCCTGCCCCGCCGCCGCTTGCCCTGCAGCTCGACCACCGACCGGAGGCCGCCGAGCAGCAGGAACCACGTGATCACGTGCGCGAACGCGGCCTGCACCTCACCCTTCGCCCACCACGCCACGCCGACCAGCACCGCACCGGTGACCAGCACCGAGAACACGCCGTAGACGTTGCGCACCCACATCAACACACCGACCAGCAGCACCACGCACGCCACCAGCAGCGCGGTCACCCGGTCGGCGCCGAGCAGCGCGGCGAACCCCAGGCCGAGCAGCGACGGCGCGACGTAGCCGGCGAACCCGGTGAGCACCATGCCCGGCCCGTACGGCTTGCCCTTGGTGACCGTGAGCCCGGAGGTGTCCGAGTGCAGCCGGATGCTCGCCAGTCGCCGCCCGGACAGCACCGCGACCAGCGCGTGCCCGGCCTCGTGCACGATCGTGATCACGTGCCGCGCCAGCCGCCACGGCACCGACACGGCGACGACCACGAGCGCGATCCCAGCCGCGACCAGCACCATCGTGTCCGGCGGGCCGAACCGCTGGCCGAACAGGTCATCCCACACGCGGTTAGCTGATCACACCCGGCGGTCGCCAGTCGAACGTGCCGGTCAGCGAGCGGACGAACAGCGACGTCGGCACCAGTCGCACCAGCAGGTTCCGGGCCGCGCACGCCGGCCGCGAGGACAGCGACACCGCCGCGTTGCCCATGAGGGCGCGCTTCGCGATCGTCTGGGTGCGCGGGCGGCGGAGTGCGTCGTAGCGGCGCAGGGCGGCGTCCAGGTCGTCCTCGTTCGCCAGCACGGACAAGGTCGCGGCGTCCTCCAGCGCCTGGCAGCCGCCCTGGCCGAGGTTCGGGGTCATCGCGTGCGCGGCGTCGCCGAGCAGCGCGACCCGGCCGCGGACGTAGCCGGGCAGCGGGGGCAGGTGGTGGATGTCGTTGCGCAGCACCTGCTCGGGGGTGGCGGCGGCGAGCAGGTCCGGGATCGGGTCGTGCCAGTCGTCGAACCGGCGGCGCAGCTCGGCGAGCTCGGTGTCGGGGGCGCGGCCGCCGGGCGGGAGCTTGGCGGTGGCGTAGCAGTACACCCGGTCGCCGGGCATCGGGAACGCGCCGAACACCGAGCCGCGGCCCCAGCTCTCCCCGCCGGCCAGGTCACGCGGCCAGGGCAGGACCATCCGCCAGGCGGTGCTCCCCGCGTACCGCGGCGGCGCGGTGTCCGGGAACACCGCCTGCCGGACGGCACTGCGCACCCCGTCCGCGCCGACGACCAGGTCGGCCGCCAACTCGCCGCCGTCGTACTCGACGACCGCGCGGTCACCGGCGACGCGTACGCCGCGCACCCGGGCGCCGGGCAGCCGCGACTCGGCGGGGACGCCGGCGAGCAGGGCGTCCAGCAGTTCCGCGCGGTGTGCCACCACGGCGGCACTGGTGGCCTCCGCGACCTCGTCGAGGCCGTCGAGGCGGGCCAGCCAGGTGCCGCGCCAGTCGCGAAGCCCGCCGGTGTTCGGCAGACCGGGGGCCGCCAGCCGGTCGAGCGCGCCGACCGTCTCCAGGGCGCGGAAGGCGTTGGGCCACAGCGAGATGGCCGCGCCGACCTCGCTGAACTCCTCGGCCTGCTCCAGGACGCGCACCTCCCAGCCGCCTCGGATCAGCCCGCAGGCCGTCGCCAGCCCGCCGATGCCGCCGCCGACCACTACCGCTGTTCTCGTCGTCATCTCCGCCTCCTCTACAGCTGTAGTGGACTCTACACCCGTAGAGTGTCGTCATGACGACCGACCGGCGCACGCTCATCGCGGACGCGGCCATCACGACGCTGGCCGCCGAGGGCATGCGCGGGTTCACCCACCGCGCCGTCGACCGCGACGCCGGCCTGCCCGAGGGCTCGACGTCGTACTACTTCCGCACCCGCGAGGCGCTGATGGTGGCGACGCTGGGACGCATGGCCGAGCTGGACATGGCCGAGGCCGGTCCGGTGCCCGCGCTGGGCGGGGTGCTGGGCCTCGACGAGCTGACCGACATCGTGACCGCCCTGATCCAGCGGTTCCTGACCACGAGTCGCGCGCGCACCCTCGCCCGCTACGAGCTGTCCCTGGAGTCGACCCGGCGTCCGGCACTGCGGGCCAGACTGCTCGAGCACGGCGCCGCCATCCGGGCGATGGGCGAGCACCTGCTCACCGCGGCCGGCGCCCCGGAACCCCGGCGACGCGGGCACACGCTCGTCGCCCAGATCGACGGGCTCGTGTTCGACCAGGTCGCCGGCGCGGGCAGCCTCGACGAGGCCGACCTGCGGGCGGCGTGCCGGGACATGCTGGCCAGTGCCCTGCGCTAGACCTCCAGGACGTCGTCGCTCGGGGTGGTGGCGAACAGGGAGTCGATCTCGTGGGCGTACTTCTCCGCGATCGGCTTGCGGCGGAGCTTCATCGTGGGGGTGAGCTCGTCGCCGCCCGGGTCCCAGGTCGCGGGGATGATGCGGATGCGCTTGAGCTGCTCGACGCGGGCGAGCTTGGTGTTGCCCTCCTTGACCCCGGCCAGCACGGCGGCGCGGACCTCGGGGTGTGCGGCCAGCTCGGCCGGGGACGTCGAGGAGATGCCGTGTGTGGCCGCGAAGCCCGTCGCCGCGTCCGGGTCGAGCACGGCGATCGCGGCGACGTAGGGCCGGTCGTCACCGATCGCGACGACCTGGCCGACCAGGGAGGTCGCCGCCTTGATCGCGTTCTCGATGTTCGACGGGGACATGTTCTTGCCGGCCGCGTTGATGATCAGTTCCTTCTTGCGGTCGACGATCGTCACGTAGCCGTCGGCGTCGATCTCGGCGATGTCGCCGGTGCGCAGCCAGCCGTCGGCGTCGATGGTCTCGGCGGTCTTCTCCGGCTCGTTGCGGTAGCCGCGCATCACGGTCGGACCCCTGGTCAGCAGCTCACCGTCGGCGCCGAGCTTGACCTCCATGCCCAGCATCGGGCGGCCGACGGTGCCGAGCTTGGTGTGCCCGGGCGCGTTCGCCGTGGTGGCGCCGCCGGTCTCGGACATGCCCCACACCTCGTAGATGCGGATCCCGAGGCCCCAGAAGAACTCCAGGATGTCCGGGGAGATCGCCGACGCGCCGGACGCCGGGCCGCGGCAGACGTCCATGCCGAGCTTGGTGCGCAGCTTGGCGAGTACCAGCTTGTCGGCCAGCCGGTGCTGGAACGCCAGCGCCGGTGGCATCGTCCGCCCGGCCAGCTCGTGCCGGGCCGCCTTGATGCCGGTCGCGATGGCCCACTCGGCGATCCTGCGCTTGGCCGGCTTCTCCGCGGCGAGGCCGGTGTCGATGGCGGCCTTGAACTTCTGCCACACCCGGGGCACGGCGAAGAACGAGTGCGGCCGGGTGTCCGGCAGCGCCTGGGCCAGCGTGGTCAGGTCGGCCACGCAGGTCACCTGGACTCCGAACAGGATCGCGAAGTACTGCGCGGTGACCCGGTCGGCGATGTGCGCGGCCGGCAGGTACGACACCACCCGGTCGCCCGGCTCGACGTCGAACAGCACCCGCACGGCGTCGGCCTGGGCGATCACGTTCGCGTGGGTGAGCTCCACGCCCTTGGGCGGGCCGGTGGTGCCGGAGGTGTAGATGATCGTGGCCAGGTCGGACGGCTCGACCGCGCGCCAGGCGGCGTCGAAGTCGAAGTCGGGGTCGCCGCGGGACTCCAGGTCGGCCAGGGACAGCACCCCGTCGGCGCCCTCGGCCGCGCCGTCCACGCACACGATGTGTTCGACGGTCCCGGCGAGCTCCCGGATCCGCGGCAGGAACCGCTCGTCGCAGAACACGACCTTGTTGCCGGCGTTGCCGAACAGGTAGGCGATCTGCTCGGGCGCGGAGGTGTTGTAGATCGAGAACGGCGCCGCGCCCAGATGCAGCGCGGCCGCGTCGACGAGGTGGAACTCGGGCCGGTTGCTGAGCATCAACCCGACCGTGTCGCCCCGCCCGACCCCGAGCGCGGCGAGGCCGGCGGCGAGCGCGCGGACCCGCTGGTCCCACTGCCGCCAGGTGAGCTGGTCACGGTTGCCCGGGGTCCGGAGCACGACGGCGTCCGGGCTGGTGGTCACGAAGTCCTGGAACGCCGCGCACAACGTGGCGTAGGTCTTGTCGGTCATATGCACGCTCCGCTGCGGCGGTGATGACACCCGTGGATCGCGTGATCGTAAGTGCCACCCGGGCGTGCCGTCCACGGTGATCTGGACGTTTACGACAAACGGATGCTTTCGCGTTACCTGGTCAGCCCGTGTGTGGGAGCACGGGTAGCCGGGTCAGGCCGCGGAACGACTGGCCGACGTGGACCAGCGGGTCGTGCGGGCCGGTCCGGGCGCGGACCACCTCGCCGAGCAGCAGCACGTGGTCGCCGGCCGGCAGCGACTGCACGGGCCGGCACTCCAGCCGCACCGCCACGTCCGCCAGCAGCGGGACGCCGTCGAACCCGCAGGTCACCGGCAGGTCGTCGAAGTCGTTGGGTGCGCCGGAGAAGCGGTCGGCCAGCTCCTCCTGGCCGGTGCGCAGCACGTGCACGGCGTAGGCGTCGGCCGAGGTGAACACCGGCCGGCAGTGCGCGTCCCGGTCGAGCGACACCGAGACCATCGGCGGCCGCTCGGAGACCTGGCTGACCGCGCTGGCGGTGAACCCCCACCACCAGCCGTCGCCGTCCGCGGTGGTCACCACGGCCATGCCGGTCGGCCAGTTCGCCATCGCGTCGCGCGGCGAGCACGGGTACACCGTCCACGCCGGAGTCACGACGCCACCGCCAGCCGGGCGTCCCCGTCCCGCCACACGTGGGTGGCCCCGACCCGGGCCGCCTCCCGGCGTGCCGCCGCGGGGTCTGGGTTGCCCAGTAGCACCTGTGTGGCCCCCGCCGCGAGGCCCGCGCCGAGGTCGGCCGGCTGGTACGCCGAGGTCGCGTTGAGCACCACCGAGTCGGCGCCCAGCACCTCGGCCCTGGCCAGGGCGGCCGCCTTCAGCTCGTGGTGCGCGCGGGTGCGCCGGCCGTCGAGGATCGCGGTCGCGTGTTCGTCGCGGTCGCGCGGCTCCACCAGCAGACTCCCCCGCGTGGCGAGCTCCGCGCAGGTCAGCTGCCCCGCCACCGCGGGTGCGTCGTGCAGCACCACCTGCTCCAGGCGTGCGCCGGCGAGCACGGGCCGCACCCGCTCGTAGGTCACCCGCCCGAGCACGGCCGCCCGCGCCCCGCTCTCGGCGAGCACCCCGGCGAAGGTCTCCGCCGGCATCCGCGGGTTCACCGGGACCACGACGTTCCCGCTGCGCAGCACGGCGTAGAACGCGGCCGGGAAGTCCAGCCCGAGCGCGGCCGACACCACGACCGGGAGCCCGTCGCCGCCGATCAGCTGCCGCAGCCCGAACGCCAGCCGTGACACGGTGTCGTCCAGCTCGGCGAACGTCGTGGTCCGCGCGCCGGCCCGCAGGGCCGCCCGATGCGGCCACGCGACGGCGGCCAGCCGCGGCAACACGTCGGCCGAGCCGACCGGCACGTGCGCGTGGGACCGTAAGAGCACGGTCATGACAGCCTCACACCTTCCATGCCCTCCGCCGGGTCCGGCAGCGGGAACCATCTGTCGTCGACGGCGTCGTCGCCGGCCTCGGCGGCCACCCGCACGGAGTCGAGCATCTCGGTGCTCGACCGGGCGATGGTCCGCTCGAGGTGCCGCGCGGCGGCCGGGTTGTCATCGACCACGCGGTAGTAGTGGTCGAGCGCGACCAGCGACCCGCTGCCCTTGGGCACGACCAGCCAGAGGCCGCCGAGCGAGGCGAACGGGGCCGCGGCGCGTTCCTGGCGGAACCGCACCCACATCCGCTTCGGGTTGACGTCCCTGGCCGACACCCAGCTGCCCCGCCGCTCGCCGAAGGTGCCCCAGAACCGGACCCGCTCGTTGGTGCCGTCGTAGCCGATGTGCTCGACCGCGAGCACCGAGTCGAACAGCCTCGGCCACCGGTCGACGTTCGCGATCAGCTGGTAGACCCGCTTCGGCGGCGCCGCCACCTTGGTCGTGTGGCGTGCGGTCCGGATCTTCAGCTCCGCCATGTCGTCGCCCCCTTCGGTCGAAAGAGCGCCTGTCTGTGAGTTTCCTCACCGGCCCTGGAGGCGCGGTCGAGCCGCGATCGATGTGGGAGCGGGGTCGCGGCGAGGTCGTCCGAGGCTCGACCGGTGCTCGAGACGGCGGGCAGACCCTGGTTGCCATGCGAGGTTTCCACGCGGTGCCCCGCCGGCCGGTGCCGGCGGTGGTGACCGTTCACGCCGGTTCGCCCGGGCGGCGCCGGTTCCTGAACCTGGTCGTGCGTGCCTACCGCGAGTGGGACACCGGCCGGCCGGAGGAGCCGGTGCGGTACCGGGTGGCTGGCTGACCGGCCCTAGTTCACCAGCCAGGTGTCCGGGCCGTCGAGCAGGTGCTGCAGGTCGGCGGGCCTGGCCCGCGCCTCGGCGACCTGGTCGCGTGCCTGGTCGTCGTAGGCCGGCCGGTCGACGGCGCGGTACACGCCGGTGACGACGTGTGCGAGGTCCTGGGTGGACAGTCGGGACAGGGCGAAGGCGTAGGCGGGATCCTGGACCGTGGTGTCGTGCACGACGATCCGGTCGGCGTCCACGTCGGCCACCGGGGCGATCTCGAGCCCGTACTCGCCGCGGACGACGGCCCGGTCGCCGAACACGATCGGTTCGCCGTGTTCGACCGGGATCAGGCGTTGTTCCTTCTGGCCGGGTTCTTTCAACACGTCGAACGCGCCGTCGTTGAAGATCGGGCAGTTCTGGTAGATCTCCACCAACGCCGAC
>DATABL010000078.1:0-35561 GCA_036259595.1 Actinophytocola sp.
GAGGGGGGCCGGGAAGGACACCACGGCGTCGGGCCGGTCCCGCCGGGGCGTTGGGGACCCTGTGGCCCGACTGCCGGCCTCTCGGTGCGGGGGGAGTCACCGGGACGCCGGACGCAGGTGGATCGGGGCGGGGCGGCACCGCGCAACGGGTCGGATGGGAAATACCGGCGACCGGGTGAGTGGCGTTGATCCGGTCGGGTTAGCGGCGCAGCGTCCGGGTGAGGTCGTCGAGCGGTCCGAGCGAGCCGTGCGGGTCGATCGGCTTGCCCGATCGCGGTTTCCCGGGCTCGGGCAGTCCGGGCGGGTCGACCGGCAGCTCCGGGGCCTGGGTCGGCCTGCCGGGCCGGTCCTCGGCTGGCTGATCGACCGCCGGATCGTCAGCTGGTGCGTCAGCTGGTGCGTCGGCGGGTGCGTCGGCGGGTGCGTCAGCCGGGGCGTTGGCGGGTGCGTCGGCCGGGTTCGAGGTCGGGGTAGGGGTCGTGGTCGACGCCGGGGCTCGTTCGGGGGTGGCGTGCGAGCGGGTCTGGGCGGTGTCCTGGCGGAGCAGGTCGCGGACGTGCTCGATGTCGTCGCGGAGGCGGTCGGCGGCGGCGGGTTCGTCGACCTTGGCGGTGTACTCGTCGGCCCGGGCGAGCAGGCGGGTCGCCTCGGGGATGCGGCCCTGGTCGACGGCGGTGCGGGCGTCGGCGAGGGCGTGGGCGGCGTCCTCGACCGCAGCCCGGGACTCCGCGCGGTCGGCGAAGACGAGCTCGGTGACCGGCCACAGCGGGCTGCTCGGACCGGCCTGCGCGGCGGCCACGGTGACCCCGCCGGCGGCGAGCAGGACCGCGGCGGCCGCGGTCGCGGTCACCGTGGGCAGACGCCGGCGCCGAGGTGGGCGGGCGACGGCGGCGGTGACCGCCTCGAGCAGACGGTCGTCGGTGGGCCCCGCGCTGGGCAGGGTGGCCCGCCAGCCGGCGAGCATCCGCTCCACCTCACCGGCGTCGGTGTCGGTGGTGCTGTCGGCGGGCTCGCCGTGGCCGATCCGGTCGAGGAGCTCGTCGTCGGCGCGCCGCGCGTCGTCCAAGGGGCTGCCGAACGGGCCGCGGACACTCACGCGATCACCCCGTCCGTGGCGCGCGCCCACTCCCGCAGCCGGGCGAGCGCCCGGGACTGGGCCATCCGCACGGCCGCCGGGGACTTGCCGAGCACGGCACCGGTCTCCTCGGCGGACAGACCGGCGGCCACCCGCAGCACGATGATCTCGCGTTGGGCGTCGGTGAGGTCGTTGAGCAGCGGCAGCAGGCGGCGGGACAGGTCGGCGAGGACCGCCTGCTCGGCCGGGTCGAACCCGTCGTCGGCGCGTTCGGGCACCGAGTCGATGGGCCGGAACGCCGGTGCGCGGTGGGCGTCGGCGACCTTGTTCGCCGCGATGCGGTAGACGAACGCGGTGAACGGCAGGCCGCGGTCCTGGTAGCGGGGCAGTGCCTCGAACACGGCCAGGCAGACGTCCTGGGCGACGTCGTCGGGGGAGACGTCGCCGCGGCCGAGCGAGCGCAGGTGCGCCCAGCAGTAACGCAGCACGCCGGGGCGGATGCGGGCGAGCAGCTCGGCGGCGGCCTGCGCCTCACCGCGCCTGGCCCGCGTCGCGAGCTCGTTGTCGAGCGTCACACCCGGAGCGTATCGAGGCGTCGCCGCCCGCGGGTGACGACGACCCGGGTTACCGTTTCGGGCGTGAGTGATCCCAAGCATCCGTACAGTCCCGCCGTGGTCGCCGGCGGTGTGGTGTTCGTCTCCGGGTCGTTGCCGGTGCTGGCCGACGGGACCGTGGTGAAGGGCGGCCGGGCCGCGATGGACGCGGCCGTCGAGAGCCTCAAGGAGCGGCTGGCGCACGTCGGCGCGACCCTCGACGACGTGGTGAAGCTGACCTACTTCGTCACCGACATCGGGCTGCGGGACGTGGCGAACGAGCAGTTCGTGGACCTGTGGGCGGAGCCGCGGCCGGCGCGGACCGTCGTCGGGGTGGCGGAGCTGCCGTACGGGTGCGAGGTGGAGCTGGACGCGGTGGCCCGCGTGCCGGTCACGTCCTGAGCGCGTCCCCCACGAGGTCGACAGCGCTGCGCGCGGGGTCGCGGGCGGCGCTGTTGTAGACCTGTTCTGTGGTGTCGACGCTGGTGTGTCCGACGTCGGCCTGGACGTGCACGAGCTGCGCGCCGGCCTCGACCGCGGTGGTGACGTAGAAGTGGCGCAGGGCGTGCGGGTGCATGGCACCGGCGACGTCGCGGAGGGGGTCGCCGGCGGCGTCGGCGAGGCGGCGCAGGAGCTGCCAGACGGCCTGGCGGCGGTAGCGCCCGCCGGTGCGGGTGACCAGCAGCGGAGCGCTCGGGTCGGGCCTGGCGGGTCGCGTCTCGGTGCTGGTGGTCCCGTTGTCGCGGATGCGCAGGTAGTGGAGCAGGGCCCGCTCGGCGGATTCGTGCAGGTAGACCACGCGGTTCTTGCCGCCCTTGCCGTGCACGCGCAGAGCGCGGCGGCCGCGGGTGACGTGCAGGTCGTTACGGTCGAGGTCGCACAGCTCACTGACCCGCAGACCGAGGGTGAACAGCCCGACGACCGCGGTGGCGCGGGCGGTGTCGAGCAGGCTCGCTCCGCGACGGGTACGGGCCGCGGCGGTGAACAGCGCACGGACCTGCGCGGTGGTCAGCACGACGGTGCCAGTGGTGCTGCCGACGGGGGTGGCGAGCCCGAGTCGCCGTCGGTTGAGGGCGGCGGGGTTGCCGGCGGCGAGTCCGGTGTCGGCGAGGTGGGTGTAGAGCGCCTTGACGGTGGCGAGCATCCGGTCGCGGGTGGCGGGCGCGGCGCCGGCGGTGTCGAGATCGGCGAGCCAGGTCTTGACCTGCGTCGAGGTGGCGACGAGCGGGTCGATGCCCCGGCTCGCGCACCAACGGAACCAGTGCACCGCCCGAAACCGGCCACGAGCGGCCGGGGGAGGGGTGCGCGGTGCCGTTGGCGACGGCGTACGTGGCGGCGGGGGCGGTGCCGTGCTGGCGCTGCCGGCCGCGCTGCGGACGGAAGCACTGTGGACGGAAGCACGGTCGGCTGTGGGGGCGCTGTCGGCTGACGTGTGGGCGCGACGCCCCCGACCGCGCGGGGTCGGCTCGGCATCGCCCGCCCGGCTATCTGCCGTAGGCGCAACCGAGGCATCGAACGCGTCGGTAGCACCGAACAGCGCCGCGTACCGGCCGACGGCCTCCACCCAGGCATTTCGGGCAGCGGAGGCCGTAGTCGCTTCGCGGGCCGACCTCGCCTGCCCCGCCTCGGCCCACGCGGTCTCGCCCCGATCGACCCAGTCCCCGCCGACCCAACCCCCGCCGACCTCGTCCCAGCCCACCTCGTGGCCGGCGGTCCCGTCCCCGCCCACCTCGTGGCCGGCCGTCTTTTGGCCGGCCGTCTCGTGGCCGGCGGTCTCGTCCCCGCCGACGTTGTGGCCGGCCATCTTGTGGCCGGCGGTCTCCTCCCACTCGGCTTCCCGCCGAGCGGGGGGTGTGGTGATCCACTCGCGGAGGTCGCCGGCGCTCGTCGGTAGCCCGAGCCCTTCGGCGTAGGTCCGCCGCGTGGCCGCGTTGCCGTAGCCGCTGAGCCAGTCGGTGATCTCGTCCAGCAGCCGGTGTGGTTCCGCGACACCCGGCCATGGCCCCTGGTCAGCCGCGAGTACCGGCTCTTTTCCGCCCTCGATCCGCATGCCCAACATCTTAGCTACAAAAGCACAGTTCTGTAGCTAACCTGAGTTTCGGTATTGCAACCGTCAACCTGAGTTAGAGGTTAGTCAACCATCAGCTAGAGTGTTGATCGTGATCGAAGTGCAGCTGGAGACCTCAGGCTTGTGCGGGTTCAGCAGGTGCCGCGCTCCCCTTCCGGGACCGGGGCCGAAAGGCGGACGGCCGTTCGCCTACTGCCCGGACCGCGCCTGGCCCGGCGGCAGAACCTGCAAACAACTGGCCGCCGCCCAGGAAGCGCTCGTCGAAGCCGTCGGCGAGCAGGCCGGCGCCGTCAGCGAGGCGACCGCCGGGTTCAGCGACGCCGCCGAGCGGCTGACCGGACCACTCGCGCAGGTACTGGCGATGGCCGAAGCACTCAAGGGCACACTCGCCACCGAGGTCGCCGCCGCCGCCGAACGCGCCCGGCAGGCGGAGGAGGACGCCGCGACCGAACGCGGGCTCCGCGAAGCGGCCGAAACCGAGACCCGCGAGGCACACATCGCGGTCGAAGCGGCCGACGCCGCCGTCGCCGACGCCCGGGCCGACGCCCAGCGCCACCGCACCGCACGCGACCAGGCCGAAACCGACGCGAAGACCGCCCGCGAGACAGCCAAGCGCTCCGACCTGGCCGCCGCCCGCGCGGAAGGCGTCGCCGCCACCGAACGCCGACGCGCCGAGGAAGCCCTACGCCAGGCCGACGAGCACCGCCGGCGCGCCGACGCCCTCGCCGCCGAGCTCACCGCCCTACGCGACCGAGCCGACCACGCCGAGACCCGCGCCGCGGAAGCACGCGACGCCGCCGACCGTGCCGAGACCCGAGCCGACCAGGCCGAGGCACGCGCCGCAGACGCCCGCGCCCGAGCCGACCACGCCGAAGCCCGCATCGCCGAGGAACGTCAGCGCGCCGACCAGGCCGAGACCCGCGCGGCGGCGGACCGACACCGCGTCGACGAGACCACCCAGGCCCTCACCGACACCACCGCCACCCTCGCCACCCGCACCGGCGAACGCGACGCGGCCCGCGCCGCCGAGCGACGCCTCACCGACGAACTCGCCAAGGCCACCGAGACCAACCTCGACCTCGCCGCCGAGCTCCGCACCCAGCGGAACGCCCACGACCAGCGCCTCGCCGACCTCACCACCCGGCTCCGCGCAACGCTCCTCGCCCCCGACCACGGCCCGGACGACCTCCGCACCCGCCTGCTGGCGACCCTCCTCGACCCGACCTGACCCCCGCCCCGACGAGCGGCGTCAGTCGCTGCCGTGGACGAGGCGTAGCCGGGGACGCCGGTCGGGAAGGCCGATCAGCGCACGAAGCCGGGGGAGTCCGATGTGCAGGTTCGCCGCCAGCCGGGCCATCGGCAACCCGTGCGCCGCCGCCAGCTCGACCGCCCGGGGCAGCAGTTCGGGCTCCTCCCCGGGATAGTCGGAGCGGACCGGCTCGTCGGTGTGCCAGCCCAGCCGGGTGACCGCGGCCAGCACCCGCCGCACCGTCGACTCGCCGTAGACGCCCAGGTCCTTGCCGCGGTAGGCGAGGGCGGCCACCGACACGCCGTAGCCGTCCGCGACCTCCTTGAGCTCGGCCACGTCGACCGGGGTCGGCAGCCGGCCGGCGATCTCGGCCGCCGGCATCAGCAGTTCGGCGGCGAACGCGTTGGCCTCGCGCTCATGATGCCCGGAACCGGGCGCCGGCTCCGGGTGCAGCAGCAGGTGCCCCAGCTCGTGCGCGACCGAGAACCGGCGGCGCATCGGGTTCCCCTTGTGCGACAACACGATCATCGGCCGGCCGTGCAGCGCGGCGGAGAACGCGTCGATCGTCGACGCGTCCACCGCCGGGATCCGCGCCACGACGATCCCGCGCGCCTCGAGATTGCGCACCAGGTGCACCACCGGCCCGGACGGCCGCTGCCAGGCCTTGCGGGTCATCCGCGCCGCGGCCGCCGGGTCGCCGTGCGGCAGGTCCAGCGGCAGACCGACGTCGACCGGCGGCAGCTCGACGACCCGCTCCAGCTGGTCGGTGAGCTCCCACAACAGCTCGACGTGCGCGAGGGCCTGCTGGCGCCGCACCGCGGTGGTCGCGCGCAGTGACCGGAAGTGCGCGTGCGCGGTGTCCAACCGCAGATGGGGCCGCCCGGTCGTGAAGAACGTGACCGGCACGTCGAGTGCCGCCGCGCACCGCCGCAGGGTCTCGCCGCTGGGCCGGGACTGGCCGAGCTCGTACTGCGACACCGCCGCCGCGGTGCGCCCGATCGCCTCCGCCAGCTCGCGTTTGCGCAGACCGGCCAGCTCACGGGCCATGGTGAGGCGGGCAGCGTCGAATGCCAGCGCGACGGCGGCGGCATCCGGGGACACGGCAGCACTCCTCGAGGTCATGGCGGAACGGCTGGACCCATGGTGGTCCAGTACGCAGAGTGGTCCTCCGAGGGTTACTCGGAACCCGATCGTGTCTCGGACCCGCGCGCCGACCGGGGCCGCAGCGGCACCGCCGGCTCCGGCACGTCGAAGATCGTCGGATCGAGCGGCGCGGACCGCCGTCTGGGCTGGGGCACGGCATCGACGCCGGCATCGGGGGTGTCGACGGTGTCGACGACCGCGAGCAGGTCGAGCAGCCAGTCCCACTCGACCCGGTTCTCGTACAGCTCGCCCTGCCCGATCCACGCACCGGTCAGCCCGGACTCCTCGTTGCCGGCCCAGCCGAGGAACAGCAGCTGCCGGTCGGCGAGCCAGATGTCGCGGCGGCTCAGCAGGCCGGGGTCGCCGTTGGTGGTGAGCAGATCGCGGCGCAGGTCGCTGGCGTCGCCGATCGATCCGTGCGGGCCGCTCGGCATCTGCATCTGGTACACGCCGAACCGCTCGAACTTGAGCAGCACCGACTGGAACGCCGAGTCGACGACCAGGCCGGGCAGCTCGGTGTCCAGCGAGGTCGCGGTGCCGAGCAGGTACTGGTAGCGGTCGGTGCCGAAGCTGGTGTTGTTGCTCCAGCCGCCGCGGTGGTTCGCGCGCCGGTGCGCCTGCACGTCGGCGGCGGCCTCGTGCGCGTCCCGCAGCCACCGGCACAGCGGGGCGGCGAGGTCGGCCAGCGGCAGGGGTCGGACGAGGTCGGCGAGCCGGTCGAGCTGCGCCGGGTCGTTCTCCGCCACCTCTGCCTCCTTCGACAAGTCTCACTTGATTCTCGCACCCGATCCCGCCGTCACGGTTGATTTCCGTGGGCGTGTCCGGAAACCGGTGTGAACCGGTCCGGCGGCCCGCTCGTGTACGTGCTGAGAGTCGGGCAGCAGGAAGGGTGTGATGGCAGTGCGCGGACCGGTGGTCTCCGCCGTGGTCGCCGTGGGCGGTCTGGTCGGGATGATGACGGTCAACTCGGTCGGCGGCCTGGTCGGCGCGGGCGACGACACCGGCCAGGCCGCGACCAGCGACGTGGCGGCGACCTCGTCCGCCACCCCGGAGACGACACGTCCGGTCGAGACCACGCCGGTGGAGACGACCCCCGTCGAGACGACCCCCGTGGAGACGACCCCCGTGGAGACGACCCCGCCCGAGGAACCGCCGGTCGACGAGCCCGCGCCGTTCCCGGCCGAGGCCGTCTACGCCGGCGAGGTCGACGGCGGCCCCATGACCATCGCCGTCGCGATCAAGGGCGAGCAGGCCGCGGCCTACCTCTGCGACGGCGCGAACGTCGAGACCTGGCTGCAGGGCACCGCACTCGACGGGCGGCTGGACGTGCGGTCCAAGGACGGCGCCAACCGGGTGATCGCCCGCCTCGACGGCGAGAACCTGGCCGGCACGGCCACGGTGGCGGGCCAGGAGCTCCCGTTCACCGCCGCCGTCGCCACCGCACCCGCCGGGCTGTACCGCGGCGAGGGTGCCGAGGCCACCATCGGCTGGATCATCCTGCCCGACGGCACCCAGGTGGGCATCGCCACCGGCCCCGGCGGGTCGGAGCCCGCGCCGCGGCTGAACCCGGAGCGGGGCGCGGTCACCCTCGACGGCCGGCGCGTGGTGGCCGACGAGGTCGCCGGCGACACGACGTTCTAAGAGCGCGACCAGCGGGAGACAGGAGACGGTGATGAGCGCGCGAACCGGACCAACCGACTTCGGGCCCTTCGGCCCGGAGCCGGACGCCGACGCCACCCAGCCGGTGCCCGAGCACTGGGCCAGACCCTCACTCGGACCGACCACGTGGAGCACCGGCGAGTGGTCCCTGGACGACGCCGACGACGAGCCCGGGCGCGGGAACTTCCGGCCGGTGATCACCGCGCTCGCGGTCGGCTCACTCGTCGCGGTCGCCATCGGTGTCTACGGCAAACTGCACGAGCCGACCAACCAGGCGTTCAGCCTCGCCGGGTTCTCCAGCGGCCTGCACGCCAAGGCGTGGCTCGGCACCGCCGCGTTCGCGCTCGCGGTCGTCCAGCTCCTCTCCTCGCTCGCGATGTGGGGCCGGCTGCCCGGCGTGCGGGGCGACGGCCGCGCCGCCGGGGTGCTGCACCGCTGGTCGGGGCGGCTGGCCGTGGTGGTGTCGCTGCCGGTCGCCGCGCACTGCCTGTACGCCCTGGGGTTCCAGGGCTTCGACACCCGCGTGCTGCTGCACTCGCTGCTCGGCTGCTTCTTCTACGGGATCTTCGTCTGCAAGATGATCGTGCTCACCAAGGACGACAGGCCCGGCTGGGTGCTCCCGGTCGTGGGTGGCGTCGTGTTCACCGGGCTGACCGGCCTGTGGCTGACGTCGTCGGTCTGGTTCTTCACCGAGTTCGGTGTGACCTTCTAAGGCAGGGATCGATGAACGACAACAGTCCGGTACTGCCCAGGCGAACCGCGGTGGCCGGCACCGTCGCGGTCTGCGGCCTGGCCTCCGCGTGCGCCCGCTACGGCGGCCCGACCGCCCCACCACCCGCGGACACCATCGGTGACGCAGGTGGTGGCAGCGAGGTCACCGGTGAGGTCCTCGGCCTGGCCAAGGACGTCCCGGTCGGCGGCGGCGTGGTCTTCTCCGACCGGCAGCTCGTGGTCACCCAGCCCTCCGCGGGGCAGTTCAAGGGGTTCTCCGCGCTGTGCACCCACCAGGGCTGCGTGGTCACCGCCGTGCGGAACGGCACGATCGACTGCGACTGCCACGGCAGCAAGTTCGCCGTCGCCGACGGGTCGGTGACCGCCGGACCGGCCCCGCAACCCCTCGCCGAGCAGCAGGTCAGCGTCGACGTCGACGGCCGGCTCGTCACCGGCGGCACCCCACCCCCGGACACCACCGAACCACCGGCCGAGCAGACCACCGAGCCCGCCCCGCCGGGGTTGGCGTCCACCGCGGACATCCCGGTCGGCGGTGGCACGGTGTTCGGTGAACAGGAGGTCGTGATCACCCAGCCGACCCCGGGGGAGTTCCGCTGCTTCTCGGCCGTGTGCACCCACCAGGGCTGCCTGGTCTCCACGGTCGCCGGCGGCACGATCAACTGCGACTGCCACGGCAGCAAGTTCGCCGTCGCCGACGGATCGGTGACCGCCGGCCCGGCGTCCGAACCGCTCGGCGAACGCGAGGTGCTGGTCACCGGCGACCAGATCTCCCTCGCCTGAGCCCCGCCTGACCGGTGGGTCAGTCCCCGGAGCTGGTGGCGGCGTGCAGGTCGCCGTCCTCACCGGACAGGCACGCCGCGGCGCGGTCGTCGGTGCCGAGGAACTCGCCGAGGCAGTTGCCGAGCTGGGCGTGGCCGCGGGCGTTGGGGTGGAACGACTCCTGCAGCGCGTGGCTGGCCCGGCCCTCCCGCTGCAGGTCGTTCCACCGCACGGCCAGCCGGCGGAACCACTCCTGTTCCTGGTCGTCCTCGTGGGTGCACGCCTCCCGGCCGACGCCGGCGCGGGACAGGTCGAGGTACCGGGCGTCCACCTCCGCGGCGGCGCGCCGCACTCCCGCGGTGAGCACCGGCACCGCGGTCTCCTCGACCCAGCGCAGGTCGTCGGTGCGGAACGGGCAGCCGGACAGGTCCTGCAGTTCGGGTGCCATGTCCGGGCCGATCGGCGCGGCGTAGGACTGCACCACGAGCGCGTAGTCGTCCTCGTCGTAGCCGGCGTCGCGCATGACCGTGCGGATGTCGCGCAGCGCGGCGACGAGCTTGGGCACCATCCGGTCCACCCGCTCGGCCCACTCCGGGCCGACGGTCTCGCCGCACGGCTCGGCGCGGCCGGTCCACGCCTCGACGCAGTCGTTGAGCACGTGGGAGAAGCTGGGGTCGTCGTTGGCGCCGGAGGCGACCACGACCGCCACCACCCGCTCCCGTTCGGCGATCTCCCCGAGCCGCTCGGCCTGCGACGGCTCGGTGTACTGCTCCACGTCGCCGAGCCCGACCTGCGGCGACGGCGCGCCGGAGCAGGCGAGGTTGTAGGTGTGGTCGATCGCGGCGAGGCCGGTCTGGTGGATCGACGCGTG
The DNA here is from genome assembly GCA_036259595.1 of Actinophytocola sp. Classification (GTDB taxonomy): domain Bacteria; phylum Actinomycetota; class Actinomycetes; order Mycobacteriales; family Pseudonocardiaceae; genus Actinophytocola. The sequence continues at coordinate 10,150 of DATABL010000078.1, forward strand.
CGGGGAGCGGTGGCACCAGTTGCCGTCCTGGCCGTCGGTGCCGGGCTCGTAGTCCCCGGCGCCCTCGCCGGACATCGTGCTGTCACCCATGGCCACCAGCACCCGCGGGGCGTCGCGCGGCGGGCCGGGCAGCGGGGCCGGGTCCTCCGCCGGGTCCGAGGAGACCAGCACGAACACACTGCACAGCACCACTACCAGCGCGAGCGCGATCCAGCCTCGCCATCCCTGCGGTCGCATCGGCGTCAAGTCTAGAGACTCCGCCGGTACCCGCTCCGCCGCCGCGGTGGATCATTGACACCGTGAGTACCGATACGCTGACCGGCCGCGCCCGCACGCTGACCATCTGGGCGGGGCGGCTGATCGTCCTGGTCTCCGCGATGCACCTGCTGTTCTTCCTGGTCAGGTCGCTGGAGTTCGTGCCGGACTGGGCGAGCGGGGTGTTGTGGGCGGCGCCGTCGATGGACGAGCCGATGCCGCAGGCGCAGGGGTTCTTCTTCCAGCTGCTCGGCAGTTTCGCGGTGCCGCTGCTGCTGGTGGGGCTGCTGCTGTGGCGGTCGGCGACCGAGGGGCGCGCGCTGCCGGGCTATGTGACGTGGGTGGTCGCCGGCTGGTCGCTGGTGTGCGCGCTGGTCATGCCGCCGTCGGGGTTCCCGCTGCTGGTGGTCGCCTCCGTGCTGCTGGTGCTGGCCCGGCGTGCGGCGCCCCACCCGAGGCGGGACGCCGCACGCTGAGGGCTACAGCGGCCGGCGGATGTCGCGCGGGTCGCGCTGGTCGAGCACGTTCACCCGCGCGGACCGGGCGGCGGCCGCGCTGTCCACGCCGCCCCAGCGCAGCAGGGTCGCGGTGGCGGCGTCCCGGTCGGCCGGGGCGAGCGCGGCGATGTCGGCGCCGTGGTTGGCGCCCGGCGCGGTGTAGGTGTAGGAGTCGTTGTCACTGGGGTGGAACGGCTCGGCGCCCCACGGGTCGTTGGAGCCGTACACGAACAGCATCTGGCTGGCCTGCCGGCGCACCCAGTGGTCCACGTCGGTCATCGGCCACGCGTCGTGCCGGGACCGCAGCTCCTCGGGCAGGCTGGAGTTCGCCACGTACAGGTTCGGGTAGCGCAGCAGGCCCTTCAGGTAGCGGAACTTCGGCTGCGGCCAGCCGAGCTGGGTGGCGGCCTGGTAGTAGTACGGCGCGTACGGCGTGATGCCCTCGTCGGCGTAGAACGAGAAGCCGGCGACCGAGTCGATGAAGTCGAAGATCTCCTGGTCGGTGGCGTCGGGCCCGGGCACCGCGCCGCACGCCGACTCGCCCGAGTACTGCCAGAAGGCCCACTCGACGTCGAGCACGGTCATCTCGAACGCCTTGTCGGTGGAGCCGAACACGCGGTCGAAGGTGAGGCCGTTGGCCGCGGCGTAGTCGTCGTACAGGTTGACCAGGTCGGTGCGCCGGCTCAGCGCCTCCCGCTGCAGCGTCTTGAGCGCGGTGCGGCACTCGGGGGTGGCGCCGACGGTGGCGAAGAACCGGTCGTAGGCCCGGTCGGACTTGTTGTGCACGTCGTTGGGGGCGACGTAGGCGACCACGCCGTCGACGTCGCGGGGGTAGTACCGCCGGTGGTAGACCGAGGTCATGCCGCCCTTGCTGGCGCCGGTGGAGATCCAGTTGGCGGTGTAGACCCGCTCCAGCGCCTGCACGATCCGGTGGTGGTCGGTGGCGGCCTGCCAGATGTTCAGCGTGCTCCAGTCGGCCGGTTCGGGCCGGGACGGGGTGAAGAACCGCTGCTCGACGGAGATCTGGTTGGCGTCGAGGATCGCGGCCGGCTCCGAGCGGAAGGCGAACTCGGGCATGTCGTAGCCGGTGGTGTGCAGCACCATCGGCCGGTCCTCGGCGCGGTGCAGCAGCTGGAACCGCTGCTCGAACGTCGCGCCGTCGGGGTTGGTGTGGTCGACGAGCTGGCGGTAGGTGAGGAGGAAGAACCGGTACCCGGGCGCCGGGGCCGGCTCCTCGGAGGTGACGGTCACGTTCGGCAGCGCCTCGAGCCGGTCCCGCAGGTCGACCTGGACCTGCGCGGTGTTCGCCGGCGCCGGTCCCGCGTGTGCGGGGACCGCCGCGGTCGCCATGCTGACGGCCAGCACCGGCAGGACCGCCGCCGCCACTGCCCTTCTTCGGATGGACACGTCACACTCCTCGGGTCTGTCGGTCGCTCAGGGTGTACGACCGCCTGCGAGAGTGTTCACCACGCACCGGGATGGCGCTAGTGGGTGACACCCAACTTGCTGAGTGCCGTGACGAGGGGTGACAGCTCGGGGAGTTCCTCGGCGGTGTGCAGTGCGGCGGCGAGCGCGGCGTCGTGGGTGGGTCGGGCGGCGCCGAGCAGGGCGTGGCCGGCGGCGGTGACCTCGGTGTAGACGCCTCTGCGGTCGGTGGGGCAGAGGTAGCGGCGCAGCAGGCCGCGGTCTTCGAGGCGGGTCACCATCCGGGTGGTCGCCGACTGGCTCAGCACGACCGCGGCCGAGAGCTGGCTCATCCGCATGTGCCAGCCGTCCTGCCTGGACAGCACGTCGAGCACGCCGTACTCGCTGACCGACAGGCCGTGCTCGCGGCGCAGTGCGCGTTCCAGCGCGTCCTCGATGCGGCTGTGCAGGGCGGCGAGCGTGCGCCACCCCTGGGCCCGGGCCTCGGCGGCATCCTCGGCGAGTGACATGTCCCTCACCTTCCTCGTCGTGCGGAGTTAGCCCGCTCGTGCAACTATTGCTGACGCGGGTATTTGCATACTACTGGGGGACGACCGGGATGAGTACCGAGCTGAGCGGCAGGCGCGCTGGTCACCGGCTCCACGAGCGGCATCGGGCTGGCCACCGCGTCGGCGCTGGTCCGGTCGGGCGCCGAGGTCGTGGTCAACGGCCGCGACGCCGGCCGGTCGCCGACGTGGTCACCCGCCTGGCCGACGAGAACGGGGCTGTCGGCCGGGTCACCGCCGTGGCCGCGGACGTCGGCACGGCCGAGGGCGCGGCGCGTCTGACCGAGGCGGTGCCGGACGTCGACGTGCTGGTCAACAACGCCGGCGTGTTCTCCGCCGCGCCGGTCTTCGAGATCCCGGACGCGGAGTGGCTGCGCTTCTTCGAGGTGAACGGGCTGGCCGGGGTGCGGCTGGCGCGGCACCACACGCCGCGGATGGTCGACCGCGGCTGGGGCCGGGTGATCTTCGTGAGCAGCGAGTCCGCGGTGTTCATCCCGACCGAGATGGTGCACTACGGGATGACCAAGACCGCGCAGATCTCGGTCGCCCGAGGAATGGCGCAGGAGACCGCGGGTACAGGTGTCACGGTGAACACCGTGTTGCCCGGGCCGACGCTCACCCCGGGCGTCGAGGAGTTCGTCCGCGACCGGATCGGCGCGGACCTCCCGTTCGAGGAGGCCGAGCGCCGGTTCATGGCCGAGGAACGGCCGACGTCGCTGCTGGGCCGGTTGATCCGCCCGGCGGAGATCGCGAACCTGATCACCTACGTGGCCTCGGACCTCTCCTCGGCGACCACCGGCGCCGCGCTGCGTGCCGACGGCGGCGTCGCCCCGACGATCATCCCCTGATACGGAGAGGAAACCATGACGATCCCGACCGTGACCCTGAACAACGGCGTGACCATGCCGCAGCTGGGCTTCGGCGTGTTCCAGGTGCCCAACGACGAGACCGCGGCCGCGGTGTCCGAGGCGCTGGCCGCCGGCTACCGCAGCATCGACACCGCCAAGGTCTACGGCAACGAGACCGGCGTGGCCGACGCGCTGCGCGGGTCCGGCGTCGCCCGGCAGGACCTGTTCGTCACGACCAAGCTGTGGAACGACGACCAGGGCTACGACTCGACACTGCGCGCGTTCGACGCGAGCGCGACGAGGCTCGGTCTGGAGTACGTGGACCTGTACCTGATCCACTGGCCGGCGCCGTCGGCCGACCGGTACGTCGAGTCGTGGCGGGCGCTGGAGAAGCTGCTGGCCGACGGCCGGGTGCGGGCGGTCGGCGTGTCGAACTTCCAGCCGGCGCACCTGCGGCGGCTGTTCGACGAGACCGGCACCGTGCCCGCGGTCAACCAGATCGAGCTGCACCCCTACCTGCAGCAGGCCGAGCTGCGGGAGCTGCACGCCGCCCGCGGGATCGCGACCGAGGCGTGGAGCCCGCTGGCCAAGGGCGGCGAGCTGCTGGCCGAGCCCGTGGTCACCGAGCTCGCCGAACGGCACGGCCGCACCCCGGCCCAGGTCGTGCTGCGCTGGCACCTGACGCTGGGCAACGTGGTGATCCCGAAGTCGGTCACGCCGTCGCGGATCCGGGAGAACCTGGACGTGTTCGGCTTCGACCTGGCCGAGGAGGACCTGGCCGCGCTGAGCACGCTGGACCGCGGCCACCGCACCGGGCCCGACCCGGACGACTTCGGCTGACCGTCACTCGGCCTCTACTCGGCCTCGTAGTCCGCCCACCACTTCTGGCCGGTCTCCGGCAGGGTCGCGATCGGGTCGTAGTACGGGTAGCGGCGGCTCAGCGCCTCGGCGTCGTCGTGCTCGATGCCGGTGCGGTAGTTCTTCGTCCAGTACGAGATGCCGCGCTCCCGGTCGTAGTCGGCGAGCTGGTGCACCCAGCGCTTGCCGACGTAGGGCACGTCGCAGATGATCCGCGGCGTCGCGTAGCCGGGCAGGTAACCCATGATCGCGTGCTGGAGCTGCTGGGCCTCCCACACCGCGACCCGCCAGTGCTCGGCGTTGGGGATCATGTCGCACATGTAGAAGTAGTACGGCAGGATGTTCGCCTCGCCCTGCAACGCGAAGCACAGGTCGAGCAGGTCGTCGGGGGTGGCGTTCACGCCGCGCATCAGCACGCCCTGGTTGCGGACGTCGCGGACGCCGACCTCCAGCGCGGTGCGGGCGGCCTCGGCGACCAGCGGGGTGACCGACTGGGCGTGGTTGACGTGGGTGTGGATGGCCAGGTTGACCCCGCGCCGGGCGGCGGTGCGGGCGACCCGCTCCAGACCCTCGACGACCTTGGGCTGCAGCCAGTGCTGCGGCAGCCCGGCGAGCGCCTTGGTGGCGAGGCGGATGTCGCGGACGGTGTCGATGTCGAGCAGCCGCATCAGGAACGCCTCGAGCTGGTGCCAGGGCACGTTGGCGACGTCGCCGCCGGAGACCACCACGTCCCGCACGCCGGGGGTGCGCCGCAGGTAGTCGATCATCTGGTCCTGGCGGTCGACCGGCTTGAGCGCGAGCTTGTGCTTGTCGACCTGCTCGGTGGAGTTGCCGACCAGGTCCATGCGGGTGCAGTGCCCGCAGTACTGCGGGCAGGTCGACAGGAGTTCGGCCAGCACCTTGGTCGGGTAGCGGTGGGTCAACCCCTCGACGACCCACATCTCCGCCTCGTGCAGCGAGTCCCGCGAGCTGTGCGGGTGGTTCGGCCAGGCCGGGTCGCGGTCGCTGGCCACCGGGAGCATGTAGCGGCGGATCGGGTCGGCGAGGAACGCCTCGGTGAACGACCCGTCACCCGACGGGACCATCGTGTTGAGCATCTGCGGCGGGAGCAGCATCGACATCGTCGCCAGGCGCCGCTGGTCGTCGAGCAGGTCGTCGTAGAACGACTCGTCGAGCAGGTCGCCGGTCACCGCGCGCAACTGCTTGGCGTTCTTGACGCAGTGCACCCGCTGCCACTGGGCGTCGCGCCACTGGGCCTCGGTGACGTCACGCCAGCCGGGGAAGCGTCGCCAGTCGGGCTCGACCAGCTCCTGCCGGACGTACTCGTACGGTTGCCGCGCGGTCTCGTCAACTGCTTCGGAGACCGTCGTGGCGGCGGTGGCCACGTCGTGCAACGCCGTCATCTGTTCTCCTCGCCACTAGAGTTACGTAAAGATATGCTGCCAGATGGTTGTATCGACGTAAATCCTACGGGATCGGGAGGTTGGGTGTCGTCTTCGGCGTATGGACTGCACCGGGTGGTGGAACCGGCGGGGGTGCTTCCGCAGCAGGCGTGGCGCCTGTCCACCGAGGACCGCGCGTGGCCGGACGAGGTGCTGGTGGACGTCACCAGGCTCAACCTCGACGCCGCCTCCTACCGGCAGCTGCGCGAGCAGCACGGGTCCCCGGCGGCGGTGCGGGACGCGGTGGCGGGGATCGTCGAGGAGCGCGGGAAGATGCACAACCCGGTCACCGGCTCCGGCGGCATGCTGCTGGGCACCGTCCGCGAGGTCGGGCCGGAGTCGCCGCTGGGCCTGCGGGTCGGGGACCGGATCGCGACCCTGGTGTCGCTGACGCTGACCCCGCTGCGGATCGACGACGGGCTGGCGGACTGGTCGGGTGAGGGCGAGCAGGTCCCGTGCCGGGGCACCGCGGTGCTGTTCGGCCGGTCGATCGCCGCCCGGCTGCCCGACGACCTCCCGGACGGGCTGGCGCTGTCGGTGCTGGACGTGTGCGGGGCGCCGGCGCTGACCGACCGGGTGGTGCGGGACGCGGGGCCGGAACCGTCGGTGCTGGTCCTGGGCGGCGGCGGCAAGTCGGGCAGCCTGTCGCTGGCCGCCGCCCGCCGCGCCGGGGCGAGACGGCTGGTCGCGCTGGTGCCGACCGACGCCGAGGCCGGCGCGGTGCGCGCCGCGGGTCTGGCCGACGAGGTGGTGGTGGCCGACGCGCGGGACCCGCTCGCGGTGGCCGCGGCGGTCGGGGAACGGGTCGACGTCACGATCGTGTGCGTGGACGTGCCGGGCTGCGAGCACGGCGCGGTGCTGGCCACCGCCGACGGCGGCACGATCGTGTTCTTCTCGATGGCCACGTCCTTCGCCGCCGCGGCGCTGGGCGCGGAAGGCCTGGCGGCGGACGTGCGGATGCTGATCGGCAACGGGTACGTGCCCGGTCACGCCGAGTTCGCGCTGGACCTGGTGCGCACGGCCCCAGGGGTTCGCGAGCTGTTCGAGCGCCGCGAACGGCACACTGCCTCGACATGACGACCCTGTTCACCGGTGCCCGGATCCACGGCTCGTCGGCGACCGCGCTGGCCGTCGCCGACGGCGTGCTCACCTGGCTCGGCACCGACCACCCCGGCACCGTCGACGAGGTGGTGGACCTCGGTGGCGCGCTGGTGGCGCCCGCGTTCGTGGACGCCCACGTGCACGCCACCGCCGCGGGCCTGCTGCGCACCGGCCTGGACCTCACCGGCGCCGAGTCCGTGACCGACGTGCTCGACGCGGTGCGCGACCGGGTCGAGCCGGGCGTGCTGCTGTGGGGGCACGGCTGGGACGAGACCGCGTGGCCGGAGAACCGGCCACCGACCCGCGCCGAGCTCGACGCCGTCGCCGGCGGGGCCGCGGTGTACCTGTCGCGGATCGACGTGCACTCCGCGCTGGCCTCGACCGCGCTGGTCGACCTCGCCCCGTCCGCGCGCACCGCACCCGGCTGGTCGGACACCGGCCCGCTGGCCCGCGACGCGCACCACCACGTGCGGCGGGCGGCACGCGCGTCGATCGCACCCGAGCAGCGGCGAGCGGCGCAGCGGGCGTTCCTGCGGCACGCGGCGTCGCGGGGCGTGGCGTGCGTGCACGAGTGCGGCGGCCCGGACATCTCCGGCCGCGAGGACTTCGACGACCTGCTCGAACTGGACGCCGGGGTCGAGGTGGTCGGCTACTGGGGTGAGCGCGGAGTACGGGTGCCCGGCGCGCGCGGACTGGCCGGCGACCTGTTCGTCGACGGCGCGTTCGGCTCCCGCACCGCCGCCCTGCACGAGCCGTACACCGACGCGCCGGACACCCGCGGCGCGCGGTACCTGGACGCCGAGCAGATCGCCGAGCACCTGGTCGCGTGCACCGAGGCCGGCGTGCAGGCGGGGTTCCACGTGATCGGCGACGCCGCGGTGACCGAGGTCGTCGGCGGGTTCCGGCGGGCCGAGAAGGCGGTCGGGGAGCAGGCGCTGGCCGCGGCGCGGCACCGGCTGGAGCACCTGGAGATGGTGACCGCCGAGCAGGCGGCCGAGCTGGCCCGGTTCGGGGTGGTCGCGTCGGTGCAACCGCTGTTCGACGCCGCGTGGGGCGGCCCGGACGGCATGTACGCGCGCCGGCTCGGTGCCCGCGCGGCCGCGCTGAACCCGTTCGCGACGCTGGCCTCGGCCGGGGTGACGCTGGCGTTCGGGTCGGACACGCCGGTGACCCCGGTCGACCCGTGGGCGACCGTGCGCGCCGCGGTGGCCCACCGCACCCCCGGCTCCGGCATCGGCGAGGCGGCCGCGTTCGCCGCGCACACCGCCGGCGGCCGGTTCGCCGCCGGCGAGACCTGGACCGGAGAGCTCACGGTCGGCGCACCGGCGACGTTCGCGGTGTGGCGGGACGAGACGTGCCTGCGGACCGTACGCGATGGACGGACGATTCACGGCGAGAGCGAGAGCGAAGTAGCGGACACCGCCTGGACTGAGGAGTGCGCGCAGGCGCGCCAGCGCCGAGCACGCGACGAGGGAAGGCGGTGGCTTGGCGGATGAGCGGTGCGACCCATGTGACGGAGGTGTCCTGATGGCGTTACTTGGCCTGGATCCCGAGGTGGTCGCGACCGCGCGGCGGCTGGCCGCGCGCGCGGCCGAGCCGGTCGTGGCGATCGCGAAGGCGCACACCACGGTCGCCGTGGAACGGGCGACGCTGCGGCTGGCCGGCATCACCGGCGCCGACACCGGGCACCGCGCGGGCGACGTGCCGTGGGTGAACCGGGTGGTGGACACCGTCCGCGACCAGTGCGGGCTCGAGCACGGCGTGGTGCTGCCGGCGTTCCACGCGCTGCGCGAGCACGACCTGGGCTCGCTGACCGAACTCGCCGAGGCCACCGCCGCCGGCCAGGTCCAGTACCGCGTCCCCGAGGGCCGCGACGCCGAGCGCGCCGCGAAGGCCGGCCGCACCGCCATCGGCACCGGCCTGCGCACGATCGACCGCAACCGCGCCCAGCGCGACAAGCTCGTCACCCGGTTCGGCAACCCGCCGCAGCGGCCGTGGATCTACCTGATCGTCGCCACCGGCGACATCGACGAGGACGTCGTGCAGGCCGCCAACGCCGCCCGCGCCGGCGCCGACATCATCGCGGTGATCCGCTCCACCGGGCAGTCCCTGCTGGACTACGTGCCCGAGGGCGCCACCCACCACGGGTTCGCCGGCACCTACGCCACCCAGGAGAACTTCCGGATCATGCGGGCGGCGATGGACGAGGTGTCCAAGGAGGTCGGCCGCTACATCCGGGTCACCAACTACGCCTCCGGGCTGTGCATGCCCGAGATCGCGGTGCTGGCCGGCCTGCAGCGGCTGGACATGATGCTCAACGACTCCATGTACGGCATCCTGTTCCGCGACATCAACCCGATCCGCACGTTCGTCGACCAGCGGTTCTCCCGCCAGGTCCACGCCCGCGCCGGCATCGTGATCAACACCGGCGAGGACAACTACCTCACCACCGCCGACGCCGTCGACGCCGCGCACACGGTCACCGTGTCCCAGCTGCTCAACGAGCACTTCGCGCACGAGGCCGGCCTGCCCGACGAGCTGCTCGGCCTGGGGCACGCGTTCGAGATCAACCCGGCGGTGCCGGAGTCGTTCCGGCTCGAGCTCGCGCACGCGCTGCTGGCCCGCGAGCTGTTCCCGGACGCGCCGCTGAAGTGGATGCCGCCGACCAAGCACATGACCGGCGACGTGTTCGCCGGCTACCTGCTCGACGGGTTCTTCAACCTCGCCGGGGTCCTCACCGGACAGTCGATCCTGCTGGTCGGGATGATGACCGAAGCCGTGGTGACCCCGTTCCTGTCCGACCGGGACCTCGCGCTGCGCAACGTGCGGTACGTGCTGAACGCCGCGTCCGGGCTGGCCGAGGACTTCCGGCCCGCCCCGGACGGGTTCATCGTCAAACGCGCGCACCAGGTGCTCGGCGAGGCCGTCGACCTGCTGGACCGCATCGTGCGCGACGGGCTGCTCGACGCGATCGCCGACGGCACGTTCGGGCTGATGAAACGACCACCGGACGGCGGGAAGGGCGCCGACGGTGTGGTCGCCAAGGCCGACGGGTACCGCAACCCGGCCGTGGACCTGGTGGAGGGCAAGTGAAACGGCACGTTCGTCCCTACGGCGACACCACCGGCGACGGCATGGTGCAGGTGTCGTTCACGCTGCCGGTGCCGCCCGGCGCGAAGGCCGAGGGCGCGGCGCTGCAGCTGGCCGCCAAGATGGGGCTGGAGCCGGCGATGGTGGTGCACTCGCACGGCATCGGCGGCGACTTCACGTTCTTCGTGGTGTACGGGTCGGCCACGCACATCGTGGACCTGGACGCGGTCGAGGTGGTGGAGCGGGAGTACCCGCTGCTGTCCCCGGCGGAGGTCAACGGCGTGGTGCGCAGGACGTTGCGGCGCAAGCTGGTGGTGGTCGGCGGGTGCATCGGCACCGACGCGCACACCGTCGGCATCGACGCGATCCTCAACATCAAGGGCTTCGCCGGGGAGAAGGGCCTGGAGTACTACCGGGAGCTGCGGGTGGTCAACCTGGGCGCCCAGGTCACCGTGCCGGAGCTGGTGAAACGGGCCCGGGCGGAGAAGGCCGACGCGGTGCTGGTGTCGCAGGTGGTCACCCAGCGCGACGCGCACATCCTCAACACCCAGGAGATGTCGGCGGCGTTCCGGGAGGCGATGGGCGAGCGGCGGCCGGTGCTGGTCGCGGGTGGGCCGCGGTTCGATCCGATGATGGCCGGCGAACTCGGCGTGGACCGGGTGTTCAGCCGCGGCACCACTCCCGGCGAGGTCGCCTCGTATCTGGTGCACGCGTTGAACGGGGAACCGAAGGAGGAAGCAGGGGTATGAGTCTGACCGTCGGGTTTTCGGTGACGCACCGCCGGTACGTGCCGTACGCGCACGCGCACTACGGCGGGAACCTGGTCGACGGGGCGTACGGGTTGGCGCTGTTCGGGGACGTGGCGACGGACCTGTCGATCCACACCGACGGCGACGAGAGCCTGCTGGCCGGCTACTCCGACGTCGAGTTCCTGGCGCCGATCCAGGCCGGGGACGTGGTCGAGGTGACCGCGACGCTGACCCGGGTCGGCACCCGCTCGCGCGACATCGCCTTCGAGGCCCGGGTGCTGTGCCGGGCGGCGCCGGAGCGTGGGCCGTCGGCGGCGGACGTGCTCGATCCGCCGGTCGTGGCGACCCGCGCACACGCGACGGTGGTCATCCCCGCTCCGCAGGAAACCTGAAACGAAAAATTGCTTCGCTGCTGAGACGAAAAATTGCTTCGCTGTCCATATTTCGGGACAGCGGTCTTGCTCCGAATGGAGCACGCTGCTAGTAAATCTAGCTCTGGGCGTTCGCCCCCTGCGGACGGAGGAGCTCGTGTCGGCAGACCTGGTCGAAGTGGTGGCGACGCTCGACCATCCGCGGGAGCGGCTGTGGGCCGCGGTCACCGACATCGAGTCCTACCCCCGGTTCGTCCGCGAGGTCTCCTGGTCCCAGCGCGCCGGCGGCGAACGGGCCGGCGCGGGCACGCACTACGACATGCGGTTCAGCGTCGACCAGGGCCCGGTCGTCCGCCACGACGTGGAGATCCTCGTGCACCGGCCGCCGGAGCACCTGGTCGCGGTGAGCCGGCACTGGCCCCGCGGGCACGTCGCGGTCCGGCTGAACCCGCTGGGCCCGGACCGCACCGAGCTGGAGCTGACGATCTCGCTGCCCCGGACCCGCCAGCCCGCCGCGGTCACCGCCGGCTGGCTGCGCAAACGGGCCCGCCGCGCGATCGGGCTGCTCGACGACCGCCTGTCGGGCACCGCGACCACCAGCTCCCGCAGCCACCTGGACCAGGCGTCGACCCAACAGTCGCAGCTGGCGGTGGCGAAGGTGCTCATCCGCGCCGGGGTGCTCGCGCCGGGACGCCCGGACCGGCTGGTGCGGCAGCTCAACGCGCTGACCCGGTGGGGCGCGACGGTCGCCGGCGGCTACCAGGCCGCGCTCGCGCGGGTGCCGCGCGACCAGGCGATCGCCGACGACCTCGGTGAGCTGACCTTCACCGACGTCGACACCCGCACCACCCGGCTGGCGAACGGGCTGACCGAGCACGGGGTGCGGCAGGGCCGGCGGGTGGCGCTGATGTGCCGCAACCACGGCGCGCTGGTCGAGTCGCTGATCGCGTGCGGCAAGCTCGGCGCGCACGCGCTGCTGTTGAACACCGGCCTGTCCGCGGCCCAGGTCACCGACGTGGTGCACGACCACCGGCCGGCCGCGCTGCTGCTCGACGAGGAGTTCCTGCCGCTGACCGCCGAGCTGCCGCGCGGGCTGCCGCGGATCGCGACCTGGGGCGGGGACGAGCCGACCCTGGACGGGCTGATCGAGCGGGCGACGGCGGAGCGGGTGCGGCCACCGACCGCGCCCGGCAAGATCATCGTGCTGACGTCGGGCACGACCAGCAACCCGAAGGGTGCCCGCCGCCGCAACCCGCACGGCCTGCGCACCGCCGCGGCGGTGCTGTCCAGGATCCCGCTGCGCGCGGGGGAACGCATGCTGATCGCGGCGCCGCTGTTCCACACCTGGGGCCTGGCGGCGCTGCAGCTGGGGATGCCGCTGCACGCGAAGGTGGTGCTGGCGCGCCGGTTCGACGCGGAGTCGACGCTGCGGTTGGTCGAACAGCACCGCTGCACGGCGCTGTTCGTGGTGCCGATCATGTTGCAGCGCATCATGGACCTGCCGCGGCAGGTGGTCCGCAACTACGACACCTCGTCGCTGCGGGTGGTGGCCAGCAGCGGCTCGGCGATGTCGGCGCGGCTGGTGACCGCGGTCCTGGACGAGTTCGGCGACGTGCTCTACAACCTGTACGGGTCGACCGAGGTGTCGTGGGCGAGCATCGCCGACCCCGCCGATCTGCGGGCGGCGCCGACCACCGCGGGCCGCTGCCCGATCGGCACCCGCGTCGGCATCCTCGACGGTGCCGGCGACCCGGTGCCGCCGGGCGACGTCGGCCGGATCTGTGTGGGCAACGACATGCTGTTCGAGGGCTACACCGGCGGCGGCACGAACCCGGTGTACGACGACCTGATGGTGACCGGCGACCGCGGCTACCTGGACGCCGACGGCCGCCTGTTCGTCTCCGGCCGCGACGACGACATGATCATCTCGGGTGGGGAGAACGTGTTCCCGCGGCCGGTGGAGGAGCTGCTGGCGACGCTGCCGCAGGTGGCGGACGCGGCGGTGGTCGGGGTGCCGGACCGGGAGTTCGGGCAGCGGTTCGCCGCGTACGTGGCGTTGCGGCCGGGTGCGTCGCTGACCGCGGCGGCGGTGCGGGAGTACGTGCACGACCACCTGCCGCGGTTCGCGGTGCCCCGGGACGTGGTGTTCGTGGACTCCCTGCCGCGCAACGCGACCGGGAAGGTACTGCGCCGGCTGCTCAGCGCCGACGGTTGGTCAGGGTGAGCCGCTGGTGTCTCCGCTGGTGTCTGCGCTGGTGTCGATGACGCAGAAGCGGTTGCCCTCGGGGTCGGCGAGGACGGTGAAGTCGGCGTCGGGCGGGTAGTCGGCCCAGTCGACGCGGGTGGCGCCGAGGCCGACGAGCCGGGCGATCTCGGCGTCGGGGGTGCGGGTGTAGAGGTCGAGGTGGACGCGCGGCTTGTCCTGGGGCGGGGTCCGGCTGGTGCCGAGGGAGATGTTGGGGCCGGCGGTGCCCTCGGGTGGGCGGAGCACGCCCCAGTCCGGTTCGGGTTCGTCGCGGGGGACGTAGCCGAGGGCCTCGCCCCAGAACCGCATGGCGCGGGGCACGTCGGACACGCCGAGGACGACCGATCCCACTGTCAGCATGACCCGATTGTGTAGCACCGGGGTATGACACGAAGGTTGGCTCCGTGGACCGACGACGGGCTGGCCTGCGGAAACTAGCGTTGCCGGCATGAGAACGACGATCGCTCAGGTGCTCTACGCCGCAGCCCGGCCCGTGGCGGGCCCGCGGCTCGCGACCCGGCTGGGGGTGCGGCCGCGGCCTGGCGTGTTGCGGGCCGCGGTGGCGTTCGCGGCGGCGGTGGTGGCGCTGTTCGTGGTGTGGAGCGGATGGCTGTACCCCCTGCGGCCGGACGTCGCCGGCGCGCTCGGGCGGCCGCTCGACCCGCTGTTACCCGGCGCGTGGGGCGGGCCGACGCTGCTCGGGGCGTGGGCGGTGCACGCGCTCGTGGCGCTGGCGATCCAGGTGCTGTGCGTGGCGGTCGTGCGGGCGGCGCAGGGCCGACCGCGATGAGCCCGGCCAGCACCTGGCGGCGGGCTTGGCGCCGCGCTGGGCGGAGTCGGGCGATCGTCGTGGCCGGAGTCGTGGCGATGATGACGCTCGGCACGCTCGACCTGGTGCACCACTACGGGACGGCGCCGCCGGCGGCGTTCGCGTTGAGCGCGGTGCGGGCGGTGCCGGTGCTGCTGTACCGGTGGTGGCCGCGGGAGTCGTGGTGGCTCGCGGTCGCCGCGGCGGTGGGCACCGCACTGGTCACCACGCCGGTGTCGCCGAGCGAGCCGTGGCCCTGGGCGGTCGGCAGCGTCGGGCTGCTGGTCGGGATGGCCGGGGTCCTCTCCGCCCGGGGAAGCCGACGGGAGACGGGGCTCGCGCTCGCGGTGCTGACCGGTCTCGGGGCGCTGCTCGCGGTGGTCCGCGGGCTGCCGGAGGGGTGGTGGGTGTCGGTGGTGACCACGACCGCGCTGTGCGGGGTCGGCGCGGTGCTCGGCGACCTGGCGCTCGGCCAGTTGCGGGTGGCGGCCGCGCTCGCGCAGGAGCAGCGGGTCAGCGCCGCGGAGCGGGCCCGGCGGGCGGTGGTGGAGGAACGCACCCGGATCGCGCGGGAACTGCACGACGTGGTGGCCCACCACATGTCGATGATCACCGTGCAGGCGGAGACCGCGCGATACCGGCTGCCGGGCCTGCCGGAGCCGGCCGCCGAGGAGTTCGCTGGGATCGCGCGCCTGGCACGGGGGTCCCTGGCCGAGCTGCGGGGCCTGCTGTCGGCGTTGCGGGACAGCGCCGACGGGCCGGTGTTCGCCCCGCAGCCCACACTCGCCGACCTGGACGCCCTGGCGCAACGGATCACCGCGGCCGGCACACCGGTCCGGCTGCGGGTGTCGGGGGAGACCGACGGGCTGCCGAGCGTGGTGCAGCTGTCGGCCTATCGGGTGGTGCAGGAGGCGCTGAGCAACGTGGTCCGGCACGCGGCCGGCGCCGAGACGACGGTGACCGTGACCGTGTCCGACGCCGTGGACGCCGTGAATGTCGAGGTCGCCAACGCCCGTCCCGCCCAGCCGTCCTCGGCGGCACCCGGCGGGCACGGCCTGACGGGCCTGCGAGAGCGGGTGACGCTGCTGGGCGGCACGTTCGAGATCGACCAGCCGAACGGCGGCTGGCGAGTGCGGGTCAGACTGCCCGTGAAGGAGGAGCCATGATCCCGTTCCTGAAGGGAGGTGCTTGTCGCCCGTCCCGGTGTGTCGGGTCTACCAACAGGTCTGCTCCTGCCGCCCTAACCGACTGCCAGGGTCGGCGCCGCGCCCGGAGGCATGACGTCGCCCCAGCACGCCGCACCGCGGTCCGCGATGTCACCCGCCGCGGCGTGCCCAACGAAGCCACACCGACCACACCGGAACGACGCCTGGGGCCGCCGATTCATCCGACCGACATACCCGCACGAACTCCACTCCGCCTGACGGGCCTTGTACTCCAGGAACCGGCCGAGCTGGGCCACCACCCACGTGTGCGACGTGGCCCGTTGAAGCTTGCGAAACCGTACCCGTGCGCGGACTCCCGTCAGTTCCTCAACGGCGATACCACGCCCGGTGCGTTGCGCCTCGACCACGATGCGTCCGCTGACCCGCTGGTTCACCTCGGCCCCGAACCGCGCCTCCCGGCGACGTGCACGATCCCGCGGTCCACACCGAGGAACCCAGCCGGATCCCGCACGGGCACCTCAGGGGCGTCGATGACCGAGTGCAACACCCAGCGCCCGTCGCGCCCCGCCGCCGTCCAGATCGACGCCCCTACCGTCACGGCCGAGTCGGGCAGCCGCCGGGACAAGCGCCGCAGATCGAACGGCTGGGCGGCGTCTCGCCGAAACCGGACCGGGCTGGGCTCCACCCTCATGCACCGCGGCGAACCTTGTCGGTCGTCCGGGCGCGGGCTGGGCCGACAAACGAACCAGTCCCGAAGGTGCACCAGCGTTTCTGCGCGTCATGGCTATGCCACACCCGATCACGTGCGTCGGCGTGGACAACCACGACGCAGCCTCGTTGCAGCGCGCAAAGTCGCCGACAATGCCGCCGCTTGGGTCCGGCGTCGGCAGCGGCCTCACCTTTACCACCCGCTTCACAACGGTCGGTTTACCAGCGACACCGCCCCCGTGCACCTGCTCATGCACTACCGCTCCCAGATGAAGCTGATCGACCACGAACCGCGCAGGAAGAAGGAGGTGTCGTGATCCGGGTGGTGGTGGTCGACGACCAGGAGATGGTGCGGGCCGGGTTCGCCGCGCTGCTCGACGCGCAGGACGGCATCGAGGTCGTCGGGCAGGCGGCGGACGGGGCGGTCGCGCTGGAGGTGTGCGCGGCCGTGGAGCCGGACGTGGTGCTGATGGACGTGCGGATGCCGGTGCTGGACGGGGTGGCGGCGACCGAGCGGCTGCTGGCGACCCCCACCCGCGCCCGGGTGCTGGTGCTGACCACGTTCGACATCGACGACTACGTCTACGCCGCGCTGCGAGCCGGGGCGAGCGGCTTCATGCTCAAGGACGCCACGCCGGCGGAGCTGGTGTCGGCGGTGCGAGTGGTGGCGGCGGGCGAGGCGCTGCTGGCACCGACGGTCACCAGCCGGTTGATAGCGCACTTCGCCCGCGCGCCGGGCGTGGTCGGGGTGTCGCCGTCACTGGCGGTGCTCACGCCCCGGGAGCGGGAGGTGCTGGTGCTGATCGCCCGCGGCCTGGCGAACCGGGAGATCGCCGAGCGGCTGGTGGTGGCCGAACAGACGGTGAAGACCCACGTCGGCCGGGTGCTGGCGAAGCTGGGGCTGCGCGACCGGGCGCAGGCGGTGATGGTCGCCTACGAGTCGGGCCTGGTGGCGCCCGGGATCATCGAGTAGCGGCGATGACGCGGGACAGGGCGGCGTGCAGTGCCTCGAGCTCGGTGAGCTCCATGCCGAGTTCCTCGACGACCCGGTAGGGGATCTTCTCGGCCTCCGCGCGCAGCGCGCGTCCGGTGTCGGTGAGCTCGACGGCCAGTTGCCGCTCGTCGGCACGGTCGCGGCGGCGGGTGACGTAGCCGATGGCCTCGAGGCGCTTGAGCATGGGGGAGAGGGTGGCCGGCTCGTGCCGCAGCGTCTCGGCGATGTCCCGCACGGTGCGCGGCGACTTCTCCCACAGCGCGAGCAGCACGAGGTACTGCGGGTGCGTGAGCCCGTGCGGTTCGAGCAGCGGCCGGTAGATCGCGATGACGCTACGCGAGGCGACCGACAGCGCGAAGCAGACCTGCCGGTCCAGCGCCAACGGGTCCTCGCCGAGGTCGACCTGTGCCATGAGCCTTCTCACCCGATAGTTAGTGCACTAAATGTTAGTGTAACTATATGGCCGATCGTCCGAACCCCGTCCAGTGGCTCTGGTACTCCGTCGGCGGCCGCCTGCCCGAGCGGCTGCGTCCCTGGGTGCTCACCGACGTCGCCGCCCGCACCTGGGTGTGGCGGCACGTGGCGCGGACGAGCGTCGTGGTGCTCCCGATGGCGGCACTGTGCCTGCTGGTTCCCGGCCCGCTGGCCCTGCGGTTGGCGATGTCACTGCTGCTCGTGATCGTCGGCACCTACTTCTCCCTGTCCTACGTCGAGGAGAGCTGCGACATGCGCGCGGTCCGGCACGGCCACGCCCCCGGCGCCGCGAAGGCGATCCGCGACGCCCGCAAGGAACACACCGAGGCCGCCGTCCGCGCCCGCTACGACGCCCACTACCGGCAGGCCGGCTAGAACGCCAGCGACAGCGCCCCGTACGACAGCGCCGCGATCGTCGCCGCCGCCGGCGCGGTCAGCACCCACCCGATCGCGATGTCCCCGGCCACCTGCCAGCGCACCGCCGACCGCCGACGGGTCGCGCCGACGCCCATCACCGCCGAGGTCATCACGTGCGTCGTGGACACCGGCGCGGCGAACACGAACGCCGTCAGGTACAGCACGGTCGCCGCCGAGACCTCCGCGGAGAACCCGTGCGGGGGAGTCAGGTGGAAGATCCGCCGGCCCAGCGTGCGCATGATCCGCAGCCCGCCGGACCAGGTGCCCGCCGCCAGCGCGGTCGCGCACAGCAGGATCACCCAGAACGGCACCGAGTAGTCGTCCTGGTGGCCGGTGATGACCAGCGCCAGCACGATCACCCCCATGCTCTTCTGCGCGTCCTGCAGCCCGTGCCCCAACGCCAGGCTCGACGCCGACACGATCTGCGCGCGCCGCAGCCACCGCCCGGCGGCGTGCGCGTTGGCGCGCCGGAACAGCCACATCATCCCGATCATCACCAGGTAGCCGAGCCCCATCCCGACCAGCGGGGACAGCACCATCGGAATCGCCACCTTCGTGACCACCCCCGACCAGTGCACCTGCGTCGCCGACGCCAGCGCCGCGCCGACCAGCCCGCCGATCAACGCGTGCGACGACGAGGACGGCAACCCGAAGTACCAGGTCGTGACGTTCCACAGGATCGCGCCGACCAGCGCCGCCCCGACGACCATCAGGCCGTTGTCGCCGGTCGGCGTGTCGATGATCCCGCTCGCGACGGTGACCGCGACCCCCGTGCCGGCCAGCGCGCCGATCAGGTTCATCACCGCCGCCAGGCCGAGCGCGCCCCGCAGCGACAGCGCCCGGGTCGACACCGCGCTCGCGATCGCGTTCGCCGCGTCGTGGAACCCGTTGGTGTAGTCGAACACCGTGACCAGCACGATCACGAGAACGAGGACGGCGAGTTCCACGCCTCAGGACTCTTTCACCGCGATGCTGTGCACGACGTCGGCGACGTGCTCGAACGCGTCGGCCGCCGACTCGAGCTGGTCGATGATCTCCTTGAGCTTCATCACCGTCAGCGTCTCCAGCTCGCCGCTGAACAGGTAGGACAGCAGCCGCCGGTACACCTTGTCCGCGTCGTTCTCCAGCTCGTTGATCTTCACCCAGAAGTCGGTGAGGTCGCGCAGCGTCGCCAGCCGCGGCATCGCGGCCGCGGTCAGCCGCGCCATCTGGTCGAGCAGCTCGACCTGGGCCCGCACCCCGTCGGGCAGGACCTCGGGGTCGTAGAGCGTGGCGAGGTCCACGGCGGCGTCCATGAAGTCGATCACGTCGTCGAGCCGCACCGCGAGCCGGTAGATGTCCTCCCGGTCGAACGGCGTGATGAACGACCGGTCCAGCTGCTCGATGATGTCGTGGGTCGCGTCGTCGCCGGCGTGCTCCGCGTCGTGCATCCGTTTGGCCAGCTCGGCGCGCGCCTCGGTGGGCGCGGCCACGAACTCCCGCAGCACCGTGACCGCGTCGACGACGTTCCTGCCGGCCACGCTGAACAAGTCGAAGAACCGTGTGTTCCGTGGCTTGAGTCGCAGGCGCATCGACACTCCTCCCACATCGAGTCCGATCGAAGATCGTCGAGATCGTGCGCACGAGTATGGCCGCCCGCCACCGGCACGAAACGCGCAGTACACCCTCCGTTCGTCGGAACGTGATCTCCGTTCCGTTCGCGGGCCCCGTGGCGTCACGAGGAGTGAACACGGCAGGCCGTACGCTGGCCGGGTGGTCACACCCGCTGTCAAGCCGGACCAGCCGGCCGTGTCCGACGCACCGGACGACCCCGCCCCCCGCCGGCGGGCACTGGTCGCCCTGCTCGGCCGGGTCGTCGCCGCGACCGGCGCCGGGGTGCTGCTCTACCTGTCCGCGCCGCCCCGCACGCTCTGGTGGCTCGCCCCGATCGCGTTCGCGGTCCTCGCCGGGGTGATCCACGGCCGCCGGGCCCGTGCGGGCTTCGGTTACGCACTGTGCTTCGGCCTCGGCTACATGGTGCCGCTGCTGGCGTGGACCGGGATGTTCGTCGGGCCCGTCGCGTGGCTGCCGCTCAGCGCGGTCGAGGCGCTGCTGGTCGCGCTGTCCGGCGCCGCGCTCGCCGTGGTCATGCGACTGCCCGGCTGGCCGGTGTGGGGCGCGCTGCTGTGGGTCGCGGGGGAGACGCTGCGCTCGGTGTTCCCGTTCGGCGGGTTCCCCTGGGGCAACGTCGCGTTCACCCAACCCGAGGGCGTCTACCTGCCGCTGGCCGCCGTCGCCGGCACCCCGCTGATCGCGTTCGCCGTCGCGCTGACCGGCTTCGGCGCCGCCGCCCTGGTCCGCCGCGTCGTGGTCGACAGGCGCCGCACCGCGCGTCAGGTCCTCGCGCCCGCGCTGGCCACCGTCCTGCCGGTCGCCGCCGCGGTCGCCGCGATCCCCCTGGTCGGCACCGACGCCAATGACGGCACCGCGGTCGTCGCGATCGTGCAGGGCAACGTGCCCCGCGCCGGCCTGGACTTCAACGCCCAGCGTCGCGCCGTGCTCGACAACCACGCCGCCCGCACCCAGGAACTCGCCGACGACGTCGCCGCCGGCCGCGCCGAACAGCCCGACCTGGTGATCTGGCCGGAGAACTCCTCCGACATCGACCCCTTCCGCAACCCCGACGCCTGGGCGCGCATCGAGAACGCCGCCCAGGCCATCGACGCCCCGATCGCGGTCGGCTCGGTCCTGCTCGGCGACGACGGCCGCCCACGCAACACCGTCCTGCTCTGGGACCCCGAGCAGGGCCCGGTCGACCGCTACACCAAGCGCCAGCTCCAGCCGTTCGGCGAGACCATGCCCTGGCGGGACTTCTTCCGGATCTTCACCTCCGCGGTGGACCGCGCGGGCAACTTCGTGCCGGGCGACGGCCCGGTCGTGTTCGAGATGGCCGACGCCCGCGTGGGGTTGGTGACCTGCTACGAGGTGGCGTTCAACGGCGTGGTGCGGGAGTCGGTCGAGGGATCGAACCTGCTGGCCGTGCCGACCAACAACGCCACCTTCGGCCGCTCCGAGATGACCTACCAGCAGCTGGCGATGGACCGCGTGCGGGCCGTCGAGCACGGCCGCAGCGTGGTGGTTGCGGCCACCAGCGGGGTCAGCGCGTTCGTCCGTCCCGACGGCTCGGTCAGCCAGCAGACCGGCCTGTTCACCGACGCGGCCCTGGTCGAACGGGTGGCGCTGCGGTCGACGACTACGCTGTCGGATCGACTCGGTTCGAGCCCCGAGTGGGTGCTCTCACTCGCCGGGCTCGCCGCACTGGCCGCCGGGATCGTGCTCCGGCGGCGCACCCGCGCCAGCTAGCCAGACCAACCCCGAGGAGGAGAAGGAACGCATGGCAGAGGCAGACCAGCTCGAGCCGGTGCTGGTGGTGATCCCGACCTACAACGAGCGGGACAACATCGAACCGATCGTCACCCGGCTGCACGCGGCGCTGCCGAAGGCGCACGTCCTGGTGGTCGACGACGGCAGCCCGGACGGCACCGGCGACCTCGCCGACGAGCTGGCCAAGGCCGACGCCCAGGGCCGGGTGCACGTCCTGCACCGCACCGCCAAGAACGGCCTCGGCGCCGCCTACGTCGCCGGGTTCCAGTGGGGGCTGGAGCGCGACTACGCGGTGCTCGTCGAGATGGACGCCGACGGTTCGCACGCCCCGGAGGACCTGCCCCGGCTGCTGGACGCGCTCACCGACGCCGACCTGGTCATCGGCTCCCGCTGGGTGCCCGGCGGGCGGATCGTGAACTGGCCGGCGTCGCGCCAGATGATCTCCCGCGCCGGGAACCTGTACTCGCGGCTGGCGCTGGGTGCGAAGGTCAAGGACATCACCGCCGGCTTCCGCGCCTACCGCCGCGAGGCGCTGGAGAAGATCCGGATCGACAACGTCGCCTCGCAGGGCTACTGCTTCCAGATCGACCTGGGCTGGCGCACCATCGAGGCCGGCTTCACCGTCGTCGAGGTGCCGATCACGTTCACCGAGCGGGAGCGCGGCCAGTCGAAGATGAGCGGCGACATCATCCGGGAGGCACTGCTGCGGGTGACCAAGTGGGGGCTGCGCCGCCGCGGCACCCAGCTGCGGTCCCTGTTCACCAAGCGGTAACACGGCGCACATCGCCGAATGCCACGTCCGGGCCGACCCGGACGTGGCATTCGGTGTGCGATCTCGAGTTGGTTCTCACGCGCTGCGGCTGCGGCGCACCTTCAGCTCCTGCAGGCGCTCGGCCAGCAGGTCCTCCAGCTCCGGAATGCTCCGGCGCTCGAGCAGCATGTCCCAGTGCGTGCGCGGCGGCTTGACCTTCTTCGCCTCCGGCTCGGTACCGTCGATCAGCTTGGAAGTGGTGCCGTGCAGGCGACACTCCCACACCGCCGGAACCTCGGCGTCGTCGGAGAAGGGGACCTCGAACTCGTGGTCCTTGGGACATGCGTAGCGGATGGTGCGACGTGGCGCGAGGTCGTGGTTGCGGTCAGTCTCGTAGCTGACCGCGCCAAGTCGGCTTCCACGGAGTACACGGTCGGCCATCGCGACGTCCTTTCGTTCGGCTCCCGCTCCAGCTGGAGCCAGGGTGGTGCTCACCAAGAGCAACGCCTGGGTGCGCCAATTCGTTCCCGCTTGCCACACTTGGTCGCTCAGGGTGACTCGCGGGATCCCCTCGCCTAAAGCTTCCACCGAAGAGATACCCCGCAAACCGATTCGTGACGCAAGCCCCTCCGGATTGGCCCTCAGCATCGCCCACTTGGGGTACTGAGTTGCGCGTTATGGCCTCAGGTCAACTGCAGCTGACCGTGGGACGCCACGTTCGGGCCGAGATCGCCCAACCGGAAGTGCCGACGACACAGCACCTGATAACGCACCGTAGCCGCTTCTGATGAAGACCGAGGATCACGTTCCGTGTCCATTCCGGCGTGAAGGCCCGCCTCGGTGTCGGCGACCAGCACCGTGTCCCCGGCACGCGCCACCTCGCCGTCCCGGACCCGCGCGTTGAACCGCGCGGGCAGCCCGCACCAGCACAACACGTCGACCTGCACCGGCTCGAGCTCGTCGGCCACCTCGAACAGCCGTTGCGACCCCGGGAACAGCCGACTCCGGAAGTCGGTCGCGATACCGAAGCAGTACACGTCGACCTGCACGTCGTCGGCGAGTTCGGCGAGCTGGTCGACCTGCTCGGGAGTGAGGAACTGCGCCTCGTCGACGATCACGTAGTCCACCCGCGTCCCGCACGCCCACCGCGCCCGCACCAGATCCCGCAGATCCACCCCGGTGTGCACCTCGATCGCCGTGCGGGTGATCCCGATCCGGCTGGTGATCTGCGGCTTGCCGGACCGGTCCAGGTGCACCAACAGCAGCCCCTTGCGTCCCTGCCGGCCCTGGTTGTGGTCGACCTGCAACGCCAGCGTCGACTTCCCGCAGTCCATCGGCCCGTAGTAGAAGCGCAGGTGCCCGACCACGGGCACCGCCCGCCGCGACCCGGCGGCGGGCACCGCGGACAACGCGTCGGTCGGATCGTCGCTCACGAACGGCATCGGTTCCACGAGCCGGAACCCTATCTAGAGCACCGCCGGCTCCGGGTTGCCCACCGCCCGGATGGCCCTGCGCACCGGCACGAAGAACATCAGCACCAGACCCACCGCGAAGAAGATCACCAGCGAGATGATCGCCGGCCGGTAGGACCCGGTCGCGCCCGCGACCGCGGCGAACAGCAACGGCCCCATCCACGACGTCGCCCGCTCACCGATCTCGTAGATCGAGAAGTACTGGGCCTCCTTGCCCTGCGGCACCAGCTGGCTGAACAGCGACCGCGACAGCGCGTTCGTCCCCCCGAGCACCAACCCGATACCCGCCGCCAACAGGTAGAACTGCAGCGCCTGACCCCGCTGCACGAAGTACGCCGCGCCGATCACCACCAGCCACACCGCCAGGCTCATCATGATCGTCCGCTTCGCGCCGAACCGCCGCGCGACCAGCCCGTGCAGCACCCCACCGACGAACGCCACGAACTGCACGATCAGGATCGTCGCGATCAGCACCGTCTGCTCGAACCCGAGCTCCTCGCTGCCGTACTGCGCCGACACGTTCGCCACCGTGGCGATCCCGTCGGTGTAGATCAGGTACGTGCCCAGGAACGCCAGCGTCAGCGGATAGGCCTTCGCCAGCCGCAGCGTGTTCCCCAGCTCCCGGAAACCGCCCCGGATCACGCCCACCCCGTGCTCGGTGTCGCGCGGCCGCCGGTGGTCCTTGAGCCGACGCAGCGGGATCAGCGTGAACGCCGCCCACCACAGCCCCGACATCAGGAACGCGAGCTGCGCGGCGTTGCCCTCGGTCAACCCCAGCGAGTCGTGCATCAGGTACACGACCAGCTGCAACCCCAGCGCCACCCCGCCACCCAGATAGCCGAACGCCCACCCCCGGGTGGACAGCCCGTCCCGCTCGTCGGCGGTCGCGATCTCCGGGATGAACGAGTAGTACACGACCACCGACGTGCCGTAGCCGATGTTGGCGAGGATGAACAGCACCACCCCCAGCTCCCAGTTCGTGCCGCTGACCAGCGCCAGCAACGCGGTCATCAGCGCACCGCCGAACGCGGAGAACCCCAGCATCCGCCGCTTGTGCCGGGTCCGGTCCGCGATCGCGCCCAGCACCGGCACCACCAGCACCTGGATGATCGTCGCCGCGGCCAGCAGGTACCCCCACAGCGACCCGGCCTGGAAGTGCCACCCGAACACGTCGATCTGGCAGTCGACGAGCTTGTTCGTGCTGCCGTCCGCCCGCGCCGGGCACGGGTTCGGGCCGTTGGTCGCGGTGTCGGCGAGCGCGGCCTCCCCGGCCACCGCGGTCAGGTACAGCGCCCCGAACACGGTGATCACCGAGGTCGGGAACACCGAGTTCGCCCAGTCGTAGAAGACCCATCCACGCTGCTCACGACGACGGTCGGGCGCGTTGCCGACGGTCTCGGCGCCCTCGTCCACGACACTCATCGATCCTCCAACCGGGGGTGGCACGCGGACCCTATCGGTCGGGTGGCAGGGGGTGATCAGCACGCGCCAGGTGATACCGAACGGTGTTCTCGCCGCCGTACACCGTTCGGTATCTCGCTACCTGTGTCGCTACCTGCCGTGACGGTTGGCGCGCAGGTGCCGCCGGCCGACCCACCCCGCCAACGCGACGGTCCCGAGCCCGAGCGCGACCACCAGGCCGACCGGCAGGTCCGCTGCCTCGTCCACGGTCGCCGCCGGCTCCACCGCCCGCGGCTCGGTCGATGTGGGTGGGGCGTAGCCGCCGGGCGCGGCCAGCTGCGCGCCGTCGGCCGACGGCGGGAAACTCGGCCGCACCGCGCCCCAGTCGTGGGGGGCGCGTTCGGCCAGCTCACTGGGGGAGACCTCGACTCC
>DATABL010000079.1:0-2385 GCA_036259595.1 Actinophytocola sp.
CGCCGTCGAAGCCCTCGGTGGGCTGGACGGTCCGCACGATCGGCAGGCCGAACTCGCGGGCGAAGTCCCAGTCGCGCTGGTCCTGACCGGGGACCGCCATGATCGCGCCGGTGCCGTAGCCCATCAGCACGTAGTCGGCGATGAAGACCGGGATCTCCTTGCCGTTGGCCGGGTTCAGCGCGAACGTGCCGACGAAAACGCCGGTCTTGTCCTTGTTCTCCTGCCGGTCCAGCTCCGACTTCCGCGACGCGGCCACGCGGTACGCGGCGATCGCCTCGGCCGGGGTCGCGGCGCCACCGGTCCAGCGCTCGTCGACGCCCGCCGGCCACGCGGCCGCGGTGATCCGGTCGACCAGCGGGTGCTCGGGGGCCAGCACCATGTAGGTCGCGCCGAACACGGTGTCCGGGCGGGTGGTGAAGACCTCGATGACGTCGTCGCTCACCGGGAACCGGATGTGCGCGCCCGCCGATCGGCCGATCCAGTTCCGCTGCATGGTCTTGACCTTCTCCGGCCAGTCCAGCGTGTCCAGGTCGTCGACCAGGCGGTCGGCGTAGGCGGTGATCCGCATCATCCACTGGCGCAGGTTCTTGCGGAACACCGGGAAGTTGCCGCGGTCGCTGCGGCCGTCCGGGGTGACCTCCTCGTTCGCCACCACCGTTCCCAGGCCGGGACACCAGTTCACCGGCGCGTCGGACTGGTACACCAGCCGGTGCGAGTCGACGACCTTCCGCTGCTCGACCCGGCTCAGCTCCGACCACGCCCGGCCGTCCGGGGTGGCGCGCTCGCCGCGCTCGAACTCGGCCTCCAGCTCGGCGATCGGGCGGGCCTTGTCCTGGCTCTCGTCGAACCAGGCGTTGTAGATCTGCAGGAAGATCCACTGCGTCCAGCGGTAGTAGGTCAGGTCCGTGGTGGCGATCCGGCGGCGCTCGTCGTGGCCCAGGCCCAGCTTGCGGATCTGGCCCAGGTACCGCTTGATGTTGTCCTCGGTGGTCTTGCGCGGGTGCTGGCCGGTCTGCACGGCGTACTGCTCGGCGGGCAGGCCGAAGGCGTCGAACCCCATGGTGTGCAGCACGTTGCGCCCGGTCATCCGGTGGTAGCGGGCGAACACGTCGGTGCCGATGAAGCCCAGCGGGTGCCCCACGTGCAGCCCCGCGCCCGACGGGTACGGGAACATGTCCTGCACGAACAGCTTGTCGGAAGGAACGTCCCCCGCCAGCGGGCCGACCGGGTTCGGCGCGTGGAACGTGCCCCGCTCCTCCCAGTACTGCTGCCAGCGGGACTCGATCGAGTTGGCCACCTCGGCCGTGTACCGGTGGGCCGGCGTGGACTCGTCAGTCATCGGGGTCCTTCCCTGTGCACTCGCTCGCGGACACAAAAAACCCCCCTGCCACGTGGGCATGAGGGGTTCGCCGCGCCGACCTTCCCGTCAGCGCGGCTACCTAAGGAGCAGGCGTCCGCTCATAGCACCAGGATAGCGCGGACCACAACACCGATTCCTCTACCATCGGCCTCGTGCAACTCGTCGCGCTCGTGCCGCTCGTACTCGGCCTGGTCATCGCCGTCGTCGGGATCCTCGGCGCCCGCGAGCGGCTGCCCCGCAACCGTTTCGGCGGAGTCCGGACGCCGGCCACGATGCGCGACGACCGGACCTTCCGGGTCGCGAACAAGGTCGCCGGGCTGCCGCTCGCCGTCGCCGGGCTGGTCGGGGTCGGCACCGGGGTGCTGGGGCTCGCCGCGGACAGCCTGGTGGTCGCGATCGTCGGGTTCGTCGGGATGGCCGGGATCGCGCTCGCCGGCGGGGTGCTGGGGCACCGGGCGGCGGAATCCGTTCCCGAGGAGAAGTCGGAGCTGCCGGAGGGCTGCCGCGGGTGCGCGTGCGGCGGGTGCGACCTGGCGAGCACTGTTCGGAACAGGCCGACGGACCGGAATCTGACCAGGTGAGAGGCGTTGCCAACGGAGGTCGGCCGGACTTTTTGAGTTGTGCTCGATGAAGTCAGTTCGCGCGGACGTCACCCGGGTGGGTGGCGAGTAGGGCCAGGGGCATCCCCTGGCGTCTCAGCACGCGGCCCCACAGGTCCTGGTCGGCCGGGGCGAGCACGTCGCTGGGCAGTGCCGGGACCACGATCCAGTCGCCGCGCTCGATCTCGCCGGCGACCTGGCCCACGTCCCAGCCCGCGTAGCCGGCGAACACCCGCAGGCCCCGGAACTTCGGCACCAGGGACTCCGGGTCGGCGTCCAGGTCGACCAGCGCCACCGGACCGCGCACGCCGATCAGTCCCTTGACGCCGCTGGCCTCCTCGCCGGTGCGCATAGCGGCCAGGCACAACGCCGTCTTCTGCTCCACCGGGCCGCCGACGAACACCGATCCGGGCGTGGTCACGTGCG
>DATABL010000080.1:0-2887 GCA_036259595.1 Actinophytocola sp.
CGGCAGCGGGTTCTTCATGTCGACGGCCTCAGCCTCGAGGACGTCGAGTGCCGCTCCCGCGAGGTGGCCGCTGCGCAGGGCGTCGACGAGCGCCGCTTCGTCGACGAGCCCGCCCCGTGACGTGTTGACCAGCACGGCGCCCGGGCGGAGCGCGGCCAGTGCTGCGGCGTCGACGATGTGCCGGGTCGTGTCGGTCAGCGGCACGTGCAGGCTGAGCACGTCGGAGCCGGCGAGCAGGTCGTCGAGCTCGACCTTGCGGGCGCCCAGGGCGGCGACCTGCGCGCTGTCCAGGACCGGGTCGGTGACCAGGACGCGCATGCCGAACCCACGGGCGATCTGCAGGACCAGGGATCCGATGCTGCCCAGGCCGAGCAGGCCGAGCGTGCGGTCGTGCAGCTCGAAGCCGGTCAGTTCGGCCTTGCTCTCCGACCAGGAGCCGGTGCGGGTCCGTCCGGCAGCGGTCGGGATCTTGCGTGCGAGGGCGAGGGTGAGGGCGAAGACGTGTTCGGCGACGGCGCGGCTGTTGCGGCCCGGGGTGGTGGTGACCCAGACGTCGGCGTCGGAGGCGGCGTCCAGGTCGACGTTGTCGTGACCGACCCCGTGCCGGGCGATGATCTTCAGCTGGGGCGAGTTGGTGATCTTCTCCCGGTCGAAGACCTCGCCGCGCAGGAGCACCGCGTCGACGGTGTGCTGGACCTGCTGGTAGGTGACGGCGGCCGGGCCGTAGCCGAGGTGGATCTCACCGAGTTCGCGCAGTTCGGTGAGCACGTCGTCGTGGACGGGGTCGGAGACGTAGATGGTGGTCATGGTGGGTCCTTGTCAGCGGTAGAGGTGGCTGGCGGCGGGGGCGGTGTTGCGGCGGACGGCCAGTGAGATCACGGCCAGGCCCAGGGCGCCGGCGAAGATGAGGATGTAGGCGGGGATGAAGGTGCTGCCGGTGGCGTCGCTCAGCCAGGTGGCCAGGTACGGTCCGCCGCCCCCGCCGACCACGGCGCCGACGCTGTGTCCGAACGCGACACCGGTGTGCCGGACCTTGACCGGGTAGAACTCGGGGATGATCGAGTAGGTGCCGGCCTGGCACAGGGCGTAGGGGATCATGCCGAGCGCGAGGCCGAGCATGGCCAGACCGACCGAGTGCTGGTTCATCAGCACGAACGACGGGATGGTGATGACGAGGTAGGCCAGGTAGGAGTAGGTCAGCAGTCGCTTGGCGCCGATGCGCGTGCCCAGCAGCCCGCACACCGGGATCAGCGCGGCGGCGATCAGGACGGCGACGAGCACGATCGTCGAGGCGGCGGCTTTGGAGAAGCCCAGGACGTTGGAGAAGTAGACCGCCACGAACACGGTGCCGACGTAGGTGCCGATGTTCTGCACCAGCGAGATGGAGATGACCTTCGCCAGGGGGGCCTTGTAGTTCCGGCACACCTCGGCGATGGGCTTGTCGGTGGTGCGGTGCTCGGCCTTGCTGGCGACGTACTCCGGGCTGTCCTCGACCTGCAGCCGCAGGTACAGCACCAGCGCGGCGAGGGGGATGGCGAGCAGGAACGGGATCCGCCAGCCCCAGGACTCCATGGCCGGACCCGGCAGCAGCAGCGCGACGATGGCGGCGACGCCGGCTGCGGCGCCCTTGCCCAGGTTGCCGAAGCTCGGAACGAAGGAGATGTAGAGCGACCGCCGGTCGGGAGTTGCCCACTCGCGGATGTAGCTGGCCGCTCCGCCGATCTCTCCGCCGGTGGAGAAGCCCTGCATCATCCGCAGGACGATCAGCAGGATGGGCGCGAGGACGCCGATCTGGGCGTAGCCGGGCAGCAGCCCGGTCAACCCGGCCGCGGCACCCATCAAGATGATGCTGGCGATCAGGCTGGTCCGCCGCCCGTGGCGGTCACCGAGCCAGCCGAAGAACATCGCGCCCAGCGGCCGGACCAGGAACGCCGACCCGAACACCAGCAGGGTGTTGAGCAGGCCGATCGCCGGGTCGTCGCTGGGGAAGAAGACGACGGCCAGCGTCGCGGCCACGTAGCCGTAGACGCTGAAGTCGTAGTACTCGATGAACGTGCCGAAGACGGCGACACCGGTCGCCTTCTTCGCCTTCGCCCGCCGCTCCGGCGTCACCGGTGGAGCGGACGCGAGATCGGTTGTTGCCATGACGGCTCCCTCACGATTGAGTAACCTTAGATTTTGGGACACTGTCCCATTTTGTACGGTCGAGTGTGTAAGGAGTGCCACAGCGGTGTCAAGACCCGATGGAGAGCGGACCCCCTCGCGGCCGTCCCTGGTGATCACCCGGGCGCCTAGGCTCGTCCGGGTCAGGCGGCTTGCTGCACTGCCGGAGCGGAGCAGGGAGGACGACGATCGCGTGAGCGCACGGGAGCACGCCGAGGGCTCGGTCGCCGGCAATGACCGGATCGTCGCCGTCCTGGACGCATTCGTCACGCGGCCGATCGGCGACGGATGGGGGGTGCGCGAGCTGGCCGACGCCGTGGCCGCCAGCCGCAGCACGGTCAACCGGATCCTGCAGGGCCTGGTCGACCGCGGACTCGCTCGCGTCGATGCGAACGCCACCTACTCGGTGGGTCCCCGGCTGCGGGTCCTGGCCAAGGTGCTGCACGACCGGCACCCGCTGCTCCGCGGTGCGCTGCCCGTGATGGACGAGCTCAGCCGGACCGCGGACGCGACGGTCATGCTCGCCGTGCACGGCCCCCGACCCGACGCCGCCTTCATCGCGCTCCTGCGTCAGCAACCGGGACCGATCCGGTACCACCTGGAGCCCGGGATGGAGCTGCCGCTGCACGCCGGAGCCGCGGGTCGCGCGATCCTGTCCGAGGTCGGCGTCGACGTCCTCCGAACTGCGCTCACGCGCTACAGCGAGGACACCGTCGTCGATCCG
>DATABL010000081.1:0-23366 GCA_036259595.1 Actinophytocola sp.
GTCGACCACGCGCTCAGTTCGGTCACCCCGACCTTCGCCCCGGGCTGGTTCGTGAACACCACCCGGATCCGGCTCGTCACCACCGTCGGGAACGTCACTCGGTTCAGCGCGTCCCCCACCGGTGACGTCTCGGTCGCCAGCACCCGCCACGCCGACCCGGTCCAGTGCTCCAGCCGGAACGATGCCGGCGCCCGCACCCCGCCGCCGTCGTCGTACAGGTGCAGCCGCACGTCGCTCACCGGGGTCGGTACGCCGAAGTCGACGCCGAGGTGGTCCGAGGCGTTGGGGGAGCCGTAGTTCGTCCACCGGCTGTGCGGGACGTCGTCGTAGTACACCCGCCCGTCGACCGCGTCCCACACGCTGTCGATCGAGCCGGTGAACGACGCGAACGGGCGCGGATAGCCGGCACCGTGCGGGTTCGCGGCGTCGTTCACGCGGTACGGCTGCGAAACCGTCCCCGTACCGACCCGCAGTGACACCTCGCCGAGCGTGCGCCGGTGCTCGGCCAGCTGACCGTCCACATAGACCCGCAGCCCCGCGCCCTGCCCGTACCGGGAACCGTCGCGGTCCCACAGCACCGTCACGTTGTGCCCCCGGTACGGCACGTTCTCCAGCGCGAAGTGGTCCCACGAGGCCGGCACCAGCGGGTTCACCGTCAACCGGTCACCCGGCCGCAGGCCGACCAGCCCGCTGATCACCAGATCCGTGAACGTCGAGTGGTTGTAGTGCTCGCTGTGCCCCCGCCCGTCGTAGATCCACCGGTCCTCGTCCGGGTGGTGCGCCTCCGCCACGTACGGCGAACCGTCCTTGTACTGCGTCCGCGCGTACGTCCGCAGCAGGTCGTAGTAGTCCGAAGCGGACACCACCTCCTGCTCGTGGTCGTTGAGCAGGTTCGCCAGAGCGGTCAACGTCTGCGACGTCGAGTACGGCCAGCTCGGCCCGTTCCACCGGCAGCACCCGTCCAGCGCCTCGTGCATGAACCAGTGCGACCGGCGCTCCACCGTCGTCGGACCGTACGGCGCGGCGAACCCCTCCGGATCGGTCAGCTGCTCCCACGCGACCTCGGTGCCCGGCTTCGCCAGGTCGAACATCCACGGCACGAAGCCGATCTGCTCCCTTGCCGACACCAGCCCCTCGGACGGGTCGAGGTCGGCGCGTGCCTTGTGGTAGAAGAACTCCCGCTCGTCGTCCCACAGCCAGCGGTGCACGGCGTCCCGCAGCGCGTCGGCCCGGCGGTCGAACTTCCGCGCCAGGCCCGGCTTCCCGGCCAGCCGGGCGATCGAAGCGATCGCCCGCGCGTCGCCGTACTGGTAGGCGTTGAGCGTCGGCCGGTAGCCGTGTCCGCCGTGGTACGGGTCGGCCGGGTCGGTCTCGTAGGACGAGGCCGTGTACTCCATCGCGTCCCACACGGGAACCGACCAGTACAGGCCAAGCCGCGGGTTGAACTGGTGACCCCACTTGTCGTACTGGCGCACCAGGTCCGGCAGCAGGTCCACGACGGACGCCCGGTCCCCGGTGACCAGGTAGCGCTGGTAGGCCGCGGTGGCCGCCCAGAACGCGTACTGGTGCGCCCAGTCGTCCGTGTCCTCGTTGACGTAGTCCTCCATCGGCTTCGGGCCCGCGCCCGGACCCCGCAGCCAGTACCGCAGGTAGTCGTCCACCGGTTGGCGGTCGCGCAGCCAGCGGCCCTCGGCGATGTGGTGGCCGGCCGCGGCCACGATCCCGCCGAGCGGGGCCGAGTAGCCGGGCGGGTTGTGGAACTCCGTGATCACGTACCCCGACTCCTGGTCGGCGTAGCGCAGGTGCCGCTTGTAGGTGCTCCAGCGGTAGTAGTAGACGTCCTCGACGGTCTCGTCCGGAACGTCCAGGAACGGGATGTTCGCCTCGTACCACTCGGGTTCGGCGAGCCCGCCGAGCAGTTCGTCGTGGTCCAGGAAGCTCGTGCCGCGGCCGACCGGCGGGTATGGCGAAACGGTCGTGCCGGCCGCGACGCCCCAGGGCGTCACGACCGACACGACCGTCGTCACCAGCGCCGCGGTCACCGCGAGGGCGATGCGGCGCACGGCTCACCTACCTGACTCGTGCAGCGCGGACACCTCGTCGGCCGGCAGCGCGCGGTCGAACACGTGCACCTGGTCGATCGCGCCGCGCCAGTGGTCGACGGGGTTGCCGCCGAACTTCGCCCGGCCGATCACCGTGTTGCCCTCCGCGTCGCTGCCCGCGCACGCGGTCCGCGAGGCGACCTGCTGGCCGTCCACGTACAGCGTCAGCGTCCCGGCCGTCACGTCCCGCACGCCCACCAGGTGGTACCAGCGGCCCGTCTCCGGCGGCTCGGGCGCGGTCGCCCGGACGCCGACGAAGCTGAACGCGAACCGGTCGTC
The DNA here is from genome assembly GCA_036259595.1 of Actinophytocola sp. Classification (GTDB taxonomy): domain Bacteria; phylum Actinomycetota; class Actinomycetes; order Mycobacteriales; family Pseudonocardiaceae; genus Actinophytocola. The sequence goes on from DATABL010000081.1 coordinate 2,382, forward strand.
CGCCCCGGAGTACTGCAGGAAGAACCCGCTGTCCGAGGTGCCGTCCTGGCTCACCGCGGTGGCGAACCCGCCGCGGCTGTCCAGCTTCACCCACGCCGCCACGGAGTAGTTCCCCGTGGTGTCCAGCAGGGACGCGCCGGTGTCCACCGAGGAGCCGCCGTCGAACTGCAGACCCGAGCCCTGGTGGCCCTCCGTCCACGTCGGACTCCCGACGAACGTGCCGTCGGCGTCGCCGACCGCGTCCGCGGTCGTCGTGCCGCTGCCCTCGCTGAACGGGTAGTAGTGGATCCCGTCGGCGCCCGGCGTGCCGGGCCCCGGCGGCTCCTGGCCGGTGCCGGAACCGTCGGCCTCGGCGATGATCTCCTCGTTGATCGCCCGCACCTGGTCGAAGTCCATCTTCTCGACCTGCCGGTCGTAGGTGAAGAACCCGTTGACCTCGTGCTCGACGTCGGTGATCTGCGTGTAGACCGCGCCGGAGATGCCGCAGCTCTGCGCGGCGACCAGCACCTCGCGCTGGTTCTCCACATAGCGCCTGGTCAGCGCCTCCTTGCTGTCGGTCATCTCGTAGGCGTGGCCCTCGCCGAACCACATGTGGCCCTCGACCTCGAGACCGAAGCCGCCGTGCTCGCCGTCGGCCGACGCCCGGTTCTCGTCCGGCGCGGGCTGCGCCGGGCCGACGTAGGCGTGGTGGTCGATGATGTCGCCCTTGCCGGAGTCGCCCTTGGAGTCACAGCAGTTCACGCCGGAGTGGGCGTTCACCAGCCGGCTCGGGTCCTGTGCCTTGATCTCGTCGGCGATCCGGCCGGTGGCCTCGCGGTCCCACTCGCCCCAGCCCTCGTTGAACGGCACCCACACCACGACCGAGGTCCAGCTGTCGTGCTGCTCGATCATCGTGTGCAGCTCGGCTTCCCACTGCTTCTGGGCCCACACCGGCGGGTTGTTCGGGTCGGCCTTCATCGACGGCATGTCCTGCCACACCAGCAGACCGAGCCGGTCGGCGTGGTAGAACCAGCGGTCCGGCTCCACCTTGATGTGCTTGCGGACCGTGTTGAAGCCCAGCCGCTTGTGCTGCTCCAGGTCGAACGCCAGCGCCTCGTCGGTGGGCGCGGTGTAGATGCCGTCCGGCCAGTAGCCCTGGTCCAGTGTGGACATGTGGAAGACGATCTCGCCGTTCAGCGTCATCCGCAGCTTGCCGTCCGCGCCCGGCTTCATGCCGATCTCGCGCATGCCGAAGTACGACTCGGCCTGGTCCACCGGCCGGCGGCCCCGGTCGTAGACGCGCACCTTGAGGTCGTAGAGGAACGGGTCGTCCGGCGACCACAGCTTCGCGTTCGGCACCGGCAGCCGCAGGTCGGAGTTCGCCGGGCCGCGCACCCGGCCCACCTCCCGCCGGCCGTCGTAGGCGATGGCCTCCACGGTCGCCCGCCCGCCGGCGGTCTTGACGTTGAGCTTGAGGCTGCCGTCGGACAGGTCCGGCGCCATGTCCAGCTCGGTGATGTGCTTGGGCGCCACCGGCTCCATCCACACCGTCTGCCAGATGCCGGACGCGCCGGTGTAGAAGATGCCGCGGTCCGGCACCCGGCGCTGCTTGCCGACAGCCTGCCAGGTCGCGTCGGTCAGGTCCTCGACGCCGACGAGGATCTCCTGCGGGCCGCGCCGGTTCAGCGCGTCGGTGACGTCGACGCTGAACTTGTCGAAGCCGCCCCGGTGCACGGCCATCAGCTTGCCGTTGACCCACACCTGGGACTCGTAGTCGACCGCGCCGAAGTGGAGCATCAGCCGGTCGTCGCGCCGGCCGTCGCCGACGTCCCACCCGCGCGGAACCTCGAACGTGCGGCGGTACCACATCCGGTCCTCGGTGCGCTGGATCCCGGACAGCGCGGACTCGACCGGGTACGGCACCAGGATCCGCTCGTCGAGGGTCTCGCCGACGGGCGGGTCGCCGAGCGAGTCGGCCCCGGCGAACTCCCAGACGCCGTTGAGGTTCTTCCAGTCGTCGCGAACGAGCTGCGGTCTCGGGTACTCGGGCAGCGCGTTGTCCGGTCCCACCTGGTCGGTCCACGGCGTGGACAGCGGTGGGGTCTTCGGCTGCCAGACGGGGTCGGCGGACGCGGTCACGGACACTCCGGGTATCAGGGCCACGGCGGTCACCGTAGCTGCGACGGCACCGAGCACCCTTCTTCGAACGGTCGTCCTCATGGGCAGGGTCAACCTCCTCTGGTGGGGCGAACTCGCGGGGAGAGCTACCGCCTTCCGCCGCGCAGGTGGGCGCGGCTGAGGTAGGCCTGGACGGCCACCACGACGGCGAGGAACGCGCCGCTGACCACCGACTGGTAGTGCGACGACAGCGTGCCGACCTGGTTGATGACGTTCTGGATGACGCGCAGCAGCAGGACGCCGGCGAGCGTGCCGCCGACCGTGCCGGCGCCGCCGGTGAGCAGGGTGCCGCCGATCACCACCGCGGCGATCGCGTCCAGCTCCAGGCCCTCGCCGACGATCGTCACGCCGGAGGCCGAGTACGCGGCGGCGAGCGCCCCGGCGAGGCCGGCGAGCACGCCGCTGCCCAGGTACAGCAGCATCGTGTTCCTGGCGACCGGCAGGCCCATCAGCGCCGCCGCCTCCCGGCTGCCGCCGATCGCGAGCGTCGAGTGGCCGAACCTGGTGCGCTGCAACACGACCACGCCCACCGCGAACAGGCCGACGGTGATCCACACCGGGAGGCCGAGGCCCAGGAAGGTGCCCTGGCCGAGCTGGGTGAGCCAGTCGTCGCGGTCCATCAGCCGGGTCGTCGAGCCCTCGTCGGTGATCGCGAGCAGCAGCCCGCGCGCGCCGAGCAGGGTGGCGAGCGTGACGATGAACGGCGCCAGCCGCCCGTAGGCCACCAGCACCCCGTTGAGCAGCCCGATCGCCCCGCAGACCACCAGCGGTAGCAGGAGCCCGACGAACGAGCCCCACTGGATCCCGTACGCGGCGAGCACGCCGCCGAGCGCGTACACCGAGCCGACCGACAGGTCGATGCCGCCGGAGATGATCACGAACGTCATGCCGAGCGCGACGATCGCGAGGAACGAGCTCTGGATGGCGATGTTCTGCGCGTTGCCGATCGTCGGGAAGGCGTCGAACGAGACCGACGCGATCAGCACGACCAGCGCCAGCACCACGATCGAGCCGCGCCGCTGCACCAGCCCCGCGACGCGCTCGGCCCTGGTCATCGTGTTGCTGGAGACCGAGTCGTCCGGGTCGAGCGTCTGCTGCTGTCGGATCGTGGTCACTGTCCACCCCCCGCGCGGGACCGCTGCAGGTACACGGCGAGCACGATGATCGCCGCCTGGACCATCTGCGCGGCCGAGTCCGGCAGGTTGTGCTTGATCAGGGTCGCGGTGATCATCTGCATGAGCACCGCGCCGGCGACCGTGCCGAGGATGCGCACCCGGCCGCCGGACAGCGGCGTGCCGCCGACGACGACCGCGGTGATCGCGGACAGCTCGTACAGGTTGCCGATCGCCGAGGGGTCGGAGGCGGTCAGCCGCGCGGTGGCGACGATCCCGGCCACGGCGGCCAGCACGCCGCTGATGACGTAGGTGGTCATCAGCACCCGGCGGACCGGGAGGCCGGCCAGCGAGCTCGCCGAGCGGTTGCCGCCGATCGCGACCAGCTGCCGGCCGAACGTCGTGTACTTCACGAGCAGCCACACCAGCGCGGAGAGCGCGGCGGCGAGCCACACGATGACCGGGAGGCCGAGCAGCTCGCCGGTGCCCAGGCCCAGCAGCGTGTCGTTCTGGATGACCGTCATCTGCCCGTCGGCGAACACCAGCGCGAGGCCGCGCCCGCCGACCAGCAGGGCCAGGGTGGCCACGATCGGCTGGATGCCGACCACGGCGACCAGCGTGCCGTTGAGCGCACCGCACAGCCCGCCGGCGACCAGCGCGAGCACGATCGCCGGCAGCACGCCGTAACCCAGGTACAACGGCAGGATGGCGGCCGCGATGGCCATCACCGAGCCGACCGACAGGTCCACGCCCTCGGTGCCGATCACCAGCGCCATGCCCAGTGCCACGATCAGCACCGGCGCGACCTGCACGAGCTGCGTGCTCAGGTTCGCCATGGTGGCGAAGTTCTCGGTGAACACCAGGTTGTAGGCGGCCAGCACCACGATCGCCGCGTAGACCCCGTTGTCCCGCAACCACGCGCGGGTGCCCGCGGTCGCCCTCGGTGCCGCCGCGACCTCAGTCATCGCGGCTGTCCTCGGCCAGGGCGGCCAGCAGCGCCGCCTCGTTCACGTCGTCGCCCTCAAGGCGCGTGACCACCTTTCCCTCACGTAGCACCACGATCGCGTCCGAGCCCTCGACCACCTCCTCGAACTCCGAGGAGATCAGCACCACGCCGAGCCCGTCCTTGGCCAGTTCGTCGACCAGGCCCTGCACCTCGGCCTTGGCGCCGACGTCGATGCCGCGGGTCGGCTCGTCGAGCAGCAGCACCTTCGGCTGCATGCACAGCAGCCGCGCCAGCAGCACCTTCTGCTGGTTGCCGCCGGACAGCTCGCCGACCCGCTGGTCGGGGCTCGCCGCCTTGATCCGCAGCCGCTTCATGAACGTGTCCACGATGGAGTCCTGGCGGCGCCGGGACACCAGCCCGGCCGCGGACAGCCGGGGGAGCGCGGCCAGCGCGATGTTCTCCCGCACCGACAGGTCCGGCAGGATCCCGTCGGCCTTGCGGTCCTCGGGCAGCATCACCACGCCGGCCCGCATCGCCGCGGCGACCGACCCGGTGCGCAACCGTTTGCCACCCACGCTGACCTCGCCGGAGTCCAGCGGGAGCGCGCCCGCGATCGCCATCACCGTCTCGCTGCGGCCGGCGCCGAGCAGTCCGCCGAGGCCGACGATCTCGCCCGGCCGGACCGTGACGTCCACGCCGTCCAGGCGGTGCTTGGCACTCAGCCCGCTGGCCTCCAGCACCGGCGCCTGCCCGGCGGCGTGCTCGCCCTCGAACTTCGTCGCACCCTCGCGCTGGACCTCCTCGAGGTCGCGGCCCAGCATCATGGCCACCAGCTTCAGCCTCGGCAGGTCGGCCATCGCTCCACTGTGGACCAGGCGGCCGTCGCGCAGCACGGTGACCCGGTCGCAGATCCGGTACAGCTCGTCGAGCCGGTGGCTGACGTAGAGCACGGCGACGCCGTCGGCCCGCAGCCGCTCGATGATCGCGAACAGGGTGTCGACCTCGCGGGGCTCCAGCGAGGAGGTCGGCTCGTCGAGCACCACCACGCGCGCCTGGGTGGCCGCCGCGCGCGCCACCGCGACCATCTGCTGCACGCCCATGCCGAGCGTGCGCAGTGGCCGGGTGACGTCGACGCGGATGCCGTAGGAGTCGAGCAGCTGGCTCGCCTGCGCGTTCATCGCCCGGAAATCCAGCAACCCGAACCGGTTGCGCGGCTCGCGACCGAGGAACACGTTGCTGGCCACCGACTGCAGGGGCACCAGGTTGACCTCCTGGTACACCGTGCTGATGCCGGCCGCCTGCGCGTCCATCGGCCGGGTGAAGCGAACCCGCCGGCCGAGGTAGTCGAGCGTGCCGTCGTCCGGCGTGTACACCCCGGTCAACACCTTGATCAGGGTGGACTTGCCGGCGCCGTTCTCCCCGACCAGCGCGTGCACCTCACCGGCGCGCAGCGTCAGGTCCACATCGGACAGCGCGACGACGCCGGGGAACCTCTTGCCGATCGCGGTGGCGGCGAGTACCGCGTCCATGAATGTCCGCCGTCCTTCGCGCTGTCCCGAGCCTCAGTAGGCGTTCCCGACCTCGTCCGCCGCGTTCTCCTGGGTGTAGAGCTTGTCGCTGATCACGATGTTCTGCTGCACCGGCTCGCCGGACAGGAACGTCTCCAGCGTCTCGAACGCAAGCGGGCCGAACCGCGGGTTGGACTCGACCACGGCGAACATCTCGCCGTCGACGACCTTCTGCACGGCGTTGCGGGTGCCGTCGATCGAGACGACGTGGACGTCCTCGCCGGGCGTCTTGCCCGCGCTCTTCAGCGCCACCAGCGCACCGAGCGCCATCTCGTCGTTCTCCGCGTACACGCCGTTGATGTCCGGCTGGGCCTGGATGATCTGCTCCATCACCTGCTGGCCCTTGTCCCGGGCGAACTCACCGGTCTGCTGCGCGACGATCTCGATGTCCGGCGCGATCTTGGCCATCTCGTCCACGAAACCGTTGGTGCGGTCGGTGGTCACGTTGTTGCCGGAGGTGCCGAGCAGGATCGCGACCTTGCCCTTGTTGCCCAGGGCCTTGGCCATCTCCTGCGCCGCGCGCTTGCCCTGCTCGACGAAGTCCGAGCCGAGGAAGGACACGTAGTCCTTGCAGGGCTCGGCGTTGAGCTTGCGGTCGACGGTGATCACCGGGATGTTCTTGGCCCGCGCGGCGTCCAGCGCCGGCTCCAGGCCGTCGGAGTTCAGCGGGGCCACGATCAGCGCCTGCGCGCCCTTGTTGATCATGTCCTGGATGTCGGAGATCTGCTTGCTCAGCTGGGAGTTCGCGTTGGTCGTCAGCAGCTTCTTGACGCCGATCTCCTTGGCCTCCGCCTTGATCGACTCGGTCTCGGCGATCCGGAACGGGTTCGCCTCCTTCTCCGACTGGGAGAACCCGACGACCGCGTTGGCGAGGTCCAGTTCCTCGGCGCCGTACTGCTCCAGCGTGCAGGTCGGTCCGTCGGCGGCGCCGGTCTGCGCCACCTGGGCGCCACCGGTGCCCGGCGTGGAACCGCCGTTGCCGCCGGTGTCCTCGGACTTGGTGCACGCGCTCAGCGCGAGCGCCGTGCACAGGACCGCGGCGCCGGCGAGGCGGACGGGGCGGGGGGAACGGAAGGCCACCATTGGCTTTACTCCTGGCCGATCACGGAGGTCGCACCCCTGATGGCAACCTCGCCGATCAAATTCAGTCACATACGAAACTTATCTGTCAAGACACTCCGGCAATTTCGCACAGCTTCGATCAGAGCGTGAACAAAACCCGCTCAGCCGGACCGGCGCGCGGACTTCGGCCGCGGAGTGGCCGGAACAGTCGCCACGTGCACCTGTACGCCCAGCTCGCGCAGGGTGTCGAGCTCGGCGGGATCGGCCTGGTCGTCGGTGACCAGGTGCCGGATGTCCTCGGCGGCGACGGTCTGCAGGAGCGCGTCGGCGCCGACCTTGGTGTGGTCGGCGAGCACCACGACCTCGGTGGTGGCCGCGGCCAGCGCCCGGTCGACGCCGGCGACCGACAGGTTCGGGGTGGAGAGCCCGCGCGTGGCGGTGAGGCCGTTGCCGGAGATGAACGCGGCCGTGCCCTGCACGGTGGCGAGCGCGTGTTCGGTGGTCCCGCCGACCAGCGCGCGGATCGACCCGCGCAGCGAGCCGCCGGTGACCACCACGTCGACCCCGCCCGCGCCGGCCAGCGCGTCGGCCACCAGCAGCGAGTTGGTCACCACGGTCAGCTCGGCGTGCCGGGCCAGCCGCGCGGCGAACGCCTGGGTGGTGGTGCCGGCGCCGACCACGATCGCGTCGCCGTCGCGGACCAATCCCGCCGCGAGCTTGGCGATCGCCGCCTTGGCGTCGGCCGCGACGAGCGCCTTCTCCGAGTAGGACGGCTCGTGCGACAGGGCGCCGGGCAGCACCGCGCCGCCGTGCCGGCGGTCGAGCAGGCCCTGCGCCTCGAGTGCGCGCAGGTCGCGGCGGACGGTCACCTCCGAGGTCTGCACCTGGCGGGCGAGCTCCCGCAGGGAGATGGCGCCACTCGACCGCACGAGCTCGAGGATGCGCTGCCGTCGTTCTGCCGCGAACACGGAGACGACAGTAAACGGTCCGCTAGGCGGGCGGGGCGATGAGTTGGTCGGTGACCCACCGGGCGACGTCGGCGGGGTAGGGCGCCGGCAGTCCGAGGACGACGTGCCGGAAGCCGGCGTCGACGGCCGCGCCGATCGCGTTCCGGGTGGTGCCGGGCCGGTCGTAGGAGACGGGCAGGTGAACAACATTCGGAACCTTGTTCCGCTTGGCAAGCGCGGTGGCGGATGACCTCTTGCGATCACATGGACACGGTCGGTAAGGTCCGGAAAGCGCTTGCCGGCAAGCGCTTTCCCCAACCGGTTCCATCCCCGACCCCCGAGGTGGTGGGCGTATGTCGAACCCGAAACAGTGGCTGGGAGCGATCGCCGTGGTGGTCCTCGCCGCCACGCTGACCGCGCCGACGGCCGCGGCCCAGGCCGGCGAACCCATCCAGGACCCGTTACCGGACCCGACTCCGGCCGCCCTCGGGATCGTGGTCGACGAGTTCGCGCAGTTCCCCGAGACCGAACCGGTGCCCCCGCCCACGGACCAGCGCCTGATGCGCCACGCCCGGATCAACCACCTCGGCGAGATTCCCGACGGCTCCGGCCGCATGTACGTCCCCGACCTGAACGGGAAGATGTACCTCGTCGGCGACGACGGCGTGCCACACCTCTACCTCGACGTCGGCGCGGAGTTCGCCCCGGAGTTCATCTCCGGCCGCGGCCTCGGCTCGGGCTCCGGCTTCGTCACCTTCCACCCGGACTTCGCGCGCAACGGCAAGCTCTACACCGTGCACACCGAGTGGGGCGCCGGTATCGACGAGCCGACCACCCACCCCGAGCAGCCGAACGCGGCCTTCCACGGTGTCATCACCGAGTGGACCGCGGACGACCCGGACGCCGCGGTGTTCAGCGGCACCCACCGCCAGGTCATGCGCCTGGGCTTCCGCAGCCAGATCCACGGCTTCCAGCAGATCGACTTCAACCCGACCGCCCGTCGCGGCGGCCGTGAGCACGGCGTGCTCTACATCGCGGCCGGCGACGGGGGTCTCGGTGCCTCCACCACCGACCCGCAGGACACCGGCACCCCGTACGGCAAGCTCCTGCGCATCGATCCCCTGGGGGACAACGGTCCCGGCGGCACCTACGGCATCCCGCGGGACAACCCGTTCGCGGGTGACGACGGTGTCCTGGACGAGATCTACGCGCTCGGCATGCGCGACCCGCACCGCTTCAGCTGGGACCCGGCCGCCGGTAACCGGATGTTCCTCGGCCACATCGGCGAGCACCGCATCGAGTCGGTCTACGAAGTGCGACCCGGCGACAACTTCGGCTGGAGCGAGCGGGAGGGCCCGTTCGTGTTCAGGCGCGGCGACCCCGACTGCGGCGTCTACCCGCTGCCCGAGGACGACGAGAAGTACGGCTTCACCTACCCGGTCGCGGCGTTCGACCACAACCCACCGCCCGGCCACCCGCTGTGCTCGGACTCCGGGCACGCGATCAGCGGCGGCTTCGTCTACCGCGGCCGGGACGTGCCGGCGCTGCGCGGCAAGTACGTGTTCACCGACCTGGTGGACGGCCGCGTCTTCTACACCGAGGCCCGCGAGATGCGCCGCGGCCGCCCGATGGCCGAGATCCGCCAGCTGGCGGTCTACACCACCGACGGCGAGCGCACCACGTTCCGGGAGCTGGCCGGCGACGACCGGGTGGACCTGCGCTTCGGCCGCGACGCCGAGGGCGAGCTGTACCTGCTGGCGAAGGCCAACGGGAAGGTCTGGAAGGTCACCGACACGAAGCGGCCGCCACACGGGCGGGACATGGTGGCGTACTACGACTTCGAGCACCCGGTGGGCGGAAACCCCGCGCTGGAACGGGATCTGGGCGTCTCCGGCACCGACCTCGCGCTGGTGAACGGTGGCCCGGCGATGCGGGTCCGCGGCCGCGGCGGGCACGTGCTGGCGACCGCGCAGCGGCCGGGGGCCGACGACGACTGGCGGGCGGGCGTGTACTCGGCCGGCGGCGTGCCGACGCTGCACGCGTTCAACGCCGCCCGCGAGGCCACGGTGATGGGTTGGTTCAAGGTCACCGGCGACCTGCCGGCCCCGAACACCAACACCCCCGACCCGGACGACCGGTACAACGCGGTCGGCCTGGCCGGGGTGTTGTCCGGCGACTCCGACGGTCACGCGGTGCGCGCGCTGCTGGAGGTGATCGAGGTCGACGGCGAGCCGCGGGTGGTCGCCCTCGGCCGCCGGGTCGACGGCGCGCGCTCGCAGACGTTCGCCGCGGACGCCGACTGGCGGGAGATCCTGCCGCGCGGCCGGTGGACGCACCTCGCGGCGACGTTCGACTTCGACACCGGCGAGATGGCCCTGTACCGCGACGGCCGGCGGCTCGACGGGTCCTACACGGTGTCCGGCGACCCGTGGGCGGTCGACGGCCCGCCGGAGCCGGACGTGACCACGGCGAGCGACCCGGCGGGCCTCAAGATCGGCGGCAGCTTCCCACAGGACACCGGCGAGGCCAACCCGTGCGACTGCCGGATGGACGACCTGATGTTCCTCGACCGGGCGCTGTCGCCGCCCGAGGTGTGGCTGCGGTACCTGCTGTCCCGGTGAACCACCTTCTGCCAACCTCCGAAACCGTAACCCCAGGGGACCGTGACGCAACCCAGCCACAAGTACGTGACCAAGCCGAACACGCACTCCCCAACGCGACCAACAGGGAAAAATCCGGGGAGGCGGAACCGCGGGGTCAGATGAGCGGCTCCGGCCGGATGCTGAATGCCGGGTGCAGGTGAGCCGTGTCGTTGAACCGGCGGACGATCCAGCGCTGCGGGGTCACCACGAGCTGGGTGATCGAGCCGTTGTCCGCGTCGATGAACGCGAACGGCTGCGACCCGGTGGCCATCGCCACGATCTGGCCGATCACGCCGCCGTGGGTGAACGCGGCCACGTGACCGTCGGGGTGCGCGGCCGCGATCCGCTCGATGCCCGCGCGGACCCGGGTGGCGAGGTCCTCGGTGGACTCGGCGCCGGGGATCGCGTCCCAGCGCTGGGTCTCCCACATGCGCAGGGCGTACTCGTGCCCCTGGGACACGCGGATGCGGAACAGCCCGCCCTCCCACTCGCCGAGCCGCACCTCCCGCAGGTCCGCCTCGACGCGCGGGGTCAGGTCGAGCCGTTTCGCGAGCGGTGCCGCGGTCTGGTGGGTGCGGCGCAGCGAGGTCACGTACACCGCGTCGATCCGCTCGACCGCGAGCCGGTCGCCGACCAGCTCGGCCTCACGCTCGCCCTCGGGCGCGAGCGGCGGGTCACCGTGGCCGTCGACCAGGGGGAACGGGTGGCCCTCGCGCGCCGGGGCGGACTCGCCGTGGCGGACCAGGAGGATCTCGGTCGCGCCGGGCGGGAGCGCGAAGCGGTGCTGGCGGTACTCCTCGACGTTGTCCGTGGGTTCACTCATGGCTCCCATTCCAGCAGTGCTCGCTCCCGAGTACTCGAACTCGGATATTTGCGCTACGATCAACCGCATGCGCAAGCGCAAGGTCTCCAACCCACTGGCCCTCGCGGTGCTCGCGCTGCTCACCGAGAAGCCGATGCACCCCTACGAGATGTCCAGCACGCTGCGGGAACGGGCCAAGGAGGAGAGCATCAAGCTCAACTACGGCTCGCTCTACTCGGTCGTCGAGTCGCTGCGGCGGCACGAGCTGATCGAGGTGCAGGAGACCGTCCGGGAGGGTCGCCGCCCGGAACGCACGGTCTACGCCATCACCGACGCCGGCCGCGACGAGTTCGTCGACTGGGAGAGCGAGCTGCTCGCCGTGCCGGTCAAGGAGTACACGCGGTTCGAGGCGGCGCTGTCGCTGGTGCCGTCGCTGCCGCCGGACGAGGTGGTCCGGCTGCTGGAGACCCGGCGGGTCCGGCTGTCCACCGAGGTGGTCAGCCTGGCCGCGGTGATGGACGAGATGGCCAAGCAGGGCATGCCGTACCTGTTCGCGATCGAGGCCGACTACGTGCGCGTGCTGCGTGAGGCCGAGCTGCGGTTCGTCGAGGCGACGATCGACAGGATCAACGACGGCACGCTGGACGGCGTGGACGTGTGGCGGCACGCGCACGAAGGGGGCGGGATGCCCGCCGAGAGCGACTGGGAGGGCGCCGTCGCGCACCTGCGCACCGTGAAGTAGAGCGCTGGCCGGGTGCGGCAACACCCGGCCAGCCATCAGAAACCCGGGCTCGATCCGTGCCGGCTCGCACCCAGGCTCGCAAGTCCCACGATAGCGGGCCGCGCACGGAACGACCTGGACAACCAGGGAGGTTCCACCCATGATCCGTGCCGACAGCCTCGTCAAGAGGTACGGCGAGGTCACCGCGCTCGCCGGGCTCAGCCTCACGGTGTCCCCGGGCACCGTGTTCGGCCTGCTCGGCCCGAACGGCGCCGGCAAGTCGACCACCATCAAGATCCTCACCACGCTGTCCGCCGCCGACAGCGGCACGGCCGTCGTGGCCGGGCACGACGTGCGGCGCGATCCCGACGCCGTGCGCCGCGCGGTCGGCGTGGTGACGCAGGGCTCCGGCTGCGACCCGGTCGCGACCGGGCGGGAGAACCTGGTGCTGGCCGGGCGGATCCACGGCATGCGCGGGCGCGCCGTCCGCTCCAGGGTGGACGAGCTGCTCGACCGGTTCGGCCTCACCGCCGCGGCGAACCGCCTCGTGCGCACGTACTCCGGTGGCATGCAGCGGAAGCTGGACGTCGCGATGGGGCTCGTGCACCGGCCGTCGGTGCTGTTCCTCGACGAGCCGACGACCGGGCTGGACCCGCAGGCCCGCGCGGACATGTGGGCCGAGATCGCCCGGCTGTCCAGCCAGGAGCAGCTGACCGTCCTGCTCACCACGCACTACCTGGAGGAGGCCGACCAGCTCGCCGGCGAGCTGCTGATCGTCGACCGCGGGCAGGCCGTGGCGAGCGGCACCCCGGACCAGCTCAAGAGCGAGCTGCGCGGCGACGCCGTGGTCATCGACCTCGCGCCGGACGCGGACCTCGAACGGGCCGGCAAGGCGGTCGAGGCGATCCCCGGCACCCACGAGGTCACCGTGGACGGCCGGACGATCCGCAGCCGCGTCGACCACGGCGCGAGCGCGGTACCGGCGGTGCTCGCCGCGCTGGAGCGGGAGTCGGTGGCGGTGGCCGCCGTGACCGTGGCCCGCCCGGCGCTCGACGACGTCTACCTGCGGCACACCGGGCGCGCGTTCGCGGCCGCCGAGGAGGTGGCGGTCTGATGGCGACCCTCGTCCCGCACTCGGCCCACCTGACCGGTCGGCTGCTGCGCTTCACCGCGCGGCAGCCGGCGTTCGTGGTGATCACGCTGGTGCAGCCGATGATCTGGCTGCTGCTGTTCGGGCAGCTGTTCAAGCGGGTGGTGGAGATCCCGGGCTTCGCGACCGGCTCCTACATCGAGTTCCTGACCCCGGGCGTGGTCGTGATGACCGTGCTGTTCTCCAGCGGCTGGGCCGGCATGGCTTTCATCGACGACATGGAACGCGGCGTGATGGACCGGATGCTGTCCTCGCCGGTGAACCGGATGGCGCTGATGGTGTCGTCGGTGGCGAACCAGGCCGTGACAGTCGTGGTGCAGGGCATGATCGTGGTGGTCGTAGCGCTGCTGTTGGGCGCGTCCTTCGCCGGGGGTGGGCTCGGTGTGCTGGTGATGCTGCTGGCCTCGATCCTGCTGACCGCGGCGTTCGCGTCGCTGTCCAACGGGATGGCGCTGATCGTGCGGACCTCGGAGTCGCTGATCGGGTTCTCCACGATGCTGACCCTGCCGCTGTCGTTCCTGTCCTCGGCGATGATGGCCCGCGAGGCGGCGCCCGGCTGGATCCAGACGGTGTCGAGCTACAACCCGGTCGACTGGACCGTGGTGGCGAGCCGGGAGGCGCTGTCGGCCGACCCGGACTGGGCGGCGGTGCTGCTCCGGCTCGGCGGGCTGGCGGCCGTCGCGCTGGCCGCGATCTGGCTCGCGACCAGGGCGTTCCGCGCCTACCAACGTTCCCTGTAGACCGTCAGCGCCGGCCGTTACGATTCCGAGCCGAGCACCATTCAAAGTCCGGCCGACCTCCGTTGGGAACGACACTCGCCTTGGCAAAGGCCGGTCGGCCTGTTTCGAACAGTGCTCGCCGAGCACCAGGAGCTTGGAGGCGTAGTTGGGCGGCGAGTTGAACGGTCTGCGCGAGCAGTTGCTCACGCACGTGCGGACGCGGGGCGGGGCCACCGACGCGCTGGTGGCCGACGCCCTGCGCACCGTGCCGCGGCACATCTTCCTGCCGGACCTGCCGCCGGACGCCGCCTACCGCGACGAGGCCATCGTCACCAAGCGCGACCAGCAGGGCCAGCCGACCAGCTCCTCGTCCCAGCCGACGATCATGGCGATCATGCTCGACCAGCTCGGCGCCACCCGCGGGCACCGGGTGCTCGAGATCGGCGCCGGCACCGGCTTCAACGCCGCCCTGCTCGCCACGATCGTCGGCCCCCGCGGCCGGGTGACCAGCATCGACCTGGACCAGGACGTGGTGGACCGGGCCGAGGAGAACCTGTCGGCCGCCGGCTGCGGCGGCGTCACCGTGCTCACGGGGGACGGTGCCCTCGGCTACCCCGCCAAGGCGCCCTACGACCGGATCATCGCCACCGTCGGCGTCTCGGACCTCGCGCCCGCCTGGCTCGACCAGCTCGTGCCGGACGGCCGGATCGTCGTCCCGCTGGATCTGCGCGGGGTGCAGCGCTCGGTGGCCTTCGAGCGCGCGGGCGACCACTGGACCAGCCGCTCGGTCCGGCCGTGCGGGTTCATGCGGATGCGCGGTGCGCTCGCCGGCACGGAGCGGGTGTACGTGCTCGACCAGGACACCCAGCTCGTGCTCACCCTGCCCGAGGCCGGCGACCTGGACGCCGAGCTGGACACCGAGGCCGTGCTCGACGCGCTCGACGACCCGGACGCGCGCGTGCGCACGGGGGTCGCGCCGGACGAGTTCGAGCTGCTCGACGGTCTGGGGCTGTGGCTCGCCGTGCGGGAGCCGCGCTGGTTCGCGCTGTCCGAGGCCGCCTCGGGCGGCCGGCTGCGCGACGCGCCGCTGCGCGCTCCGGACGGCCGGGCCACCAGCGGCCTGCTCGACGACTACGGGCTCGCCACCGTGCACCTCGACGAGGGTGGCGAGCTGGTCGTGGTCGGCGCCGAGCAGCCGGCCGACGACCTGGCCGCGCACATCACCGCGTGGCAGGAGGCGGGCCGACCCGGCTCGGCCGGCCTGCGCATCGACGCCCACCCACCGGGGACCCCGGTCGACGGCGAGTACGTCCTCGACAAACGGTGCGTGCGGCTCGTCCTGTCCTGGGCATAGACCTGGACGCCGCGCGCCCTCGGCCGTAGGGTCACCGCGAAATGATGAATTCCGCTCACGTTTCGGTGGGTGCGCGCCTGCCGGTCCGCATCCGGTTCGGCTACGCCCTCGGGTCGCTGTCCACGGGCGCGTTCGGCACGGTGCCGGGGCTGTTGCTGCTGCCGTACCTGACCGACACGCTCGGCGTGTCCGCGTCGGTCGCCGGCCTGCTCGTGCTGCTGCCCAAGGCCTGGGACGTGCTGTTCAACCCGGTCGCCGGGCGGATCAGCGACCGCACCACCGGGCGGCTCGGTGCGCGGCGGCCGTACCTGATCGCCGGCGGGATCGCGCTCGCCATCTGCTTCGCCGGCCTGTTCGCCGGGCCCGACACCGGCTCGGCGACCGTCGACGCGCTGTACGTCGCCGGGATGTTCCTGCTGTGCGCCACCGCGTTCGCGTTCTTCCAGGTGCCGTACAACGCGCTGCCCGCCGAGCTCACCGACGACCCCGGCGAGCGCACCCGGCTCACCGCCTGGCGGATCGCGGTGCTCGCGATCGCGATCCTGGTCAGCGGCGCCGGCGCGCCCGCGGTCCGGGACGCGGTCGGCGGCACCGCCGGCTACCGGGTCATGGGCGTCGCGGTCGCCGTGCTGATCGTGGTCGGCGCGGTCGGGGTGTTCCTCGGCACCGCGAAGGCACCGCACGCGCGGGTGCTGCCGTCGGTGTCGAGCTGGCGGGAGGTGCTGGCCGCGGTGCGGGACGGCCGCGCGTTCCGCTGGCTGCTCGCCGCGTTCGTGGTGCAGGCCGTCGGGATCGGCGTCCTGCTGGCCGGCGTCGACTACCTCGCCCGGGTGGCGATCGGCGACCGGTCCGTGCAGCCGCTGCTGTTCGTCGCGTTCGTCGGGCCGGCGCTGCTGGTGATGCCGGTCTGGCAGCGGGTCGCGACGCGGTACGGCAAGCGCGTCGGATACGTGCTGGCGACGCTCGTGTTCGCCGCCGGCGCCCTCGGCCTGCTCGGCACCCGGGTGCTGCCGGTGGGCGCGGTGATCGCCTGCGCGGCGGTGGTCGGCGTCGGGTACGCGGGCATCCAGGTGTTCCCGCTGGCGATGCTGCCGGACGTGATCAGTGCGGAGGAGCGGCGTACCGGGCAGATCCGCGCGGGTCTGTTCGCCGGCGTGTGGACCGCGGGGGAGACCCTCGGCCTCGCGCTCGGGCCCGCACTGTACGGGTTGGTGCTCGCGCTCGGCGGGTACGTGTCGTCCTCGGCCGGGGAGGACGTGGCGCAGCCGGCCGGCGCGGTCACCGCCGTGGTCCTCGGCATCGGGCTGGTGCCCGCCCTGTTCGCCCTGGCCGGACTGCCCCTGCTCCGGCGCACGATTCTGGAGGTGCGGCCATGATCCCGGCCGACGAGGTACTCGACGAGCTGCGCACGCTGCGGGCCGGCGACCTGCCGACCCACGGCGGCCGCACCCTGGCGTACGTGTACGACAGCGGTCTGTCCGGTGTGGACGAGCTGGCGGCCGCCGCGCACGCGCTGGCCAGCTCGGCCAACGGGCTCGACCCGACCGCGTTCCCCAGCCTGCTGCGGATGGAGAACGACGTGGTGGCCACCGCCGCCGCACTGCTCGGCGGACCGCCGTCCACCGTGGGCAGCGTGACCTCCGGCGGCACGGAGAGCTGCCTGCTCGCCGTGCAGGCCGCCCGCGACGCCCGCCCCGACGTGGCCCGGCCCCGGATGGTGCTCGCCGACACCGCGCACGCCGCGTTCCGCAAGGCCGCGCACTACTTCGGCGTCGAGGCGGTCACCGTTCCCGTCGACCCCGCGACGTTCCGCGCCGACCCGGCCGCGATGGCCGCCGCGATCGACTCCTCGACGGTGCTCGTCGTGGTCAGCGCGCCGTCCTACGCCCACGGCGTGGTCGATCCGGTGGCGCCGGTCGCCGCCGCGGCCGCCGAACGCGGGGTCCGGTGCCATGTGGACGCCTGCATCGGCGGCTGGGTGCTGCCGCACTTCCGCCGCCTCGGCGTGGCGGTGCCGGACTTCGACCTCTCGGTGCCCGGCGTCACCAGCCTGTCGGTGGACCTGCACAAGTACGCCTACTGTCCCAAGGGGACGTCGGTGCTGCTGTACGCGTCCGCCGACCTGCGCCGCCCCCAGTTCTTCGCCAGCGCCGCCTGGCCCGGCTACACGATGCTGAACTCGACGTTGCAGTCCACCCGCTCCGGCGGCCCACTCGCCGCCGCGTGGGCGGTGCTGCGCCACCTCGGCGACGAGGGCTACGCGCGGCTCGCGGAGAAGACCCTGGCCGCGGTCCGCACCCTACGCGCCGGAATCGGGGGCATTCCCGGTCTGCGGGTGCTCGGCGATCCCGAGGCCGCGCTCCTGGCGGTCACCGGTGACGGTGAACACGACGAGCTCGACGTGTTCACCGTCGCCGACGAGATGACCGAGCGGCGTTGGTACCTACAGCCCCAGTTCGGCTTCGGCACCTCGCCGGCGAACCTGCACCTGACCGTCACCGCGGCCAACCACGGCGGCGAGCCCGAGCTGCTCGCCGACCTCGCCGACGCGGTCGCCGCCGCCCGCGCCGCCGGCCCGGTGCGGCTGGCCCCCGAGCTGGTCGCCGCGATCGCCGCCCTGGACCCGGACGCCCTGACCCCGGACCAGTTCGCCGGCCTGCTCACCGCCGCCGGCCTCGACGGCGTGGCCGCCCCGAAGCGCATGGCCGAGGTCAACGCGATGCTCGCGGTGGCCCCGCCGCGGCTGCGGGAACGCCTCCTGATCGAGTTCCTCAGCGCCCTGTACAGCTAGCGCGTGTCACGTTTCCGCCCGCTGTCCCGTCAGGTATGTGTAATCCACGGACGACAGCAGGGGAGATCTTCATGGAAGCCCGTTTGAACCTCTTCGCCAACGAGGTCATCGGCAAGGTGCTGAAGCACGTCAACGCGGCGGGCCGGGTGCTGTCGGAGTCGACCCTGCCGGCCTCGACGCAGGAGCTGGTGAAGCTGCGCGCCAGCCAGATCAACGGCTGCGGCTTCTGCACCGACATGCACACCAAGGACGCCGCCGCGGCCGGGGAGACCGCGCAGCGCCTGCACCTGGTCGCGGCCTGGCGGGAGGCCACGGTCTTCACCGAGGCCGAGCGCGCCGCCCTGGAGCTGGCGGAGCAGGGCACCCGCATCGCCGACGCGGCCGGTGGGGTCACCGACGAGGCCTGGGCGAACGCCGCCAAGCACTACGACGAGGACCAGCTCGTCGCCCTGGTGTCCGTCATCGCCATCATCAACGCCTACAACCGGGTGAACGTCATGGTCCAGCAGCCCGCCGGCGACTACCAGCCCGGTCAGTTCGGGTGACCCTCAGCCGGTGAAGCCGGGGTCGGCCGCGTGCGCGGCCGGCACCCGGCCCTTCGGCTCCTCCCATTCCTCGTGGCGTCCCCGCGCGGTGATGTCGAGCAGCCGGTAGGCGTGCATCATCACCTCGACGCCGCGGCCGTAGGTGGCGTAGGTGTGAAAGACCTCGTCGCCGTCGCGCAGGAACGCGCTGACTCCCGGCTGTTCGCCGACGTAGTCGACCAGCCAGGCCTGTCCGGCGGCGACCAGCTCGTCGGTGCCGCGGAAGTTGTAGGCGTTGGGCGCGACCGCCGGGTCCAGCGAGACGTGGAAGTCGTAGTTGAAGTCGCTGCCGTACGAGGAGTACCAGGGAAAGGTCCAGCCCCGGTCCTGCCGGTAGGCGGCCAGCTTCGGGTACGGCGCACGCGAGACGGCGGCGAACGCGGTGTCGCGGGCGGCCAGGTGGGCGCGGGCACCCGCGCTGAGGTCGTCGGCCATCGCGGTGCAGCTGCGGCAGCCCTCGTCCCAGGACGGGTCGAACATGAAGTGCTGCAACACCAGCTGGCCCCGCCCGTCGAACAGGTCCACGAGCCCGACCTCGCCGTTCGGGCCGGTGAGGCGGTAGTCCTTCTCGACCCGCACCATCGGCAGCCGCCGCCGGTCGGCGTTGAGCCCGTCCAGGGCCCGGGTCAGCTCCTTCTCCCTGGCCAGCAGCTCTCGACGGGCGGTCAGCCACTCGTCCCGCGTCACGACCGGTGGTCGGTCCATGATGTCCTCCTTCGCTTTCGTGATGCAAGTAAAGCTAGAGGATGAGCTTGCACCACGCAAGTAAAAGGTGGAACCATCGACCTCGTGCTTGGTCGGACGTACGAACACGAGAACTGCTCGGCGGCGCGCGCGCTGGAACTGGTCGGCGAGCGCTGGAGCCTGCTGATCATCCGCAACGCGGTGTTCGCCGGCATGACCCGGTTCTCCGACTTCGAGCGCCGGCTGCGGGTCGCGCCGAACATCCTGGCCAAGCGCCTGGACGGGTTCGTGGCCGACGGCCTGATGGAGCGGCGCGGCGGCCGGGAGTACGTGCTCACGGAGAAGGGCCGCGAACTCGGCACGGTGATCGTCGCGCTGACCGAGTGGGGCGACCGGTGGGCCGCCCCGCAGGGCCCCCCGATCCTGTTCGAACACGAGACCTGCGGCGGCCCGGTCCACGTGCACACCCGCTGCGACGACTGCGGTCAGGAGCCCGCGGCGGCCGACGTGGTCGCCGTCGCCGGTCCCGGTGCCGACCCGAACCGCCGCCCACCCCGCGACCCGAGCCGCCCGCGCACGGCCTAGGTGGACCAGCCCTCGGCGCGGGTGGCGGTCAGGTAGTCCTCGACCGGCGGCGCCACCGGACGGCCGTCGAACTGGGTGGAGAGCACCACCGACGAGCGCAGCTCGCCGTGCTGGCCGACCCGCTCGAACAGGCCCTCGAGGTGCGCCAGCGTCGCCGCGCGGACCTTGAGCATCGCGCAGTGGTCGCCGGAGAGCTTGTGGACCTCCACGATCTCCGGGTAGTCGTCGGCGGTGCTGGTCTTGAGCAGGCACTTGCCGAGCGAACAGCGCATCTGCACGAACGCGAGGAACGGGTAGCCGGCCCGGCGCGGGTCGACCCGCGCCCGGTAGCCGGTGATCACGCCGGACTCCTCCAGCCGCCGCACCCGCTCGGCCACGGCCGGTGCGGACAGGTTGATCCGGCGACCGAGCTCCTTGTACGACTGGCGGCCGTCGGTCTGCAGTTCCTCGACGATCTGCCAGTCGAGGGCGTCCAGCGGTCTTTCCGAACGAAAGGTCATGCCGGCCGGACTCCTTCCGCACGACGGGTGCGGGCGACGATACGCCGTCGTTCGGCCATTCGGAATGTCCCACCCGCCGCATAGCGTCTTCATCCATGACGGTTGTGGCGGTGACCGGTGTCGGCCGGTCCACGGTGTCGCTGTTCTCCGGTGTGGCCTCGATGAACACCGCGATGGTCGGCGCGAGCACGGCCGGCACGCTGATCGCGTCGGCCGCCGCCGGGCCGGGGTGTAGCGGGTTGCCGGCGGCGTTCGGGGTGCTCGGCAGCGCGCTCGGCACGCTCGCCGCGGGCACCCTCGTCGCCCGGCGCGGCAGCCGGCCGGTGCTGCTCGGGATGTACGGTCTCGCGGCCGTGGGCGCCGCGGTCGCGTTCGGCGCGGCGGCCGGCACCCTGCTCGCGGTGCTGCTCGCCGGCATGGTCCTGCTCGGGGTCGGCAACGGCGCCGCGCAGTTCTCCCGCTACGTCGCGGCGGAGCTGTACCCGGCGCAGCGCCGCGGGTTCGCGCTCTCGGTGATCGTCTGGGCCGGCACGGTCGGAGCCGTCGCCGGGCCCGCGCTGCTCGCGCCGGGCGCGCACGCCGCCGGGTGGCTCGGGCTGCCGCCGCTGGCCGGGCCGGTGCTGGTCGCGGGTGTCGCCGTCGTGCTCGCGCTGGGCGCCAC
>DATABL010000082.1:0-22873 GCA_036259595.1 Actinophytocola sp.
GCATGTGCGGGTGCTGGACTTCACCCAGTTGCTGCAGGGGCCGCTCGCCACCCAGGTGCTCGGTGACCTCGGGGCCGACGTGATCAAGGTGGAGAAGCCGGGCGGGGAGTGGATGCGCTCCTGGGGGATCCTGGCCAGCACCACCAGCGGGGAGATGGACAGCTTCCTCGCCTTCAACCGCAACAAGCGGAGTGTCGCCGCCGACCTGAAGGACCCGGCGGTGCGCGACCGGCTGCTCGCCCTCGCGTCCGAGGTGGACGTCGTGGTGGAGAACTTCCGGCCGGGCGTGATGGACCGGCTGGGCCTGGGCTACGACGACTTCGCCGCGGTCAACCCCGAGATCGTCTACGCCAGCTCCAGCGGCTACGGCCAGGACGGCCCCTACCGCGACCGCCCCGGCCAGGATCTGCTCGTACAGGCGCTGGCCGGCACGCTGCACCTGACCGGCCGGGACGGCGACCCGCCGACCCCGTGCGGCATCGGGATCAGCGACGAGTACACCGGTCTGCACCTGGTGGTCGCGATCCTCGCGGCACTGTCCCACCGGCAGGCCACCGGGCAGGGCCAGCGGGTGGCGGTCGACCTGTTCTCCTGCACGGTCGCCGCGCAGCAGCAGGAGCTCACCGTCTACCTCAACCACGGCGAGCCGATGCCGCGGGCCGAGGAGAACGTCGGGCACGTCGGCGGCACGGCACCGTTCGGCACCTACCCGACCGCGGACGGCCACCTCGCGCTCGCGATGATGCCCTGCCCGAAGCTCGGCGCGATCCTCGGCGTGGACTGGCTGGACGAGTTCGACACGAACGCGGCCATGTTCACCCACCGGGACGTGATCCACCGCCGGCTCGCCGCGCACTTCGCCACCGACACCACGAAGAACTGGCTCGCGCTGCTCGACGCGCACGACGTGTGGTGCGCGCCGGTGCAGGACTACCCGGCCCTGGTGGACGATCCCCAGGTGCGGCACGCGGATCTGCTGTGGACGGTGCCGCTCGGCGAGGAGGAGGGCACGTTCCGCACGGTCGGCTCGCCGTTCACCTTCTCCCGGACGCCGGCGAGCCTGCGCCGCGGGGTGCCGCGCGCCGGCCAGCACACCGCGGAGGTGCTCGGTGACTGAGTGGGTGGAGCTGCCGCGGGGCTGGCGCGGCCTGGTGCTGCGCTCCGCCGAGGTCGAGGTCGTCCTGCTGCCGGACAAGGGCTGCGACATCTACTCCTGGACCGACCGCGAGTCCGGGGTGGACGTCCTGTTCAAGACCCCGTGGGGGCTGCCGCCCCGCTCCCCCGGCGCGGCGGCGGACTCGCAGACGGCGTGGCTGGAGCGCTACCCGGGGGGCTGGCAGGTGCTGTGCCCCAACGGCGGCGCGGAGTCCACGGCGCCGGGCGGGGTGCGTTGGGGCTTCCACGGCGAGGCCTGCCTGGTGCCGTGGGAGATCGCGGACGCGGGGCCCGACTTCGCCGAGCTCACCGTGCGGCTGCACCGCGCGCCGCTGCGGCTGCGGCGCCGGCTCACCCTGCGCGGCCGGGTGCTGACCATCGACGAGTCGGTCGGCAACACCTCGCCGGACGAGGTGGAGCTGATGTGGAGCCATCACCCCGCGTTCGGCGCGCCGTTCCTCGGGCCGGACTGCGTGCTCGCCACCGGCGCGAGCACCGTGCTCGCCGACGACGAGGCCCCGGGGACGCTGCTGGCCCCCGACTCGCTGCACCCGTGGCCGTCGGCGTCCACCCGGGACGGTGCCGCGCTCGACCTGTCCCGGGTGCCGCACGCACCCGCGGCGCAGCTGGCCTACCTCACCGACTTCGACGACGCCGGCTGGTTCGCGATCACCAACCCCCGCCTCGGGCTCGGCGTCGGCATGCGGTGGCCCACCGACGTGTTCGGGCACGCCTGGCTGTGGCAGGAGCTCAACGCGAGCCCAGGCTACCCGTGGTGGCGCGAGGCGTACGTGTGCGCCGTCGAGCCGGCCACGACCATCCCCGGCCAGGGCGTGGACGCGGCC
The DNA here is from genome assembly GCA_036259595.1 of Actinophytocola sp. Classification (GTDB taxonomy): domain Bacteria; phylum Actinomycetota; class Actinomycetes; order Mycobacteriales; family Pseudonocardiaceae; genus Actinophytocola. The sequence continues at coordinate 2,001 of DATABL010000082.1, forward strand.
CGGCGCAAGGGATCCGACCTGCTGCGCCTCGCCGGCGGCGAGACCCGGGACGTGGTGCTGGAGGCGGTGCTGTTCCGGACGACCGGGCGGGTGCGCGGGATCGGCCCGGGTGGTGTGGTGGAGACCGACCCGCCGGAAGGAGTCTGACAGTGACGGAACGGTTCGACGGCAAGGTGGCGGTGGTCACCGGGGCCGGTGCCGGCATGGGTGCCGCCGTGGCGCGGCGGCTCGCGGCGGAGGGCGCCCGGGTGGCGGCGTTCGACCGCGACCTGCCGGGCGCGACCGCCACCGCCGAGGCGACCGGTGGTGCGGCGTTCGAGGTGGACGTCCGGTCGCCGGAGGGGGTGCGGGACGCGGTCGACGCGGTGGTGGAACGGTTCGGCGGGATCGACGTGCTGGTGAACGTGGCCGGCGTGGTGCGCTACGGCGAGGTGCCCGACTTCAGCGTGGCGGACTGGGAGCTGGTCCTGGGCACGAACCTCACCGGCACGTTCCTGACCGCCAAGTACGCGATCCCGGCGATGCGGGCCCGCGGCGGCGGCGCGATCGTGAACTTCTCGTCCACCCAGGCGTTCGCCAGCCAGCCGCTGGTGGCCGCCTACTCCGCGTCCAAGGGCGCGGTGGTGGCGATGACCAGGACGCTCGCGCTGGACCACGCCAAGGACGGCATCCGGGTGAACTGCGTGTGCCCCGGCTCGGTGGAGACCCCGATGCTGCGCTACGGCGCCGAACTGCTCGACGACCGCGACCCGGAGGAGACCATGCGCGACTGGGGCGGCAAGCACCCCATCGGCCGGCTCATCCAACCCGACGACGTCACCGCGCTGGTGGCGTTCCTGGTCAGCGACGACGCGGCCGTGATCACCGGAGCACCCCACTTCGTCGACGGCGGCCTGCTGGCCCGGTTGGGAGTATGACCATGACGAGCCCCTTCCCGCGCCGTCGGTTCCTCCTCGCGAGCGGGGGCGCGGCCGCCGGCCTCGCGATCGGCGTGCCCGGCATCGCGGCGGCCGACCGCGGCCCTCGGGAGAACGCCGAGGCCGCGCTCTACCACCGCCTGCTGCTGCGGCACACCCGCTGGGTGGAGACGCTGTGGGACGAGGCCGTCGGGCACTACCCGCTGCGCGACTTCTACTTCCTCAACGTGCTCGGCAACGCGGTCCTGGTCACCCAGGGCCGCTACGACGCCGACCTCGCCGGAGTCGAGCGGGACGTGCTGGCCGACCACACGGTCCGCACGATCCGGCACTTCGCCGCGACCAACTTCTGGGCCACCGGCTCCGCCTGGGGCGACGGCGGCTACGAGTGGGGCGGGCGGATCTTCTGGGACGGCACGTTCGAGTCCTACTTCGTCGCCGCCGCCCGGCTGCTGTGGGACCAGCTGGACGAGTCCACACGGGACAACGTGGCCGCCATCTCGGTCGGTGGCGCGGAGTACGTGGTGGGCCTGGGCGCCGCGGAGGACCCGCGCAGCGGCGGCTGGTCGTCCAACGGTCTCGCCGGCGGCTACCGCGGCGACTCCAAGATCGAGGAGATGGGCGCGAAGTCGATGCCCATCGCCACCGGGCTCGCCTACTTCCCGGACCACCCCAACGCCGGCGCCTGGCGGGAGTGGCTGACCCGGTGGCTGGCCAACATGACCGGGCTGCCCTCGGCCGACCGGGACAACCACACGCTGCTCGACGGCCGCCCGGTGTCGGAGTGGAACACCGCGCAGAACATGTACGAGGGGTACGTGGTGGAGAACCACGGCACCTACGCGCCGATGTACCAGCAGTCCACCGGCGCCTACCCGGGCCGCAACGCGATCCACTTCCTGCTGGCCGGGCGGCCGCTGCCGGAGGTGTTCGGCGAACAGCCCAACGCCGACGGGCTGTGGCGGACGATGACGCACCTGGGGGCGGGCGCCGGGCTGTCGTCGCACCCGATGGTGAACGACCGCTACCACCTCTACGGCCGGGACGTGCTGCCGCTGGCCTGGCGCCGGATGGGGCAGGCCGACCGGTACGTCGCCCGGTCCGAGCGGATGCTGATCGAGCACCTGGAGCCGTACCTGGCCCACCCGCCGGAGAACCGGCTGACCAAGTTCAGCGGGGAGCCCAAGTACGAGCCGGAGGCGCGGGCCGAGGTCGCGATGGCCTACCTGCTGCACGCGTGGCGGGACCGGCTGCACGGCGACGTGCGCCCGGTGAGCGAGGCGCGGTACTGGGACCATGTCGCCGGCGTGACCGACTACGGCGCCGAGATCGGCCTGGTCGGCCACCAGTCGGCCGCGGCGCTCGCGATGGCGGTCACCAAGCCGAACCACGTGAAGTTCGCGTTCCTGCCCGAGCACGACGACTGGCTGTTCGACGTGACCGGCCGGGCGCCGTCGTTCCTGCCGGCGACCACGCTCGCGGTGACCGGCCGGCGGGTCGCCCGCTACACCGAGGAGGCCGACGGCTTCCACGGCTCGGCCACGCTGCTGCGGTTCGGGACCGGGTTCGCGGGGTTCGCCACGCTGCCGACCGGCGCGGTCGTGTACGCCACGTCCGGGCTCGCCGCCGACGAGGGTCCGCTGCGGCTGCACTCGCTGACCATGCCGGGGGTGCGCGGACTGGACGGCGACCGCACCTTCCACGGTTCCGCCGGGGCAGTCACGCTCGCCGCGAACGGCGGCGACGGCGGCGTGGACGAGTTGGCGTTCCCCGCGGTGCCCGCGCGGTACGTGCGGATGCTCGGTGGGCGGCCGGGCAGCCAGTACGGCTACTCCCTGTGGCGCTTCGAGGTGTTCGCACCCGGGTCGGACACCGATCTCGCGCGCGGCCGCCCGACCACCGCGTCCTCCCACGATCCGACCTATCCGCCACATCTGGCCACCGACGGCGACCCCGCCACCCGGTGGGCGGTCGCCCGGGCCGAACGGCCGCGGCCGGACAGCTGGCTCGCCGTCGACCTCGGTGCCGAGCACGTGCTGGACCGGGCGCTGCTGAGCTGGGACCCGGCCTTCGGCGCGGAGTACCGGGTGCAGGTGTCCACCGACGGCAGCACCTGGCGGGACGCGGTGGCCGTGCCGGCCGCGCACACCTTCGACGGCGGCTGGGTGAACGTCGAGGACCGTGCCGGGTTCGTGGTGCGCGGCGGCGACAACCCGATCCGGGTGACCGGCACGTCGGTGACCCTGTCCGCCGGGCCGCCCACGGCCCTGGTGGTCGAGGGCTACCCCGCGCAGCGGGCGCACCGGACCCGCTCGCTGGCCTCGGCTCCGGCACCGTCGACCGACACCCCCGGCGTCGCGTCCGGGCTCGCCGACGGCTACCTCGCGCTGTTCAACCTGAGCGGCGCGGCGGTAGCGGCGGACGTCCGCGTGCCGGGCCACCGGCTGCACCTCGGGACCGGAACCGTCGACGGTGCCGGCCACTCCGTCCACACCGGACTGGAAGTGGCGGAGGCCCGGATCCTGCCAGCGGTGTTCGACCTGACGGTGCGTCACGGCGACCCGGTCCTGCGCGCGGAGGTGCCGGACCGGTGGACCGCGCACCTCGCCAACGAGGGCTCGCGCCTGATCGTCGTGTCGGTCCGCTGCCTGGCCAACGGACGCCGCCGCACGGTCGCGCTGCGGCCGGGCACGCGGGAGACGTTACGTTTCCGCCGGTAGGAAGCCCTGCGGGCTTGTCGCTGGCGCACTAGTATACTAGTCTCCGAGCGTGGATCGAGAGTTCGCTGGCAGACGCGCCCTGGTCACCGGAGGCGGGTCGGGGCTCGGCCGCGCCGTCGTCGAACGACTGGCCGGGGCCGGCGCGTCGGTGGTGTTCTGCGCCCAGGACCCCGGCCAGGTCGCCACCGCCGACGCCGAGCTGCGGGCCGCGGGGCTCGACGTCACCGGAGTGGTCGCCGACGTGCGCGACCGCGACCAGGTGCGCGACCTCGTGGCCGGCGGGGGCGCGCTGGACGTGGTGGTGAACTGCGCCGGCGTCCAGCGCTACGGCACCGTCGAGGAGACCTCCGAGCAGCTGTGGGACGAGGTGCTCGACGTCAACCTCAAGGGCGTCTACCTGGTCTGCCACTTCGCGGTCCCCCGGCTGCGCGAGCGCGGCGGCGGCGCGATCGTCAACGTCGCCTCCGTGCAGGCCACGGCCACCCAGGCCGGGGTGGCCGCCTACGCCGCGTCCAAGGGCGGCATCACCGCGCTCACCCGGGCGATCGCCGTCGACCACGCGGCCGACCGGATCCGCGCGAACGTGGTCTGCCCCGCCTCGGTGGACACGCCGATGCTGCGCTGGGCCGCCGAGCGGTTCGCCGGCGAGCGGACCGCCGAGGAGCTGGTGGCGGACTGGGGGCGCAGCCACCCGCTCGGCCGAGTGGCGCGGGCCGACGAGGTGGCCGAGGTCGTGGCGTTCCTCGCCGGCGACGGCGCCTCGTTCGTCACCGGCGCGGAGTACCGGGTCGACGGCGGGCTGCTCGCCAGCCTCCCGGTCGCGCTGCCGGAATAGGAGGGAGGACCCATGAAGATCGTCGACCTGCGGGCCACCACGGTCACCGTGCCGCTCGAGGCGCCGCTGCGGCACGCCAACGGCGCGCACTGGGGCCGGTTCGTCCGCACCGTGGTGGAGGTCGAGACCGACGACGGCATCGTCGGGCTCGGCGAGATGGGCGGCGGCGGGCAGAGCGCGGCGGCCGCGTTCGCCGGACTGCGCGGCTACCTCGTCGGGCACGACCCGTTCCGGGTGGAGGAGCTGCGCTTCAAGCTGTCCAACCCGACCTCCTCGCTCTACAACAACCGCACCCAGCTCCTCGCCGCGATCGAGTTCGCCTGCCTGGACATCGTGGGCAAGGCGCTCGGCTGCCCGGTGCACGCGCTGCTCGGCGGGCAGCTGCGCGACGAGGTGGAGTTCGCGAGCTACCTGTTCTACCGCTACCCCGACCCGGACACCGGCGTCGGAGAGGTGCGCACGGCCGACCAGCTCGTCGAGCACGCGCTCGACCTCCGGCGCCGGCACGGCTTCCGCAGCCACAAGCTCAAGGGCGGGGTGTTCCCGCCGGACTACGAGCTGCGTGGCTACCGGGCACTGGCCGAGGCGCTGCCCACCGACCGGCTGCGCTACGACCCCAATGCCGCGCTGTCGGTGCCGGAGGCGATCCGGTTCGGCCGCGCCATCGAGGACCTCGACAACGACTACCTCGAGGACCCGACCTGGGGGCTGCACGGCATGCGGCAGGTGCGTGACGCGGTGCGGGTACCGCTGGCCACCAACACCGTCGTCACCAACTTCGAGCAGCTGGCGACCACCGTCCGCGACCCGGCGGTGGACGTCGTGCTGCTGGACACCACGTTCTGGGGCGGTATCCGGGCGTGTGTGCGGGCGGCCGGGGTGTGCGAGACGTTCCAGCTCGGCGTGGCCGTGCACTCCTCCGGCGAGCTCGGCATCCAGCTCGCCACCATGCTGCACCTCGGCGCGGTGCTGCCCAACCTCACCCTCGCCGCGGACGCGCATTACCACCACCTCGCCGACGACGTGATCGTCGGCGGGAAGCTGCGCTACGCCGGCGGGCGGATCCGGGTGCCGGACGGTCCCGGTCTCGGGGTCGCCCTCGACCGGGACAAGCTCGACCACTACGCCGAGCTGTACCGCCGTCTCGGCGACTACCCCTACGACCGCGACCCCGGCCGGCCCGACTGGTTCGCCCTGGTGCCGAACCAGTCCTGGGCGGATCCCGAGGACGGCGCCGTCCCGGCGCTCGGCGGTCCCGGCAACGAGATCGGCTGACTACCACCAGGTTATTGCCACGGCTTGGGTAAACCGTTTTAATTACCCGAGCGGACGGACGAGGAGGTCCACATGCGATCGACCAGAGTGCTCCCGGCCGCCTTGGCGGTGGCCGCCCTGGCGCTGACCGGATGCGCCGACCCAGGCGACTCCGGCGCGGTGAAGCTCGGCTACGTGGTGAACTTCGGTTCCCACGAGTGGTACCAGAACGTGATCAAGGGTGCCGAGGACACCGCGAAGGAGGCGGGTTTCGAGTTCGAGTGGGCCGACGCCAACGTCGATCTGTCCAAACAGATCACCCAGGCGGAGAACATGCTCACCCAGGGCGTGGACGTGCTGATGCTCTCGCCGGTCGACCCCGACGGGCTGTCCAGCGTGATGAGCCAGGCAGCCGAGTCCGAGGTGCCGGTGGTGACCGAGTCCAACACCGTGCCCGGCGCGGAGACCGCGGTCGGCATCGAGAACCTCGAGGCCGCGAAGCTGCTCGGCGAGTGGGCGGGCGACCACATCACCAACACCATGGGCACCACGGCGAAGATCCTGATCGTCGGGCTGCCGACCCAGGTGGACACCCGGGACCGGGTGGCGGGCTTCAAGCAGGGGCTCGAGGCGAGCGGCGCGGACTACGAGATCGTGCAGGAGGTCAACGGCGGCGGCCTGAAGGACCAGGCGCTCGACGTGTCCGCCGACGCGATCACCGCGCACCCGGACATCAACATGATCTTCGGCATCAACGACGACTCGGCGCTCGGCGGCACCCAGGCCTACCAGGAGGCCGGCCTGGACATGTCGAAACTGACCACGCTCGGCTTCGGTGTGGAGGGGCGGGCGGGCAAGACCGCGCTCACCTCCGGCGGCCCGTACAAGGCGGGCCTGGCGATGTTCCCCGAGTACGTCGGCCGCGCCCTGGTCGAGCAGGCCAAGGCGCTCACCGAGGGCGAGGACGTCCCGGAGCGCACGGTCACCCCGGCGACCGTGGTCACCGCCGAAAACCTCGGCGACTACTACACCAAGGACGGCGACGACTGGACGATCGACTACGACGCGGTGAGCGGCCTGCTGGAGCAGCAACCGTGACCAGCGGGCTCCGGCCGGTCCTGGAGCTGCGGGGCATCGGCAAGCGGTTCCCCGGGGTGCACGCCCTGGACGGGGTGGACTTCGAGGTGCGGCCCGGCGAGGTGCACGCGCTGCTCGGCGAGAACGGCGCCGGCAAGTCCACCCTGATCAAGATCATGGCCGGGGTGCACTCCCCCGACGAGGGCGAGTACCTGGTCGACGGGGACCCGGTGGCGCTCGGCAGCCCGCGGGACGCACACGCGCACGGCGTGAGCGTGGTGTTCCAGGAGCTGAGCCAGGTGGAGAGCCTGTCGGTGGCCGAGAACGTGTTCTTCGGCCGGCTGCCGCGCACCCGCCTCGGCACGGTGGACCGCGCCACGCTGCACCGGGAGGCCAGCCGCCTGCTGCACGTCGTCGGCCTGTCGGTCGACCCGGCCACCCGGCTCGGCTTCCTGTCCGTCGCGCAGCGCCAGCTGGTGGAGATCGCGCGGGCGTTGTCCCAGGACGCCAAGGTGATCGCGATGGACGAGCCGACCTCGGCACTGAGCCACGCCGAGATCGAGACGCTGTTCGAGCTCATCGACCGGCTCACCGAGCAGGGCGTGGGCATCGTCTACGTGTCCCACAAGCTCGACGAGCTGTTCCGCGTCTGCGACCGGATCACGGTCCTGCGCGACGGCCGCCTGGTCGCCCGGACGGCCACCGCGGAGACCACCGCCGACGAGTTGGTTCGGCAGATGGTCGGCCGGCAGGTGGAGAGCCTGTTCCCCCGCATGGACCGGACGGTCGACCGGACGGCGCCGCCGCTGCTCGACGTCACCGGCCTGACCTCGGACATGGTGCGGAACGTGTCGTTCTCGGTACGGGCCGGCGAGGTGGTCGGCTTCTCCGGGTTGATGGGCTCCGGCCGCACCGAGCTCGCGCGGGCGCTGTTCGGCCTGGACCGCACCACCGCCGGCCAGGTGCGGCTCGGTGGCCGGGTGGTGCCGCGCAACTCCCCGACCAAGGCGGCGGACCACGGCCTCGGCTACGTGCCCGAGGACCGCAAGGAGCACGGGCTGATCCTGGTCTCCACCATCCGGGACAACATGACGCTGGCCGTGCTGCGGCGGCTCTCCCGGGGCGGGCAGGTCGACCGCGCGAAGGAGCGGACCGTCGTGAGCGACGCCATCCGCCGGCTGCGGATCAAGGCGCACTCCGCCGAGCAGAAGGTCGCCGCTTTGTCCGGCGGCAACCAGCAGAAGGTCACGCTGGCCCGGTGGCTGGTCAAGGAGGACCTCAAGGTGCTCGTCCTGGACGAGCCGACCCGGGGCATCGACGTCAACTCCAAGAGCGAGATCTACCGGTTGGTCGCCACGATCGCCGAGCGCGGCGTGGCGGTCGTGGTGATGTCCTCGGAGATGCCCGAGCTGCTGTCCCTGTGCGACCGCATCCACGTGCTGCGCGACGGACGACTGGTCGACGAGTACGACCACGCCGACGCGACCCAGGAGAACCTGATGACCGCCGCCCTGGGAGGTGCCCGGTGAGGTCCCGGATCAACGGCATGGCCCGCGCGGTCGGCCGCTACGAGCAGGTGCCGCTGTTGCTGGCCCTGATCGTCATCTGCGTCTACCTGACGATCGCCACCAACGGGTTGTTCTTCACCACGGACAACGTCACCAACGTGCTGCGGGCGTCGTCGGTCGAGCTGATCGCGGCGCTCGGGATGACCGTGGCGATGGTCGCCGGCCAGGTCGACCTGTCCATCGGCTCGCTGCTCGCGGTGGTCGGGGTGGCGTCGGTGACCGTCTACAACGCCACCGGCAGCGTGCTCGTCACCGTGCTGGCCGGGCTGGCGGTCGGCGCGGTGGTCGGCGTGGTGAACGGCCTGCTGGTCACCCGGCTCGGCATCAACGCGATCATCACCACGCTCGGCATGATGGCCGTGCTGCGCGGCATCGGCTACCTGACCACCAACGCGCGCGCCGTGCAGACCGAGGGCGACACGCTGCGGGAGATCGGCGTCGGCTACGTCGGGCCGGTGCCGGTCCCGGTGGTGATCGCGCTCGGCGTCGTCCTGCTGACCTACTTCCTGCTCAACCGCACGGTGTTCGGCCGCTACCTGTACGCCGCCGGCGGCAACCCGGAGGCTGCTCGCTCGGCCGGCCTGCCGGTGCGACGGATCTACGTCGTCGCGTTCGTCGTCGTCGCGGTCGCCGCCGCGCTCGCCGGGCTGATCACCGCCGGGCGGCTCAACTCGTTCCAGCCCACCATCGGGGTCGGGTTCGAGCTCAACGTGATCGCCGCGGTGATCCTCGGCGGCACCCGGCTCTCCGGCGGCGAGGGCACGGTCTCGGGCACGGTGCTCGGCGTGCTGATCCTCGGCGTGCTGAACAACGGCCTGGTGCTGCTGGACGTGAACACGTTCTGGCAGGAGGTCGTGCGCGGTACCGTGATCATCCTCGCGGTGGCGATCGACGAGTACCGCAAGCGCAGGCGCAACCAGCGGTTCCGCGAGGAGCCGCCGGCCGAGGAGGTAGGAGAGGAGGAGCCGTGGCGCGCGGTCGAGTCTTCCACGACGGCACGCTGAGCGACCCGCGGCTGGACCACCCGGAATGCGTCGCGGTGCACCCCGACGGCAGCGTGTGGTGCGGCGGCGAGCGCGGGCAGGTCTACCGGATCTCGGCGGACGGCACCACGCTCACCGAGGTGGCGAGCACCGGCGGGTTCGTGCTCGGCATCGCGTTCGGCCCGGACGGGCGGCTCTACGCCTGCGACCTCGCCCACCGCGCGGTGTTCACCGTGGACACCGCGACCGGGGCGGTCACCCTCTTCACCGACGGCGGGTCCAGGCCGTTCGTCACACCCAACTTCCCCGCCGTGGCACCGGACGGCACGGTGTACGTGTCGGACAGCGACCGGCAGGGCGAGCCGGGCGGGGGCGTCTACCGGTTCGCCCCCGACGGGACCGGTGGGCTGTGGTCGGCGCGGCCGATGCTGTTCGCCAACGGGCTGGCGCTCGCGCCGGACGGGTCGGCGGTCTACGTCGTGGAGTCGTTCCGGCCGGGGGTGAGCCGCGTCCCGATCGGCGCCGGCGGCGTGGCGGAGACCCCGGAGGTGGTGGTCGAGCTCCCCGGCACGGTGCCGGACGGGATCGCGTTCGGCCCGGACGGCGGCCTCTACGTGGGCTGCTACGAGCCGAGCCAGGTGCTGCGGGTGGACCTGACCACCGGCGCCGTGGCCACGGTGCTCGCCGACCCGACCGCGCACCTGCTGTGCCACCCGACCAACGTCGCCTTCCGCGGCACGGAGCTGTTCACCAGCAACCTCGGCCGTTGGCACGTCACGCTGATCGACGAGCTGGACGCCGTAACCTAGTGCCCTGTCGAGGGAGGCCGGTTGAGGGTCAGCATCACCGACGTCGCGCGCCACGCGGGTGTCACGCCGGCGGTCGTCTCGCGGGTCCTGAACGGCGACCCCAAGCTCCAGGTCCGGGCCGAGACCAGGGACCGGGTGCTGGCCGCGGCCCGGGAGTTGGACTACACGCCGAGCCACGCGGCGCGGGCGCTGCGGCACAACCGGGCCGACGCGCTCGGCCTCGCCGTGCACGACGTGGCGAACCCGCTGTACGGCGAGATCATCGTGGGCGCGCAGAAGGCCGCGGCGGACGCCGGGTACGTGCTGCTCCTGGCCGACGTCGACGGGCTGGCCCGCGGCGACGAGACGTTCCGCCGGGCCGTGCACGGCGGCGCGATCGACGGGTTGCTGCTGCAGCGGGCCGGCACCGCGTCCGACCGGAAGATCATCGACACCGCGACCGCCCGGATTCCCACCGTGCTGCTCAACGACCGGTCCACCACGCACGCGAGCGTCGCGCTGGACGACGTGGCGGGCAGCCGGCTGGCCACCCAGCACCTGATCGAACTCGGACACACGCGCATCGGTCACCTGCGGGTCGGCGGCACCCAGCGCTCCGGCAGCCGGGTGCGGGGGTGGCGGGACGCGCTGACCAGGGCCGGGGTGACCGCCGACCCGGGATGGTTGGCCGCGGGCGGTCACACCGTCGAGTCCGGCCACGCCGGGATGCGGGAGCTGCTCGCCACGCCGAACCGGCCGACCGCGGTGGTCGGCGGCAACGTGCTGGCCGCGATCGGCGCGCTCACCGCCCTGCGCGAGGCCGGCCTGCACGTACCGCGCGACCTGTCCGTCGTGGCGTTCCACGACGTGCGCTACGCCGCCCACCTGGTGCCGCCGCTGACCACGGTGGCCATGCCGCTGCGCGAGCTCGGCGTGGCCGCGGTGACCCTGCTGCTGGAGCGCCTCGACGGGAGCGGGCCGCGCCAGGTCGTGGTCCGCGACCCCTCCCCCACCCTCATCCGCCGCGGTTCCACCGCCCCGCCGCCGAGCTGACCGGGCCTAGGTGTCGAGGGAGGTGGCAACGTACTGCTCGGGGATGGCGAACGCGTCCACCAGGGTCCTCGCGTGCGGGCGCAGTTCCTCGCACAGCGTGTTGACCTCGGCGACCACCTTCTTCGCCAGCTGTGGGGTGAGGCGGCCGTGCTCGAGGAACCAGGCCCGGTCCGCCTCGATGTTCGACAGCACGTACAGGTCGCACACCCGGTTCAGCAGTGCCGTGGCCGCCGGGTCGGCGCACCGGTCGATCGCGGCGACGAAGGCGTCCAGGACGAGGCGGTCGATGTGGGTGCGTCCGGCGAGCAGGACGTGGTCCTGGGCGTCGTTGAACACCGCGAACGAGTCGTTGCCGGCCGCGGCGGCCGCGCGCAGCCTCCTGGCCAGGCCGGTGAGGACGTGTTGCTCGCGGTCGGCGAACAGGTCCCGGTGCCAGGCCCGGTCGTGCAGCGCGGGGCTGACGATCTTGCGGGCGGGGAGGCGTTCCAGGACCGCGCTCATCAGCTGCTCGGCGACCAGGCGAGCGGTGGCCAACGGGCTGAGGTCGGCGAAGTTGTCCCGGTAGTCGGTCAGCAGGCCCTTGGCGACCAGCTGCAGCAGCACCGTGTTGTCGCCCTCGAAGGTGGTGAAGACGTCGGTGTCGGCCTTCAGGTCGGGCAGGAGGCTGTCCGACAGGTAGCCCGCCCCGCCGCACGCCTCCCGGGCGGTCTGGATCGTCGCGGTGGCGTGCCAGGTCGCGACCGCCTTGACCCCCGCGGCGCGGGACTCCAGCACGCGTTGGGCGCGCTCGTCCGGCTCCGCCGCGCTCTGCACGTCGTGCAGCATCGCGACCAGCTCGTCCTGGGCGAAGTGCAGGGCGTAGGTCGTCGCGAGGGCCGGCAGCAGCTTGCGCTGGTGAGCCCGGTAGTCCAGCAGCACGATCTCCGCGCCGTCGGCGGGGTGCTGGAACTGGCGGCGGGTCTCGGCCCGGCGGACCGCGATGGTCAACGCCCGCTGGGTCGCGCTGCCCGCGCTGCCGGCCACGCTGACCCGGCCGCGGACCAGGGCGCCGAGCATCGTGAAGAACCGGCGGTTGGCGCTCTCGATCGAGCTGGTGTAGACGCCGTCCTCGGTCACGTCGCCGTACCGGTTCAGCAGGGCCTCGCGCGGCACCCGGACGTTCGTGAACCACAGCCGCCCGTTGTCCACGCCGTTCAGGCCCGCCTTCGGCCCGCAGTCCCCGATGCGCACCCCCGGCGCGGGCCGGCCGGTCTCGTCGCGGATCGGCACCAGGAACGCGTGCACGCCGTGCTGCCGGCCGTCGACGACCAGCTGCGCGAACACCACGGCCACCCGGCCGTCCCGGGCGGCGTTGCCGATGTAGTCCTTGCGCGCGTCGTCGTCGGGCGTGTTCACCACGAAGCCCCCGTCGGTGAACGTCGCGGTGGTGCGCAGGTGCTGGACGTCCGAGCCGTGGCCGGACTCGGTCATGGCGAAGCAGCCCGGCAGCTCGAGGGACATGATGTCGCGCAGGTACCGCTCGTGGTGCCGCTCGGTGCCGAGCAGCTGCACCGCGCCGCCGAACAGTCCCCACTGGACGCCCGCCTTGACCATCAGGGACAGGTCGCCGTAGCCCAGGGTCTGGAACGACACCACCGAGGCGCCGATGTCACCCTCGCCGCCGTACGCCCGGTCGAACCCGAGCCTCGGGTGCCCGGCGTCGACCAGCTCACGCAACTGCTCGAACACCTGCGCGCGGTGGGTCTCCCGGTCCAGGTCGTAGGAGTCCGCGAGCTTGACGCTGGTCATCCGCTCCCGCAGCCGCCCGCGCAGCTCACGCCAGCGGCCGTCGAGAACGGTGGTGAGCGTGGCGGGATCGACGTGTTCGGCCATGGCTCCCCAGTACCCCGCCGCCGGGCCGGTCACACCCGGTCAGCGCCTCCGACGCAGCTTCTGCGCGGCCTGACGGGCGCGCTCACGGTTGCGCGGGTCCTTCGCCATGCCGCGCGCCTTGTTCGTCATCTGCTGTCCCTTGGGGCTGCGCAGGTAGCCCTTGATCCGGTTCAACATGCCAGCCATCACGATCTCCTTCTGTCGGTTCGTCGACTCAGGCGTACCCAGTGCCGCTGCGCCCAACCCCGGTCGCACGAGGGTCGCCGGCGACCCGGGACGGGTCGAAGACCGCCCGGACGCAGCCGTCCTCCTTGTGCTTGAACAGTTCGTAGCCCTTCGCGCCCTCGTCGAGCGACAGCTCGTGGGTGACCAGGTGCCGGGTGCTGATCTCCCCGCCGGCTATCCGATCCAGCAGCATCGGGATGTACCGCTGGCCGTGCTGCTGCGCGCCGCGGACCGTCAGCCCCTTGTTGATCACCGCTCCGAGCGGGAACTTGTCCACCAGGCCGCCGAAGACGCCGAGCACGAACACCGTGCCGCCCTTGCGACAGGCGTGGATGGCCTCCCGGACCGCGGTCGGTCGGTCGGACTGCAGCCGCAGCTGTTGCTTCACCTGGTCGTACACGTGGTGCGGGCCCGCGCTGTGCGCCTCCATGCCGACCGCCTCGATGCACACGTCCGGGCCGCGACCGCCGGTGTGCTCGCGCAGTTCCGCACCGACGTCGGTGCTCGAGTAGTCGATGACCTCCGAGCCGATGTGCCGCTCGGTCATCGCGAGTCGCTCCGGGATCCGGTCGATCGAGAAGACCCGTTCCGCGCCGAGCAGGATCGCCGCCCGCGCGGCCATCTGACCGACCGCGCCGCAGCCCCACACCGCCACCACGTCGCCGGGTCGTACGCCGCCGAGGTCCGCCCCCATCCAGCCCGTGGGAACGGAGTCCGACACGAACAGCGCGCTGTGGTCGTCGACCTCCGGCGGCACGGGGAAGGCCCCGTAGTCGGCGAACGGAACGCGGATGTACTCCGCGTGGGAACCGCGGAACCCGCCCATCGCGTGGGAGTAGCCGAAGATGCCGCCCGGCTCGTAGCCGTAGGCGACCGACGTGATGCCGGGGTTGGTGTTGGTGTTGTCGCACAGCGACCACAGGTCGTTCTCGCAGTACCAGCACCGGCCGCAGCCGATGAACGAGGCGACCACGACCCGGTCGCCGACCTTGTGCCTGCCCACCCCTGGGCCGACCTCGACGACCTCGCCGAGGAACTCGTGGCCCAGCACGTCGCCGGCCTCCATGGCCGGGATGTAGCCGCCGATCAGGTGCAGGTCCGACCCGCAGGTGGTGGACAGCCCCACCTTGACGATCACGTCCTGGTCGTTGCGGATCTCCGGGTCGGGCACCGTTTCGGTCGAGAGCTTGTTGACTCCCTGCCAGCAGACCGCCTTCACAGCCGTCCCTCCCCTCCGGCGCGCCGGGTCGCCGCTCGTACGAGAGCGCCGCCGGGCGTTCGCCTGCCGGTGGTCGGCGGGTCCGGCCGCACCACCTCACCGGTCTCGATCTGTGACTTGACCTGCCGCAGCACGAGGCGCAGGTCGTTCGCCGACGGCGCCCCGGCGGTGCCGGTCCGCTGGACGCGGGCGGCGATCTCGGTGCCGCGCCCGCCCGGCGCCGGCGTCAGCCGCGTCTCCACGGCCGTGCCGAGGTCGGCGACGGCGTCGGAGAGCCGTTGGTCGGCGGTGACCACGTCCGGTGTCGCGTTCACGGTGACGACCAGCCAGGTCGCGTCGCCATGGGGGGTGGCGCGACGGGCGGCGAGCATCTTCGGGACCGTCTTCGCCACCGCCCGTCCGACCGCAACGCCGGCCGCGAGGAACGCGCCCGTTCGTAGCGGTCTCCTACCGCGGGTCGGACGGGTGTGGCGCACGGTGTCCGCGCTTGTCCTGGCCATGGGACTCCCCTGCGGATTCGCGGCGGAGGTACCTCGCCTCCGCCCGACGTGCGGCTGATTACCCCGGTGGTCGGGGCCTCACTCCTCGCGGTCGTGCATTCCCGCGGCGCCGGATCGTCGTGGCAACTGTCACAGCGGGGCCCCGGCGGCGCGCATCCTCATGAGACCGTGGCAGGCGGGGGGATTACCCGCCCGCCGTCGACGGGAGGAGCACGCGTGCCAGGGCTGGGCGAGAAGTTGGGCGAGATCTACGGCGAGGTGCTGCGGCGCAACCCGGGCGAGACCGAGTTCCACCAGGCCGTGCACGAGGTCCTCGACTCTCTCGGCCCGGTGGTCGCCAAGCACCCGGAGTACGCCGACAGCGCGGTGATCCGCCGGCTGTGCGAGCCGGAGCGGCAGATCATCTTCCGGATCCCGTGGGTCGACGACAGCGGCACGGTGCAGATGAACCGCGGCTTCCGGGTGGAGTTCAACTCCGCACTCGGCCCGTACAAGGGCGGCCTGCGCTTCCACCCGAGCGTCTACCTGGGCATCGTGAAGTTCCTCGGGTTCGAGCAGATCTTCAAGAACGCCCTCACCGGACTGCCGATCGGCGGCGGCAAGGGCGGCTCGGACTTCGACCCGAAGGGCCGCTCGGACGGCGAGGTCATGCGGTTCTGCCAGGCGCTGATGACCGAGCTGTACCGGCACATCGGCGAGTACACCGACGTGCCCGCGGGCGACATCGGCGTGGGCGGCCGCGAGATCGGCTACCTGTTCGGCCAGTACAAGCGGATCACGAACCGCTACGAGTCCGGTGTCCTGACCGGCAAGGGGCTGACCTGGGGCGGGTCCCAGGTCCGCACGGAGGCCACCGGCTACGGCACGGTGTTCTTCGTCGAGGAGATCCTGCGGACCCGCGGGGACTCGTTCGAGGGGAAGAAGGTGGTGGTGTCCGGGTCGGGCAACGTGGCCATCTACGCCATCGAGAAGATCCAGCAGCTCGGTGGCATTGTCGTGGCGTGCTCGGACTCCGGTGGCCACGTGGTCGACGAGAAGGGCATCGACCTCGGGTTGATCAAGGAGCTCAAGGAGGTCCGCCGCGCGCGGATCGGCGAGTACGCCGAGGAGCGCGGGGGCGGCGCCAGGTACGTCACCGGCCAGTCGGTGTGGAATGTGCCCTGCGACATCGCGCTGCCGTCGGCGACCCAGAACGAGCTGAACGGGGCGGACGCGGCGCGCCTCGTCGCGAACGGGTGCGCGATCGTCGCCGAGGGCGCCAACATGCCCTGCACGCCGGAGGCGGTCCGGCTGTTCACCGAGGCGGGCGTGACCTTCGCCCCCGGCAAGGCCGCCAACGCCGGCGGGGTGGCGACCAGCGCGCTGGAGATGCAGCAGAACGCCTCCCGCGACTCGTGGACCTTCGACCACACCGAGCAACGGCTCGCCGCGATCATGCGGGGCATCCACGACCGCTGCCTGGCGACCGCGGACGAGTACGGCGCCCGCGGCAACTACCTCACCGGCGCCAACATCAACGGCTTCACGCAGGTCGCCGACGCCATGCTCGCGCTCGGCGTCATCTAGCTACGCGCTGCTACCGCCTCCCCCGGAGGCGTGCGCCTCGATGGAGTGATCGAGAGCACCTACCGAAACGGTAGGTATACCGACTGCGGCGGTCGGGCCGTCGGTACCCTCGTCGGCATGGCGCGTTCACTCCGTCGGCATCTCGACGAGGAGATCCTCGATCGTGCGGCGGGGCTGTTCGCGAAGTACGGCTTCGACCACACCTCGCTGAAGGACCTGGCGGACGCGGTCGAGCTGTCCAAGCCGGGGCTGCTGCACCACTACCCGAGCAAGGAAGCGCTGTTCGAGGCCGCGGTGGAGATGGGCCGCAGGCAGAGCCAGCAGGTGCTCGAGCGGGCAATGCGGGTGCCCGCGGGCGCGGAACGCGACCGGCGGGCCGTGGACCTGCTGGTCGACTTCGCCCTGGAGCGGCCCGGGCTGATCGCCCTCGCCTCGCGCGGGATCAGCGCCCTGGGCAACGGCGACGACACCGGCGACGACGCCGACGGCGACCAGTGGAACGGCATCGACCAGCCGGTCTTCGCGGCCCTCGGCGTCGATCCCGGCTCCGCGGCCGACGACCCCGAACGGCTCGTCCGGGTCGTCGGCATGCTCAGCGCACTCGCCGTGCTCAGCCTGGCCGCCAACCACGTCAACGAGAAGGCGACGTGGCGCCCGCACATCGTCACGACCTGCCTCGACGCGCTCGGCCACCACGGCCCGAGCCCCGCTTCGTCCGACCCAGCTCAGGTGGAGGCCTGATCACCATGGCACGTCTGCTCTACCGTCTCGGCTTCGGCGCCCACCGGCGCCGCCTGGCCGTCGTCCTGTTGTGGCTGGTGGTGCTGGGCGGCACGGCGGTCGGCGCGACCACCCTGGCCGGCTCCACCGCCGACTCCTTCTCCATCCCGGGGCAGGAGTCGACGATCGCCCTGGACAAGATCGACGAGGAGTTCGGTGCGCGGGGCGGCGCGACCGCCCGCGTGGTGGTCAAGGCCCCGGACGGCGAGCGGCTGACCACGCCGGAGAACGCGCCGAAGGTCGCCGCGCTGGTGGCCGAGCTGGGTGAGCTGCCGGGCGTGACCGCGGCGAGCAACCCGCTCGACCCGCGGGCTCCGACGATCAACCCCGACCAGAACGTCGCCTACAGCACGGTCACCTACGACGCCGAGGTCGGCGGCGTCACCGAGGCGGAGCGCACCGCGCTGCTCGACGCCATGGCCGACGCCCGCGCCGGCGGCCTGACCGTGGAGGCCGGCGGCGAGGCGACCCAGGCCCCGCCGCACGTGGGTGGCATCGTCGAGGTCATCGGCGTCGTCGTCGCGCTGGTCATCCTCGCCCTGACCTACGGCTCGCTGGTCATGGCCGGGATGAACCTGCTCACCGCCGCGGTCGGCGTCGGCATCGGCGCGCTGGGCATCACCATCGCCACCGGCTTCATGGACCTGCAGTCCACCACGCCGATCCTGGCCGCGATGCTCGGCCTGGCCGTCGGCATCGACTACGCGCTGTTCATCATCAACCGCTACCGGCACGAGCTGCGGGACGGCAAGGACGTGGGCGACGCGATCGGCATCGCCGTGGGCACCGCGGGCTCCGCGGTCGTCACCGCCGGCCTGACCGTGGTCATCGCCCTGGCGGGCCTGGCCGTCGTGGGCATCCCCTTCCTCACCCAGATGGGTGTCGCCGCCGCCGCGACCATCGTCGTGGCCGTGCTGGTCGCCGTCACGCTGGTCCCGGCCGTGCTCAGCTACCTCGGCACGCGTGCCCTGCCCCGCAAGCAGCGCACGGCGCCCGCCCAGGCCGCCGAGATCACCGTGACCCACGAGCGCGGCTTCTTCCGCGGCCTGATCGACGGCGTCACCCGGCACCGGGTCACGGCGCTGGTGTTGTCGGTGGTGGCACTGGGGGCGATCGCCATCCCGGTCACCTCGGTGCAGACCACCCTGGTCCTCTCCCCGGTCGAGGGCACCACCCAGGCCCGCGCGGAGCGGTTGCTGACCGACGGGTTCGGCGAGGGCTTCAACGGCCCGCTCGTCGTGCTGTTCGAGGGGGAGAACGCCGTGCCGGCCGCCGGACAGACCGTCCCGGCCGTCGAGGGCGTCGACGACGTCGCACTCGTCGCTCCCCCGGTCCCGAACCAGGACGGCACGGCGGCCATGCTCACGGTCATCCCGGAGTCCGGGCCCGCCACCGCCGCCACCGAGCAACTCGTCGCCGACCTGCGCGACCGACTGGCCGAAGTGGAGGGTGTGGAGACCTACGTCACCGGCGCGACCGCGGTGAGCGTGGACGTCGCCGTCGCCCTCGACGAGGCGATGCCGGTCTACCTCGCCCTGGTGGTCGGACTCGCCCTGGTGCTGCTGATCCTGGTGTTCCGCTCGATCCTGGTCCCGCTGGTGGGCGTGCTGGGCTTCCTGCTCACCATCGGCGCCTCGCTGGGCGCGACGGTGGCGGTGTTCCAGTGGGGCTGGCTGGGTGACGTGGTCAACCTCGACGGCGCGGGCCCGCTGCTCAGCCTCACCCCGATCCTGATGGTGGGCATCCTGTTCGGCCTCGCCATGGACTACCAGATCTTCCTGGTGTCCCGCATGCACGAGGCGCACAGCCACGGGGCGTCGCCACGGGACGCCATCGTCACCGGGTTCCGCCAGGCCGCCCCCGTCGTGGTGGCCGCCGCGCTGATCATGTTCTCGGTGTTCGCGGGCTTCGTCCCCTCGGGTGAGGGCCCGGTCAAGTCCATCGCGTTCGCCCTGGCGATCGGCATCCTGGTGGACGCGTTCGTGGTCCGCATGATCCTGGTGCCCGCCGCGGTGGCGCTGCTCGGCCGCAGCGCGTGGTGGCTGCCCAAGTGGCTGCGATGGCTGCCGACCCTCGATGTCGAGGGCGCGGGCCTGGAGAAGGGCCAGGCCCGGACCGAGGCGGAACTGGCGGACGCCCGGCGATGACGGGTCAACGGAGCGGGAGGTCCAGGCGGGCGGCGAGCTCCGCGCGGGTGCTGCCGTAGGTCTCGGCGACCCGGGCCCCGTCGGGGGTGAGGTCCGCGGCGACCTGGAACGCGCCGAGCACGCACACGTCGATGTGGCCGCCACGCATCATGCGAACGACAGGGCGTGGTCGAAGTAGGACGCGCCCGGCGCGAGTACGTCAGCACCGACAGCCGGACCTCGATGGTCACCGCTCTCCGACCGCGTCGGCCAGGCTGTCGGCCAGCGCGAACAGGTCGGCCGGTCGGGCCGCGCCCGGACTCGGTCTGCCGGCCCCTCCAGCACCAGCCCGTAGACCACCCCGGCCAGTTCGCTCCACGACACCGCCGGGTCCACCACCAGCACCGCGACACCCGCCGCGGCGCCGAAAGACCGCGCCCTCCCGGCACTCGTCGTCGGCTCCGCGTAGCGGCAGCGGGTCAGGCCTTCATGATGACGAGGTCGCCGTGGCCGCCGTAGCCGAGTACGGGTTCGGCGTACTGGGTGCCGTCGAAGGTGATCAGCCACCAGGATCCCTGGGACCGGACGACCATCGGGTGCGGGATGTTGGTGCCGTAGGGGGCGTCCAGGGTGCCGAGCTTGCGCATCTGGAGGTCGTACACCGGGTAGTTGCGGGCGTCGCCGTCGCTGGCCAGCAGGTACCACTCCCCGCCGACGCGCTGCAGGATGGTGCCCTCGGTCTGGTCGAGCGAGGTGTCGGCGCCCACCAGGGTCAGGTCCTCGTCGTAGTCGGCGCCGCGGGGGCCGGCGGCCAGGGCCGGGTGGAACACGAAGGCCGGTTGCTGTGCGGGGCTCTCCACGAAGGCCAGGTGCCAGCGGCCGCGGATCTTCGTCAGGGCCGGGTCCCACGAGCTGACCGTCGTCGGCAGCGGGAGGCGTTCGGTCGGCAGCACGTGCACGCCGGAGAGCACGTCGGCCCGGGTGACCGCGTGTCGGATGTGGACGCCGGCGAAGTCGAAGTCGCCCCAGGAGCTCATCGTGACGATGAACCGGTCCTCGTCGTCGTCGTAGACGATCTGGCCGGCGTGGTCGCCGAGCACGACGCCGTCGCGGGCGAAGAACAGGGCCGCCACCTGTTCGAGCTTCGTCGGGTCGGCGAGGTCGAGGGTCCACACGCCCCAGTGGGCCTGCTGGAAGAACCCGAGGCCGGCCTGGGTGAAGGTGATGTACAGCTTGCCGTCCCGGACGTACGGCCGGCCGTCGGCGTGCTGCACCACGTGCGGGTCGCGCACGCCGGCCTGGCCGAAGTAGCCCGCCCGCACCCGGCCCAGCGACGCCGAGCCGTCGCCGCGGCCGCCGTAGGCGTAGCTCATCGTGCCGAGCACGTCGG
>DATABL010000083.1:0-10704 GCA_036259595.1 Actinophytocola sp.
CCCGCCGCGTCGTGCCGGGGTGGATCAGCTGAGGGTGGCCTTCCAGTCCGGGTTGTCCTTCAGCCACTGGGTGATCGCCTCGGCCTCCTGGCCCTCGCCGTACTCGTTGACCACCAGGTCCTCGAGCGTGCCGTACTGCTCGTCGTCCAGCTTGGCCTTGGACATCATGTCCGCGACCTCGGGGAAGTCCTCGCTGAAGCCCTTGCGCGCCAACGCGTGCAGGCCCTCCGGCTCGCCCAGCGCGCCCTTCGGGTCCTCCAGGTCCTTCACCGGGAAGGCGTTGTTGGCCCAGAACGGCCGCCACAGCGTGACCACGATGTCCTGCTTGTCGTCGATCGCCTTCTGCAGCTCGGCGAGCATCGACGTGGTCGACGAGGTGACCAGCTCGTAGTCACCCTCCAGGCCGTACTCGGGCATCACCGACTTCTTGGTGACCTCGGTGAGGCCGGCGCCCGGCTCGATGCCGATGATCTTGCCGCCGAACCGGTCCGCGTCGCCGGCCAGGTCCTCGATCGAGTCGATGTCGACGTACTCCGGCACCGCGAAGGTGAGCTTGGCGTTGTCGTAGTACGCGCCGAGGTCCTCGATCTGGTCGCCGTACTGCTCCATGTAGGACTTGTGGGTGACCTCCGGCCACGCCGACGGGTACACGTCCACGTCGCCCTCGGCCAGGCCGGTGTAGAGCGGCGCGGCCTCGGACAGCTCCTGGATCTCGACCTGGTAACCCTGCTCCTCCAGGAGGTTCTTCCACAGGTACGCGGTGCTCAGACCGTCGGTCCAGGACGGGATGATGCCCAGCGTGATCTGCTTGGCGTCGCCGCCACCACCACCGCCGCCGTCACCACCGCCGCCGTCACCGCTCTCACTGTCGGATCCGCACGCCACCAGCCCGAGGCTCAGGCTGAGCGCCGCCAGAGCCGCACCGACTCGCTTCCCGGTCATCTTCCTCGTCATTCGTCGTCCTCTCGTTGCGGGCACCGTCTGGCGCTTGTCGTACGCGTCGCGGAGTCCCTCCGGTCCGCGGTCGTGGTGCCTCTCCTTCCGTGGGTGGGTGCCGGCGCCGCACGAAGCCCGCCGGTCGGTCCTAAGAACCCTGGTCAGGGGGAACGGGTGTCGACGCGCTCCTGGTCGTCGGCCACCGCGGTGGGCTCGGCCGGCGCCTCGCCGGTCGCCGCCGGTGCGGTGCGCGGCCGCGTCATCCGGGCGCGCAGGCCGCGCAACACCCCGCGGCGCGGGCCGCCGGCCGACGCGGTGACCCGGTCGAGGAAGATCGCCAGGATCACCACGGAGATACCGGCCTCGAAGCCGAGTCCGATGTCCAGCCGGGAGATCGAGCTGGTCACCTCGCTGCCCAGCCCGCCGCCGCCGACCAGCCCGGCGATGACCGCCATGGACAGCGCCAGCATGATCACCTGGTTGACGCCGGCCATCACGGTCGGCAGCGCGAGCGGCAGCTGGACCTCGCGGAGGATCTGCCGCGGCGTGGCGCCGAACGCGTGCCCGGCCTCCACCACCTCGGCGTCCACCTGGCGGATGCCCAGCTCGGTCAGCCGCACGCCGGGCGGCAGCGCGAAGATGATGGTGGCCACCAGGCCGGCCGGGACGCCGATGCTGAACAGCGTGACCACTGGCACCAGCCACACGAACGCCGGCATCGTCTGCATCAGGTCCATCACCGGGCGGATCACCCGGCTGAACCGGTCCGACCGCGCGGCGACGATGCCCAGCGGGATGGATATCACCAGCGCCACGATGGTCGCGACCACGATGAGCGCGAGGGTGTCCATCGCGTTCTCCCACTGCTCCATCGAGATGACCAGGGCCATCCCGAGCAGCGTGCCGACCGCGACCTTCCAGTCCCGGACCAGCCAGCTGAGCAGGGCGAACACCACCGCCAGCACCACCGAGTTGGGTGCGTTGAGCAGGTCGGCGATCCCGTTCACCGAGTCCTGCATCAGCTCCGCGAGCTGGTCGAAGAACGCGCCGAGGTTCTCCTTGACCCACTCGAAGCCGTTGTCGATCCAGTCGCCGACGGGAACCCGCGGCACGATGCCGTCGACCCGGTCCTCCCACATGTCCCGCAGCCAGCCGCCCATCACCGTGCTCCCTCCGCCGTGCCGTCGAGGACCAGCTCGGAGTTCGGATCCGGGGGTTCGGTGGTCCGCGCGATGGTGCCCAGCGCGCTGAGCAGGGTGACCCGGGCGATCACGCCGAGCAGGTTGCGCTCGGCGTCCACGACCGCGATCGGGATGGCGCTGTTCGCCGAGGTGGCGAACAGGTCGGCGACCGCCGTGTCCGGGGAGACGGTGGCCGGCTGCTCCAGCACGCCGGCGATGTCGTCGCGGCCGGCGGCGACCGCGTCGGCCGCGGCGGCGTCGCTCACCACGCCGCGCAGCCGGTGCTGGCGGTCCACCACCATGATTCCGCTGAGCTGGTTCTCCCGCATCAGCCGGTGCGCCGCGCGCGGGCCCTGCTCCGCGCCGACCACCGCGACCGGCTTCTCCATCACCGAGGACGCGGTGAGGATCCGGGTGCGGTCGACGTCCTGGACGAACTGGGCGACGTAGTCGTTGGCCGGGTCGTTCAGGATGTGCTCGGCGGTGCCCTGCTGCACGATCCGGCCGTCGCGCATCATCGCGATCCGGTCGCCGAGGCGCATCGCCTCGTTCAGGTCGTGGGTGATGAACAGGATGGTCTTGTCCAGGTCGTGCTGCAGCTCGATCAGCTGGTCCTGCATCTCCCGGCGGATCAACGGGTCCAGCGCGCTGAACGCCTCGTCCATCAGCATGATGTCGGTCTCCGCGGCCAGCGCCCGAGCCAGGCCGACCCGCTGGCGCATGCCGCCGGAGAGCTCGCCGGGGAAGGAGCCCCCCCAGCCGCCGAGGCCGACCATGCCCAGGGCCTTCTCCGCGCTTCGCTCGCGGTCCGCGCGGTTCATCCCCCGGACCTTGAGGCCGTAGGCGGCGTTCTCCCCGACCGTGCGGTGCGGGAGCAGGGCGAAGTGCTGGAAGACCATGCTGATCCGCTCGCGCCGGACGTGCCGCAGACCGCGGGCGTCGAGCTTCGTGATGTCCTGGTCGTCGATGAGCACCGCGCCGGACGTCGGCTCCAGCAGGCCGTTGGCCATGCGGATCAACGTGGACTTGCCGGAACCGGACAGGCCCATCACGACGAAGATCTGGCCGGGATCGACCGAGAAGGAGGCATCGACGACCGCCGCGGTCATGCCGTCGGCGCGCAGCTCCTCGCGGCTGGCGCCGGCTCGCAACCGGGGGACCGCGCGGTGCGGCCGGCGGCCGAAGACCTTGTAGATCTCGGACAGCTCGATCAATGGCACAGGCAGCTTCACCTCTCGCGGGGTGGACGCCATCCTGGGCGTCGGCGTCCTCGGAGCGGTCCGGTTCGACATCGGAGGAGTGACGACGTACGCGAACCGCGCGTCGCAACCTAACAAGTCCGAGAACCGCGGACAGTCACCCGGGCAGCCCGTCACGGCCCGGTAGCAGGGCGCGGCGCACGGTGTCGCGACTCCCAGTCGCGGTGGGAACCCGTTGGGTCACCACAACACGAAGCGTGTCCGAATTGCTCGGTGAGCCTTGGCGGTGCGGCCAGGGGCGCGGCCTCGGGGAACCCCAGTCTGCCGCCGGATTTCCTGTCCGCACCGATCCGACAAGGCACTGTGCACGGTACTGTAGATCACGGATGTGAAACATTATGATCTATCGATCGGCTACATCCGGTGTCGCGTAGCGCAGGGCGCAACCTGTTGCGTATTACGCACTCCGCTCGTTCGTCCACTGTGGTACTTCGGCGGCACGCGCCGCGTCAGCCCCGGGCGATCCGGCACAGCGCGGCCGCCTCGTCCGGGTCGGTGTCGAACCGGTCGAACCCGGTAGGCACCCCGATGCCGGCGAACGACACCTCACCGTCGCCCGCCGCGCCCACCGGCCGGCGCATCGCCGCGTGCAGGTCGTGCACGCCGGTCGCGGCGAGGACCTGTCGGGCGTTGCCGGCCCGCACCCCGCCGCAGGCCATCACCGCCACCCGTCCGGCCGCGCGCTCGACCAACTCCCGGACCAGCGGCAGCCCGTCGAGCACCGACCGCCGCCGGCCTGAGGTGAGCACCCGGACGAAGCCGAGCGCGGCCACGTCCTCGAGCGCCCGCACCGAGTCCTCGGCGACGTCGAGCGCCCGGTGGAAGGTGACCGGCAGCCCGCCGGCCGCCGCGACGAGGTCCCCGCAGACGCGGTCGACCCGCCCGCCCGCGTCCAGCGCCCCCACCACGATGCCCGCCGCCCCGCACTCCCGGGCCAGGGCGACGTCCCGCCGCATCACCGCCAGTTCCTCCCGTGCGTAGTGGAACCCGCCCGGCCGGGGCCGGACCAGCACGTGCACCCCGACCCGATCCCCGGCCACCGCCACGGCCCGCTCCACCAGCCCCGCGCTCGGCGTCAGGCCACCCTCGGCCGCCGCGGCACACAGCTCCACCCGGTCCGCCCCGGCCCGCATGGCCGCGAGCACCCCGGCCACCGAGTCCACACCGATCTCCACCCGCACCGTCACGGCCACCATCATCGACGCCGGGCACAAGTCGAACCTCGGCTGGCCAGCCGGCTAGCGGCCGATTTCGGCGGGGGAGGCCGTCGTCCTCTCGCCGAGCGGCTTCGACACGCACAACGGCTCGCTCCTTGTGCGGTCACCACTTGTTGGGGTAGTAAGTGAGTAACCCACGAGGGGAGTGCCGTGACCCGCCACTACGCCCGGATCGTGCTGCCGATCGTCGCCTGCCTGACCCTCGGCGGCCTGTCGCCGCAGGTCGCCGGGGCGGAGGGCAGACCGGAGGTCACCGACGTCGCGCACCGCGGGGCCTCGGCCTACGCGCCGGAGAACACCCTGGCCGCGGTGGCCGCGGCGGCGGACCTGGGCGCGAGCGTGGTGGAGATCGACGTGCAGCGCACGGCCGACGGTGAGCTGGTGCTGCTGCACGACACGGACCTGGTGCGCACCACGGACGCCGAGGAGGTCTTCCCCGGGCGCGACTCCTACGACGTCGTCGACTTCACCGCGGCCGAGGTGGACCGGCTGGACGCGGGCTCGTGGTTCGACCCGTCCTTCGCCGGCGAGCCGGTGCCGACGCTGGCCGAGGCCCTGGACCTGATGCGCGACCGGAGGGTCGGGCTGCTGCTCGAGGTCAAGGCCCCCGACCGGTACCCGGGCATCGAGCGGGAGATCGCCGAGGAACTGGCCCGCGACCCCTGGTGGCTCAAACCGGGCCCACCGGGGAAGGCGCACCGACTGGTGGTGCAGAGCTTCGACTGGGAGTCGATGCGGCGCTCGCAGGACCTGCTGCCGGACATCCCGCACGGTCTGCTGGGCCGGGTGGACGAGGCGGACATCCCGGCCTACGCCGCCTGGGCCGACCAGATCAACCCGAGCTACACCACGGTCGACGCGGCCTATGTGGCGACCGTGCAGGAGGCCGGGCTGGAGGTGTTCGTCTACACGGTCAACGACGCCGACGACATGCGCGCCCAGATCGAGAAGGGGGTGGACGGGATCATCACCAACCACCCCGACGTTCTGCTGGACGTCATCGCCGAGCGCGCGGTCCCGGCCGCGGCGTAGGGCGGCCCGCTCTAACGCGGCTGGAGCCCGCGGAGTGCCGTGTCCACCACCTGGTCGGCGTACTCGGGTGTCAGCGGGCCGGTGCGTTGCAGCCACCGGTTGAGGACGGGGCCGAACAGCATGTCGACGGCCACATCGAGGTCGACGTCCTCGGCCAGCTGCCCGGCGCGCTGGGCGGCGCGCAGTCGGTCCTTCTTCAGTTTCCGCATCGGCTCGTCCAACCGCTCCGCGTAGTCGGCGGCTAGGGCCGGGTCGTGGACGATCTCGGTGTGCAGGGCGCGCATGGGCAGGTCGTAGCGGGGCTCGTTCAGTTCGGCGACGGTCGCCCGCAGGACCAGCCTCAGGTCGGCGGCCAGGTCGCCGGTGTCGGGTAGTGCGGCGGCCTCGCCCTCGCCGGCAAGGGTGAGGAACGCGTCGAAGAGCAGCGAGCCCTTCGACGGCCACCACCGGTAGATCGTCTGCTTGCCGACCCCCGCGGCCTGGGCGATGCCCTCGATGCTCAGCCTCGTGTACCCCACCTCGCCGACGAGGGCGAGCGCGGCGGTGAGGATGGCCTGTCGCGAGGACTGGCTGCGGCGGCCGGGGTCTGGTGCGACCTTCGTGGACACGGGGCCAACCTAGCAGACGATGAGACGAGACGGTCCGTCTTGACTGGCGCGCTTCGTCGTGTAAGCTGCTTGTCAATGACGAGACGCAACGGTTCGTCTCGCTGTGGAAGGAACCATGTGGAAACCTCAGGTGCTTCGACCTCGCGCGTCTGGTTCGTCACCGGCGCCAGCCGTGGCCTCGGCCGCGCCTTCACCGAGGCCGCGCTGGCCGGCGGCGACCGGGTGGTCGGCGCCGCCCGCGATGTCACGCCCCTCGACGACCTCGCCGCCCGACACCCGGGGCGCCTGCTGGCTCTGCGTCTGGACGTCACGGACCGCTCGGCGGTCTTCGACGTGGTCGACCGGGCGGTCGAGCACTTCGGCCGGCTCGATGTGGTCGTCAACAACGCCGGGGCGCTGTTCACCGGGATGGTGGAGGAGTTCACCGAGGCCGAGTCCCGCGCTCAGCTGGACGTCAACTTCTTCGGCGCGCTCTGGGTCAGCCAGGCGGTCCTACCGCGGTTGCGAGCCCAGGGCAGCGGGCACATCGTCCAGATCTCCAGCATCGGCGCGCTCGGCGGCTTCCCCAGCACCGGGCTCTACAGCGCCAGCAAGTTCGCGCTGGAGGGCATGAGCGAGGCACTGGCCGCCGAGGCCGCCGCGTTCGGGGTCAAGGTCACCATCGTCCAGCCGGGCGGCTACTGGACCGACCTCTACACCCGCAGCACCGCGGCCACCCCGGACCCCGCCTACGCCCCGCTGCGCGCGGAGCTGGCGAAGCAGTGGGCGGAGGGATCGGTCGACAGCGAGCCACGACTGGCCGCCGAGGCGGTGATGGCGCTGGTCGCCAGCGACGATCCGCCGCTGCGGCTACTGCTCGGCAGCATGGTCTACGACCTCGCCTTCGACATCTCGCGGCAACGCATGGACACCTGGGCCGGATGGGAAACCGTCAGCCGCGCCGCGGAACACGCCGTCCCGGCGCCGAACTGACAAGACGACGAGCCCGGCCGGTCGCTGGTGTATCGGCCGGGCTCGTCGGTGACGCGGATCAGGCGAGGTCGAACCGGTCGAGTTCCATGACCTTGGTCCAGGCCGCGACGAAGTCGGTCACGAACTTCTCGCGGGCGTCCTGGCTGGCGTAGACCTCGGCGAGGGCCCGCAGCTGGGAGTTGGAACCGAAGATGAGGTCGACCACGGTAGCGGTCCACTTCACCTCGTCGGTGGCCACGTCGCGGATCTCGTACACGTGCTCCTCGGACTCCGACGCCTTCCACCGGGTACCCGGCGAGAGCAGGTTGGCGAAGAAGTCGTTGGTGAGCACGCCGGGTCGGTCGGTGAGGACGCCGTGCTGGCTGCCGCCGGTGTTGGCCCCGAGGGAACGCAGCCCGCCGACGAGGACGGTCATCTCGGGTGCGGTCAGGTCGAGCATGTAGGCGCGGTCGACGAGCAGCACCTCCGGCTGGAGCTTCTCGCCGGCACGCAGGTAGTTGCGGAACCCGTCGGCACGCGGCTCGAGGACCGCGAACGACTCGACGTCGGTCTCCTCCTGGGAGGCGTCGGTGCGACCCGGGCGGAACGGCACCGTCACCTCGAAGCCGGCGTCGCTCGCCGCCTTCTCGACGGCGGCCGAGCCGGCCAGCACGATCAGGTCGGCGAGCGAGATCTTCGCGCCGCCGGCGGCGTTGAACTCCCGCTGGATGCCCTCGAGGGTCGGCAGGACCGTCGCGAGCTGCTCGGGCTGGTTGACCTCCCAGTTGCGCTGGGGCTCGAGGCGGATCCGGGCGCCGTTGGCGCCGCCACGCATGTCCGTGGACCGGTAGCTCGCGGCGGAGGCCCAGGCGGTGGCGACCAGCTGGGCGGTCGGGATGCCGGACTCGAGGACCTTCGCCTTGAGCGCGGCGATGTCGGCCTCACCCACGAGCTCGTGGTCGACGGCCGGCACCGGGTCCTGCCAAAGCTGGGGCTCGGCGACCCACGGCCCCAGGAAGCGGCTGACCGGACCCATGTCGCGGTGCAGCAGCTTGTACCAGGCCTTGGCGAACGCCAGCGCGAACTCGTCGGGGTTCTCCAGGAAGCGCCGGGAGATCGGTCCATACGTGGGGTCGAAGCGCAGCGACAGGTCGGTCGTGAGCATCGTCGGCCGGTGCTTCTTCGACGGGTCGTGGGCGTCCGGGATGATCTCCTCGGCGTCCTTGGCGACCCACTGCTTGCCGCCACCGGGGCTGGTGGTGAGCTCCCACTCGTAACCGAAGAGGATCTCGAAGAAGCGGTTGCTCCACTGCGTCGGCACGTCGGTCCACGTCACCTCGAGACCACTGGTGATCGTGTCACCGGCCTTGCCGCTGCCGTGGGTGGAGAGCCAGCCAAGGCCCTGCGCCTCCAGCGGGGCTCCCTCGGGCTCCGCGCCGACGTGGTCGTCGGCGATGCCGGCGCCGTGGGTCTTGCCGAAGGTGTGGCCGCCGGCGATGAGGGCGACGGTCTCCTCGTCGTTCATCGCCATCCGGCTGAAGGTCTCCCGGATGAAGTGGGCCGCCGCCATGTAGTCGGCGCTGCCGCGCGGGCCCTCGGGGTTGACGTAGATGAGGCCCATCTCGGTCGCGCCGACCTCGGGCACCATCTCCGAGTCGCCGACGTAGCGCTCGTCACCCAGCCAGGCGTCCTCCGGGCCCCAGAAGATCTCCTCCGGCTCCCAGATGTCCTCGCGGCCGAAGCCGAAGCCGAAGGTCTTGAAGCCCATCGACTCCAGGGCGACGTTGCCGGCGAACACCAGCAGGTCGGCCCATGAGATCTGCTGGCCGTACTTCTGCTTGACCGGCCACAGCAGCCGGCGTGCCTTGTCGAGGTTGGCGTTGTCGGGCCAGCTGTTGAGCGGGGCGAAACGCTGACCGCCGTCGCCGGCCCCGCCGCGCCCGTCGTGGATGCGGTAGGTGCCCGCGGCGTGCCAGCTCATGCGGATCATCAGGCCGCCGTAGTGGCCGAAGTCGGCCGGCCACCAGTCCTGCGAGGTGGTGAGCAGCTCGGCGATGTCGCGCTTGAGGGCCTCGACGTCGAGCTTGGCGAACTCCTTGGCGTAGCTGAAGTTCTCGCCCAGCGGGTTGCTCTTCGACGAGTGGGCGTGCAACACGGTGAGGTCGAGCTGGTTGGGCCACCAGTCCCGGATCGTGCGCGGACGGCCGCCCGTCTTCGAGGTCGGCGAGTCGATCGCCGGGTTCTCGCTCTCGCTGCCGTGCGCGGTCACCGAGTCGTGCGCGACCGGGCAGCCGGCCGCCGCCTTCTCGTCCACGCCCTGCGCGCTGGAGGGGACGTTGTCCTGGGTGGGGCTCATCTACTTCCTTCCGAACTGGCGGATCAATGGGGGGTGGGGGCGGCCGCGCAGTCGGGGCAGGTGCCCCAGTAGACGACCTCCGCCTCGTCGACCACGAAACCGTGGTCGTTCGAGGCGGTCAGACACGGGGTGTGGCCGACGGCGCAGTCGACGTCCGCGATCGCACCGCAGGAGCGGCACACGACGTGGTGGTGGTTGTCCCCGACTCGGGACTCGTAGCGGGCGGTCGCGCCGGTCGGCTGGATGCGCCGCACCAGACCGGCGTCGGTGAGCGCCGCCAGGACGTCGTAGATCGCCTGGTGGGACACCGTGGGATGCTCGGCCCGCACCAGCTCGATCACCCGGTGGGTATCGACGTGCGGATGGTCGCGCAACGCGCCGAGCACCGCCAACCGGGGCTGGGTCACGCGCAACGAGACCGCCCGCAGCTGTGCCTCGAAGTCGGACGTCACGGGGGCGACCCTAGCTCGCTAGTCTGGAACAAATCAAGTTTGCGTCCGTCACGCCCCGCGCAGCCGGGCGTTGAGCCGGGCGGCCTGTCGGGTGAGGTGGTCGCGTTCGGGGAGGTTGGGCGCCGCTCGGGCGGCCTCGGCGTAGAGCCGTGCCGCGGTGACCGGGTCGCCGTCACGTTCGTGCAGGTACGCCGCGACGGCGGTGTGGCGGGGCAGGGCGGGGTCGAGCCCCGCCAGGGCGGCCAGGCCGGCGCGCGGCCCGTCGGCCTCGCCGACCGCGACGGCCCGGTTGAGGCGGGCCACCGGGTTGTCGGTGAGCCGCAGCAGTTCGTCGTACCACTCGACGATCTGCACCCAGTCGGTCTCCTCGGCCGTGCGGGCGTCGGCGTGCAGCGCGGCGATTGCGGCCTGGGCCTGGAACTCGCCCAGGCGGGCGCGGGCGAGGGCCGTCTGGAGCACGGCTACGCCCTCGGCGATCAGGCGGGTGTCCCACCGGCCACGGTCCTGCTCGGCGAGGGGCACGAGGCCGCCGTCGGCGCGGGTGCGTGCCGGGCGCCGGGCGTGGTGGAGGAACATCAGCGCGAGCAGGCCCGCGACCTCCTCGTGGGTGATCCTGGCCGCCAGTTGGCGGGTGAGCCGGATCGCCTCGGCGGCGAGGTCGACGTCGCCGGAGTAGCCCTCGTTGAAGACCAGGTAGAGCACGCGCAGCACC
>DATABL010000084.1:0-21898 GCA_036259595.1 Actinophytocola sp.
CCTGATCCGCGCGGTCGAGAAGTTCGACTACACCAAGGGCTACAAGTTCTCCACCTACGCCACGTGGTGGATCCGGCAGGCGATCACCCGCGCGATGGCCGACCAGGCCCGCACCATCCGCATCCCGGTGCACATGGTCGACGTCATCAACAAGCTGGGCCGCATCCAGCGCGAGCTGCTCCAGGACCTGGGCCGTGAGCCCACGCCGGAGGAGCTGGCGAAGGAAATGGACATCACGCCCGAGAAGGTGCTGGAGATCCAGCAGTACGCCCGGGAGCCCATCTCGCTCGACCAGACCATCGGCGACGAGGGCGACAGCCAGCTCGGTGACTTCATCGAGGACTCCGAGGCGGTCGTCGCGGTCGACGCGGTGAGCTTCACGCTGCTGCAGGACCAGCTCCAGTCGGTGCTGGCCACGCTCTCCGAGCGCGAGGCGGGCGTGGTCCGGCTGCGCTTCGGCCTGACCGACGGCCAGCCCCGCACGCTCGACGAGATCGGCCAGGTCTACGGCGTCACCCGCGAGCGGATCCGCCAGATCGAGTCGAAGACGATGTCCAAGCTGCGCCACCCGTCCCGCTCGCAGGTCCTGCGCGACTACCTCGAGTGAGACCGACGGAACGTCGCGAACGCCCGCCAGCCGCCACGGTTGGCGGGCGTTCCGCTTCTCACGGCGTCCTCTACAGGGGCTCGGGGCGGGCCGGCTCCCGGGAGCGCAGCGTCAGCCCCACCACGACGGCCAGGATCCCGCCCGCCTCCGGCAGCGTGGGCACCTGCCGCAGCACGACCAGTCCGACCACCGTCGCGGTCACCGGCAGCAGCGCCAGCAGCAGCGCGAAGGACGCCTGTCCCAGCCGCCGCAGCACCACCTGGTCCAGCACGTAGGGCACCACGGTCGACAGCACTCCCACGCCGACCCCCAGCAGCAACAGCCGGGGCGAGGACCACACCGGCCCGGTGCCGAACGCCAGCGGCACCAGCAGCACCGTCGCGGCCGCGAACCCGACGGCGAGCCCGTCCACCCCCAGCCCGACGTCCGCGACCCGCTTGCCCAGCACGATGTAGCCCGCCCAGAGCGCGGCCGCCGCGAGCGCGAACAGCACCCCCAGCGTGCTCCCCGACCACTGCACGTCCGCGATCAGCAACACCCCGAACAGCACGAGCACCAGGGCCGCGATGTCCCGCCTGGTCCGCGACCCGAACGCCGCCACCAGCACCGGGCCGGCGAACTCCAGCGCCACCGCGGTGCCCAGCGGCAGCCGGGCGATCGCCTCGTAGAAGGCCACGTTCATGCCGGCGGTGACCACGCCGAACACCGTCGCCAGCCAGAACACCCGCCCGCGCCAGGCCGCCCGGCCGGGCCGCCGCCAGGCCAACAGCACCAGCGCCGCGCCGAGCTGGCGCAGCCACGCCACCCCCGCCGGGTCGAGGTCGGCGAACAGCCACACGGCCGCCGCCGCGCCGAGGTACATCGACACGCCGCCGACGACGAACAGTAGCGGCGCGGGCACTTGTCGGGTCCGCTGTACCCGATCGACCGGGCTCACACCATCGATCCTGCATTCCGGGACGAGCGATACGACAACTGGGTTAAATCTGCCATCGAGTGATCTCTCATCGGATCGGGGAACACTGACGGGAGCTCAATCGTCTGGAAGAGTAGACGGCGCGAGCACCTCCCAGGGTGATCGCGGCCGGAGACGGCATCGGGCCAACCGGTGCCGGGACGGAGGGAGATCTGACATGAACACCACGCTCGCCCGCCCCGACCTGACCGCTGCCGACCGCTGCGACCGGTGCGGGGCGGCTGCCAAGGTACGTGCGGTCCTTCCCTCCGGAGGTGAGCTCCTTTTTTGCGGGCACCACGCCCGCAAGCACCAGGACCGCCTGAAGGAGCTCGAGGCGGCCATCCAGCAGGGACAAGACGAACTGAAGAGCTGACGTCGCGGGCGGGCGGGATCCGGGCGACCGGGTCCCGCCCGTCGCGTACGCACGGCCCCAAAAAGGACAAAACACCCAGAACAGGTATGCCGTCGTCAATACATGACGTTTATCACACCGGCGAAAATCAGACCGCGTCGAGCACCGGTTCGAACGCCAGCTCCGCGGCACCGAGCAGGGTCACGTCGCCACCCAGCGTGGACGCCACGATGCGGGTGCCGCCCACCGCCCGCGACACCAGGCTCCGGGTCCGCACCTCCGCCGCCACGTCCGCGATCAGCGAGCCGGGCAGCGCGGTGAACAGGTCCCCGAGCACCACCAGCTCCGGGCCGAGCACGTTCACCACGTTCACCAGCCCCAGCGTGAGCCATTCGGCGAACTCCCCGAGCCGGGACCGCACCCGCACCGGGTCCGCCGCCAGCGCCCGCAGCTCCGCCACCACCGCGCCGCGCGGCGACCCCTCCCGCAGCCCGAGCGCCCGGCACAGCGCCCGCTCGCCGACCTCGGTCTCCCAGCACCCGCGGCTGCCGCAGTAGCACTGCCGCCCGCCGGGGTGGATCACCATGTGGCCGAGCTCGCCGAGGTAGCCGGCCGTGCCGCGCAGCGCCGAGCCGTCGGAGATCACCCCGCCGCCGACGCCCACGTCGGCCGACACGTACACCGCGTCGGAGCTGCCGCGCGCGGTGCCGCGCAGGTGCTCGGCCAGCGCGCCGAGTTCCGCGTCGTTGCCGACCACGACCGGCAGGTCGAGCACCGCGCCGAGCCGCTCGCCCAGCGGGACGTCGGTCCAGTGCAGGTTCGGCGCCTCGTGCACCAGGCCGTCGGAGCGGCGGACCACACCCGGCACCGAGATGCCGGCGGCCACCATCGTCACCCCGAGGTCCGCGGCGAGTACCACGGCCGAGTCGACCACGTGCGTGATCACCTCGCCGGGCTCGCGGGTGCGCACCCGCAGGTTCCAGCTGTTCCGGCCGAGGATCTCGCCGCCGAGGCCGACCAGTGCGATCGACACCTGCTCCACCCGGACGTCGACGGCGAGCACCACCGCGGCGTGCGCCTGCGGCAGCACCAGCAGCGACGGGCGGCCGGCGCCGCTGCGCTGCCTCGGCACCCGCTCCTCGACCACGCCGGACTCGGCGAGCCCGTCCACCAGGGCCTTGATGGTGCTGCGGTTGAGCCCGAGCTCGGTCGCGAGCGCCGCCCTGGTGCACGGGCCGCCGATGTGCAGTCTGCGTAACAGGACCGTGCGGTTGTGCCGGCGCACCTCGTCGGGCCGCGCGCCCGTTGGTGTGCTGGTCAAACCCCTCGCTCCTGTCCGGTCACCGCGCTGATCACCGCGATGCTACGGCGGCCCTCCGCCGGGACAGCGCGTCGACCGTGGCGGCGAGCAGCAGCACCAGACCGGTGATGATGTTGACCACCGCCGCCGGCTGCCGCAGCAGCCCGAGGCCGTTGTCCACCACCGCGAGCACCAGACCGCCGATGACCGCGTGCGTGACCTTGCCCCGCCCGCCGAACAGCGACGTGCCGCCGATCACGGCCGCGCCGACGGCGAACAGCAGCGTGTTCAGCCCACCGGCCTGGGGGTCGACCGAGCCCGCCTTCGACGAGTACACGATCGCACCGATCGCGGCCGCGGCGGCGGAGACGGCGAACACGCTCGCCCGGATCTTCTTCACGTCGATACCCGCGCGGCGCGCGGCCTCGGAGTTGCCGCCGACGGCGTAGATGTGCCGGCCGTACCGGGTGCGGTTGAGCACATAGGTCCCGATCACCAGCAGGGCCAGGACGATCGGCACGACGAAGGGAACGCCCTGGATGGTGACCAGGTCCGGGTTCGGCGAGCGGTTGAGCGTCAGCGCCCAGGTCGACAGCACCGCGATCACCGCGACGGCGACGACCTTGAACAGCGCGATCGGGGTCGGCTGGGTGACCAGGCCCTTGCGCAGCCGGGAGAAGTGCTCGCCGAGCACCACCGCCCCGTAGCCACCGGCCACGATCAGGCACAGCAGCCAGGAGCCGAACACCGACAGACTGCCGTTGGCCACGTTGAACAGCACCGGCGAGTTGCGGATGCCGAATACGCCACCCTCGCCGATGAACTGCAGGATCACGCCCTGCCACGTGATGAACAGCGCGAGCGTCACCACGAACGACGGCATGCCGATGTTGGCGACCAGGAAGCCGGTGATGCAGCCGATCGCGGCGCCGACACAGACCGCGAGCAGCATCTCCAGCCACGCGTTGGGCTGCACGCCGAGCAGCGCCATGGCGACGGCGACGAGGCTGAGCGCCGCGCCCGCCCAGATCCGCATCAGCAGCGCGAGGACGGCGGCGGCGAGCAGGCCGGCGATGAACACGTAGAACACCGTGCTGCCCATACCGCCGAGCAGGTTGCCACCGCGGACGTAGTGCATGGCCATCACGGCGGCGCACACGCCGGACAGCGTGCCGGCGGACAGGTCGATCTCGCCCAGCAGCAGGACGTAGACCAGGCCCATCGCGATGATCATCTCGCCGGCGCCCTGCGCGAGCAGGTTCGCCATGTTGTTCAGCGTCAGGAAGTTGTCCGACAGCGCGGTGAACACGATCAGCAGCGCCGCGAGGCCGAGCAGCGCCGGCAGCGAGCCGAGCTCACCGCCGCGCAGCCTGGCGACGTAGTCCCGGATCGCCTCGCCGGTGGACTGGGAGGTGGTGTCGATGCCGAAGTCGGAGATCACGCCGGACGCGGTCTCGGTCTTGGCCGGGGAATCGGTCATGGGATGAAGGTCCTCGGGTGGTGGATCAGAGGGTGACGGCCTCGGGCCGGGCGAGACCGAGGTCGCCGGAACGACCCGCGGTGATCAGCTCGACGACCTGGCTGTGCGTGGTCTCCTTGGCCGGCACCTCGGCGACCAGCCGGCCGAGGTAGAGCGTGGCGATGCGGTCGGCGACCTCGAACACGTCGGCCATGTTGTGGCTGATCAGCACGACCCCGAGGCCCTGCTCCGCCAGCCTGCGGACCAGGTCGAGGACCTGGCGGGTCTGCGCGACGCCGAGTGCCGCGGTCGGCTCGTCGAGCAGCACGACCTTGCTGTCCCACAGCACGGCCTTGGCGATCGCGACCGTCTGCCGCTGCCCGCCGGACAGGGCCGCGACCGGGGTGCGGACCGACTTGACCGTGCGGACCGACAGCGACGCGAGGGTCTCGCGGGCCGCGCGCTCCATGCTCGACTCGTCCATCAGCCAGCGGGAGCCGCGCTCCCGGCCGAGGAACATGTTCTGCACGACGTCGAGGTTGTCGGCCAGCGCGAGGTCCTGGTACACGACCTCGATGCCGAGGTCGGCGGCGTCCTTGGGGTTGTGGATGGTGACCGGCTCGCCGCGGAAGCGGACCTCGCCGGAGTCCATCGGGTGGATGCCCGCCACGCACTTGATCAGTGTGGACTTGCCGGCGCCGTTGTCGCCGACCATCGCGGTGACCTCGCCCGCCCGCACGGTGAAGTCCACGTCGTGCAGCACGTGCACCGGGCCGAAGCTCTTGTTGATCCCGATCAGCTCGAGAAGTGGCTCACTCACGACGCCCCCTCGCTCGGTGGCGCCGCTCGCGGTCGCCCTGTGACATTGATTCGCTCGCAAGCTCGCTCATGAATTCCTCCACCCCCGGGGAAGGGCCGCACCGCGACGGTGGGCCCTACCCCGGGACGAACCTGTCAGGAGATGCCGAGCTCGTCGCACTCGGCCTTCAGCTTGCCGGTGCAGATCTCGCTCGCCTTCACGTAGCCCTCGTCGACGACCCGCTTGACGTTCTCGCGGGTGATCAGGTACGGCTCCAGCAGCACGGACTTGACCTCGCGGTCGCCCTTGGGGTCTTCGCTGGTGTCGGTGGCGATCTCGTCGGCCGCGGCGGTGTCCCCCGCGGCGAGCGCGGCGGCGAGCTTGGCGGTGGCCTCCGCCTCCTCCTTGATCGGCTTGAACACCGTCATGTACTGGTCGCCGGCGAGGATGGCCTTGAGGCCGTCGGGGGTGGCGTCCTGGCCGGTGACCGGAACCTTGCCGTTCAGACCGTTCTTCTTGAGCACCGTGATGATCGCGCCGGCCAGGCCGTCGTTGGCGGCGACGACACCGTCGACCTTGCCGCCGTTGGCGGTCAGGATCTGCTCGAAGGTGATGCCGCCCTGCTGGTTGTCCCAGTCGTCGATCGCCTGGGACCGCACGAGGTCGAACCGGCCCGAGTCGTACAGCGGCTGGAGGACGTTGCGCTGGCCCTCGTGGAACAGGGTCGCGTTGTTGTCCGTCGGCGCGCCCTCGATCTCGATGATCTGAGCGCCGTCCGGCGCGTCGGCGAGCGCGTCGACCATGCCCTGGCCCTGCAGTTCGCCGACCTTCACGTTGTCGAACGACACGTAGTACTCGGAGCTGCCGCCGAGGTTGAGCCGGTCGTAGTCGATGGTCGGGATGCCCTGGGCGTTGGCCTTCTGCGCGACGGTGCCGCCGACCTCGCTGTTGATCGAGGCGATGATCAGGACCTTGACCCCGGCGTTGATCATCCCGTCGGCCAGGGTGGTGAACTTCTGCACGTCACCCTGGGCGTTCTGGATGTCCGGGTCGAGGCCCTCGGCCCGCATGGCCGCCTCGAGCATGGGCTTGTCGAAGCCCTCCCAACGCGCGGAGCTCGCGGTCTCCGGGAGGATCACCCCCACCGGGATGCCGCCCGAGGACTCGTTCTCGGTCTCCTCGCCGCCGCCCCCGCTCGGCGTTTCCTGATTGGCACCGCAGGCCGAGAGGGCAAGGGTCAGACCCATCCCCGCGGCGAGCAGAGCAAGTCGTGTACTGCGCATTAACGGTCCCTTCACGGTCCTCCGGGCAAATGTTGCGGTGCACAACATATGCCGGGAGAGGCAGTGATGGAAGCCACGAACCGGCTTTTTGTGACTCGCCTGCGACACGATTTGGCAACGAACCGGTAATCCGCCGATCATCCGGCGGACCCGAACAGTGCCCGCCCGCTAC
Organism: Actinophytocola sp.; assembly: GCA_036259595.1. GTDB lineage: Bacteria > Actinomycetota > Actinomycetes > Mycobacteriales > Pseudonocardiaceae > Actinophytocola. The sequence goes on from DATABL010000084.1 coordinate 6,931, forward strand.
CAGGAGCGGAGAGTAGCGATCCGTTCCTCGAGCTGCTCCACCGACGCCATGGCCGTCGGCGGGCCCGCGCAGACTCTGCGCAGCTCACTGTGGATCATGCCGTGCGGTTTGCCTGTTCTGTGGTGGTACAGCCCCACCAGCGTGTTGAGCTCCTTGCGCAACGCGGTCAGCCGTTCGGCCACGCTCCGTGGTCGCGGTTCCGGCTGGGCCGGCGCCGCATGCTCCTCCTTCGCGCGACGGGACCGATCCGTTACCTGGTCGGCCTGGCGCTGTCGCAACAGCGCCCGCACCTGGTCCGGCTCGAGCAGCCCCGGCAGGCCGAGGTACTCCTGCTCCTCGGCCGAGCCGGCGAAGGCCGCGGTGCCGAACGAGGACCCGTCGTAGATCACCTGGTCCAGCTCGGCCGACGCGCCCAGCGAGGTGTAGGCCTTCTCCTCCTCGCCCGGCTCGTCCTTGGTCCGGTTGGCGTCGGCCAGCAGTTCGTCGTCCCAGCCGTCCTTGTCCCGGTGCGGCTTGCCGAGCACGTGGTCGCGCTGTGCCTCCAGCTGGCTCGCGAGCTCCAGCAGCACCGGCACGCTCGGCAGGAACACGCTCGCGGTCTCCCCCGGCCGGCGGGCCCGGACGAACCGGCCGACCGCCTGGGCGAAGAACAGCGGGGTGGACGCGCTGGTCGCGTAGACGCCGACGGCCAGCCGCGGCACGTCGACGCCCTCGGACACCATCCGCACGGCCACCAGCCACCGGTCGTCGGACTCGGCGAAGTCGGCGATCCGGCCGGAGGCCTTCGGGTCGTCGGAGAGCACCACGACCGGCTTCGCACCGGTGGTCCGCTCGAGGATCGTCGCGTAGGCCTTCGCCGACTCGTGGTCGGAGGCGATCACCAAACCGGCGGCGTCCGGCACGCTCTGCCGCAGCTGCTGCAGGCGCAGGTCGGCGGCACCGAGCACGGACGGGATCCACTCGCCCATCGGGTCCAGCGCGGTGCGCCAGGCCCGGGCGGTCTGCTCGGCGGTCATCGGCTCGCCGAGGCGCGCGGTGAACTCCTCGCCCGCGCTGGTCCGCCAGCTCGCCTCGCCGGAGTAGGCCAGGAAGATCACCGGACGAACCACGCCGTCGGCCAGCGCGTCGGCGTAGCCGTAGGTGTGGTCGGCCTTGCTGCGCAGGAACCCGGCGCCGTCCGGCTCGTAGTTGACGAACGGGATCTGCGAGTCGTCGCTGCGGAACGGGGTACCGGTCAGCGCGAGCCGGCGCACCGCCGGGGTGAATGCCTCGCGGATCGCGTCGCCCCACGACTTGGCGTCGCCGCCGTGGTGGATCTCGTCGAGGATCACCAGCGTCCGGCGGCTCTCGGTGCGCACCCGGTGCAGCATCGGGTGCGCCGCGACCTGGGCGTAGGTGACCGCGACACCCCGGTAGTCGCCGGAGGTGGCGCCGTCGCCGTTGCGGAAGTTCGGGTCGATAGGGATCCCGGCCGCGTCGGCGGCGGCGGCCCACTGGTGCTTGAGGTGTTCGGTCGGGGTCACGATCGTGACCCGCTCGACGATCCGGTCGGCGAGCAGCTCCGCGGCCACCCGCAACCCGAACACGGTCTTGCCGGCTCCCGGCGTGGCCACCGCGAGGAAGTCCTTCGGCCCGCTGGCCAGGTACTTCGTGATCGCCCGGCGCTGCCAGGCGCGCAGCGGCCGCGCGGCGGACCGGTCCCCGGCCCCGTGCACGATCGGCTCGGATGTCACCGGTCGGCTGCTCCTTTCCCCCGGACGAACTCAGGGCAAACCAATGCCCTCAAACAAGAGAATCCGGCTCCGTTGAGGGCGCCTCGACTCTACCCTCGCCCATGGAGCGCCGCCGGGGCGCGCCCCGCGACACGTGCGTCACGATCATCAGCCGTACCGCGCCGATCGCGACCCGATGGACCATGCTTGACCTTGAGATGAGCCCGCAGCCACAACACCCGACCCGCAACGCGGAGCAGCCGACCAGCGCGATGGCTCCGCGCGGCCCGCTGCGGCTCGTGCGGCGCACGATGGCCAAGGCGTGGGGAGGCAACCTCTTCTCCGAGGCGGCCGAGGCGGCGTTCTGGCAGATCCTGTCGCTGCCGCCGCTGCTGCTCGGGCTGCTGGGCAGTCTCGGCTACGTGGCCGACTGGTTCGGCCAGGACGTGATCCAGTCGGTGCACGACGCGATCATCGAGTGGTCCCGCACGGCGTTCAGCCCCAGCGTGGTCGACCAGATCATCAAGCCGACCGTCGACGACATCCTCCGGCACGGCCAGGGCGAGATCCTGACCGTCGGCTTTCTGATCTCGCTGTGGGCCGGCTCGTCGGCCATGTCGTCGTTCGTGGACGCGATCACCGTGGCGCACGACCAGTACGGGGTGCGCAACGAGGTGTGGCAGCGGATCTTCGCGCTGCTGCTGTACATGGCGTCGCTGGTGCTGCTGGTGATCGGGCTGCCGATCCTGGCGCTGGGCCCGGAGATCCTGCCGAAGCTGTTCCCCACCGGGTGGCGCCAGGAGATCGGGTTCTGGGTCGACACCTTCTACTACCCGGCGCTCGGCGTGCTGATCGTGCTCGCGCTGGTCACGCTGTACAAACTGGCCCTGCCGCGCAAGCTGCCGTGGTACCGCGGGCTGCCGGGCGCGGTGCTCGCGATGATCGTGTTCCTGCTCTCCAGCATCGGGCTGCGGCTCTACATCGCGTGGATCACGACCACCGGCTACACCTACGGCGCGCTGGCCACCCCGATCGCGTTCCTGCTGTTCGCGTTCTTCCTCGGCCTGGCCATCGTGATCGGCGCCTACTTCAACGCCGCCATCCAGGAGATGTGGCCGGCGCGCATGACCCGCCGCCAACGCCGCCGCTGGCGGCGGCTGGAAATGGACCGCGCCCGCGACGCCACACCCTCCGACCCCGCGCCCGACGAACCCGCGCCCGACGAACCCGCGAGTCCGCAACCCCCGTCGCGCGAGTCCGACCCTCCCGACCCGCGAGTCCGGCCTTCCGAACCGCTTCGCGACTAGCCGCCGCTCACTCGCCGGGCAGGTTCTCGTAGATGCGCTTGCACTCGGGGCACACCGGGGAGCCGGGCTTCGGCGACTTGGTGACCGGGAACACCTCCCCGCACAGGGCGACCACCATCGAGCCGGTGACCGCGCTCTCGGCGATCTTGTCCTTGCGGACGTAGTGGAACATCTTCGGGGTGTCGTCACCCGTGGTCTCGGTGCCCTCCGGGCGGGTGTCGACCTCGGGCAGTGTCTGCGTACTCACGCCCCCAATGATGCCGGAAATACCGACGCGCCCGCGCACCACCTGACAGGATGCGCGCATGTTCCAGAAGGTGATGGCCAGCTTCGGTCAGGGCGGCGCCACCGTGGACGCCCGGATCCTCGACCGACACGTGCTCCCCGGCGGCACGCTGCGCGGCGAGGTGGCGCTCGTCGGCGGGCAGGTCGACCAGGAGGTCGAGTCGCTCGGCGTCACCCTGCTGGCCCGGGTCGAGCGCGGCGGCGACAACGGCGCGGAGCCGACGCTGGTGGACCTGCCGTTCCAGAACGTGCACCTCGCCGGCCGGGAGCTGGTCCGGGCCGGCGCGCGGATCACCGTCCCGTTCGAGGTGCGGATGCCGTGGGAGACGCCGATCACCACGGTCTTCGGCAAGTACCTCACCGGCATGGCGGTCGGGCTGCAGACCAACCTGAACCTGGCCCGGACGGTGGTCGACCCGCAGGACGTGGACGCCGTCCCGATCGAGCCGGTGCCCGCGCAACACCGCATCCTCGACGCGATGAGCCGGCTCGGCTTCCAGTTCCGCTCCGCGAACCTCGTGCAGGACCGCGTGGACGGCGCCGACCAGCAGCTCCCGTTCTTCCAGGAGATCGGCTTCGCGCCGTCGCCGAGCTTCGCGCCGGTGTTCAACGAGGTCTCGGTCAGCTTCCTGGCCCGGCCGCGGGACGTGCAGGTCGTGCTCGACGTGAACAAGCGGGTCCGGGTGGCCAAGGGCGGCGGCCTCGGCGGGCGCGGCAAGGCGATGCTGGGCATGTTCGTCGTCGAGTACGCCGCGCTCGGGCGCGCCAACTGGGAGCAGCAGATCGAGGGGTGGCTGCGCGAGGTCGCCAAGCCCCGCGGCATCTTCGACTGAACCTGGCGGGAACTCCTCGCCCGAACCGGACGGACGCGCGACAATCGGTCGATGACCGACCCAGCGACCGACCCAGCGACCGAGCCGGAGGCGTCCCGGCCGTACATGCCGGGCTACGGCGTGCAGCCTCCCGAGCAGGGCACCGGGCTGCTGCCGTGGACCTGGGCGCTGTCCCGGTTGCGGAACAGCCACGATTTCTGGCTCGCGACCGTGTGGCCGGACGGCCGCCCGCACCTGACGCCGGTGTGGGCGGTGTGGGACGACGGCGGCCTGTGGTTCTCGGCGAGCCCCGGCTCCCGCAAGGTCCGCAACATCCGGGCCGGCTGCCGGGTCGCGATGTCCACCGAGGACCCGGAGAACCCGGTCGTGCTGGAGGGGATCGCGGAGCTGGTGACCGACCACGAGCGCCTGGTCCGGTTCGTCGCGGTGGTCAACGTGAAGTACCGCACGGAGTACCCGGTCGAGTTCTTCGCCCCCGACCAGGCCGTGGTCGCGAAGGTCCGGCCGGAACGGGCGTTCGGGGTGGTCTCGACCGACTTCGACGGCTCCCCGACGCGCTGGACGTTCCCGTCCGTATCCTCGGGGTGATGTCGGAGCTGGAGAGCGGGCGCATGCGGGTTGCCGAGGAGGTGTCGTCGGCACTGGCCGGCGGTGGCGCGGTCGTCGCTTTGGAGAGCACGATCCTGGCGCACGGCCTACCGCCCGGACGCAACCGGAAGGTCGCCACCGCGGTCGAGGACGCGGTGCGCGCGGCCGGCGCGGTGCCGGCGACGATCGCCGTGCTGGACGGCCGGCTGTGTGTCGGCCTCGACGCGGCCGACCTGGACCGGGTGTGCGACCCCGAGTCCGGCCTGGCGAAGCTGTCGGCCCGCGACCTCGGCCCGGCGCTCGCGCTCGGCCGGGACGGCGCGACCACGATCGCGAGCACGACCCTGATCGCGCACGCCGCGGGCATCGGCGTGTTCGGCACCGGCGGGCTGGGCGGGGTGCACCTGCCGGCGCCGGGCGAGGCGGCGTCCTGGGACGTGTCGGCCGACCTGGACGTGCTGGGCTCGACCCCGGTCGCGGTGGTGTGCTCCGGGGTGAAGTCGGTGCTGGACATCGCGGCCACCATCGAGGTGTTGGAGACCCGCTCGGTGCCGGTGCTGGGGTACCGGACCGACACGTTCCCGGCGTTCTACCGGCGCGAGTCGCGGTTCACCGTGCCGTGGCGGGTGGACACGCCGGCGTCGGCGGCCGCCGTGGTCGCCGCGCACCGCGGTCGCGGGCCGGGCTCGGGGGTGCTGGTGGTGAACCCGGTGCCGGCCGAGCACGAGCTGGACGCCGACCTGCACGACCGGCTGCTCGCCGAGGGCATGGCTCGGGTGGCCGCGTCGGACGTGCGCGGCGGGGACGTGACCCCGGTGCTGCTGGAGCACTTCCACACCGCGAGCGGCGGCGCGTCGTTGGACGCCAACGAGGCGCTGGTGCTGGACAACGTGCGGGTGGCCGCCGAGATCGCGGTCGAGCTGGCGGGTCACCGGCCGGCGTAGAGCCGCGCCACCACGTCCTCGATCTCCGGCTCGAGCACCGACAGGTCCCGCAGCGGCACCGCCCGGGCCAGCCGGGCCACCACCTCGCCCGCGGTGGCGCCGTCCAGCGACAACGTCACCCGCAGCCCGTCGGCCTCCACCCGCTCCACCGAAGCGCCGGGCAGCACCAGGTCCGTCGGCCAGGGGGTGTCGAGGTCGGCCACCACCCGCCGCTTCGACCGGTACGCCGCGTGCAGCTGCTCCACGGTGCCGTCGTGCACCACCCGGCCGTGGTCGATCACCACCAGACGCCGGCACAGCTTCTCGATGTCGGCCAGGTCGTGGGTGGTCAGCACGATCGTGGTGTCGCCGGCCGCGTTCAGCTCGCCGAGGAAGGCCCGCACGGCCTGCTTGCTCAGCACGTCCAGGCCGATCGTCGGCTCGTCCAGGAACAGCACGCGCGGCCCGTGCAGCAGCGCCGCGGTCAGCTCGGCGCGCATCCGCTGCCCGAGCGACAGCTGCCGCACCGGCGTGTCCAGGAAGGCGTCCAGGTCCAGCAGCGACCGGCACCGCCGCAATCGGGCCGCGTGGTCGGCCGCGGGCACCCGGTAGACGTGCCGTAGCAGGGAGAACGACTCCGCGAGCGGCAGGTCCCACCACAGCTGCGACCGCTGCCCGAACACCACCCCGATCCGCCGCGCCAGCCGGGTGCGCTGCGGCACCGGCGTCAGCCCGCACACCGACACGCTGCCGCCGCTGGGAGTGAGCACGCCGGTCATCATCTTCAGCGTGGTGGACTTCCCGGCCCCGTTCGGGCCGATGTAGCCGAGCAGCTCGCCCTCGGCCACGGCGAGGTCCACCCCGTCCACGGCGGGGACCACACGGCGCTCCCGGCGCAGCCGGCCGAGCTTGCGCCACACGGTGAAGTCCTTGCGCAGCGCGGTTGCCTGGATGATCATGATCCGGTACTCCGGTAGTGGCGGACGCCGGTACGCCAGAACAGCGCGGCGAGCCCGGCGGCGAGCAGGGCGACGATCGGTGAGCACCAGCGCAGCCAGTCCGGCACCCCGAGCGGGTCGGAGCGGCCGAGCAGTGCGAGCGCCGGCAGGTAGGCGACGAACGCGAACCCCAGCGCGTAGGCGAACACGCGCCGGAACAGCCCGCCGAAGACGGTCATCGGGTAGGAGGTGAAGTCGCGGCCGCCGTAGGTGAACGCGTTCGCGAACTCGCCGGACTCGATCCACCAGAACGCCACCGTCGCACCGCCGACGAAGATCGCCCCGAAGAACACCGCCGCCGACAGCGGCGCGAGCACCGCGAACACCGCGGCGGCCGGCGACCACGCGACCGGCGCCACCACGAGCGCGAGCACGTAGATCGCGAGCCCCTGGACCACCCGGCCGGCGCGCCGCGCGCTGAGGTCCATCGCCAGCAGTTGCCCGAGCGCCGACAACGGCCGCAGCAACACCGCGTCGAACAGCCCGCCGCGCACGTAGACCCGCAGCCGTTCCACGTTGCCGACGGAGAGGTCGGCGAGCGGGAACCCCAGCGCCGAGATGCCGACCATCAGGAACACCTCGCCGCCGCCGAACCCGCCCAGGCTGTCGTTCACGCTGAACAGCACGAACACCGTGGCCACGTCGAGCAGCGTCAGCACCGTGCTGAACACCAGCTCCACCGCGAACGACAGGCGATACTGCGTCTGGCTCCGCACCTGCGCGACCAGCAGGTGCCAGTACGGGCTAGCCACCCTGGATCACCAGCCGCCGCAGCGCCCGCCGCTGCACCACGCGGGCCAACCCGACCGACCCCGCGAGCCACGCCGCCTGCCCGGCGAGCAGCGGCCACGCCGGCCCGCGTTCCACCAGCACGTCCAGCGGCGCCTGCAGCAGCGCGGGGAACGGCGTCGCCACCCACAGCAGGGTCTCCAGCCAGTCCGGCAGCAGCGGCAGCGGGAAGTACAGCCCGCTGCCCGCGCCGGCCGCGAACACCCACAGCATGCTCACGCCGCGCACGTCGAGCAGCCAGAACGCGGTCAGCCCGACCAGGAACCGGCACGCCGAGCAGATCACCACGGCCAGCAGCACCGACCCCGCGAACGCCAGGTAGGTGACCGGGTTCGCCGGCAGGTACAGGTCGAACGCGAGCATCCCGACGGCCACCGGCACCACGAACCGGGTCAGCATCGCGTACCCGGCGCGGCCGACGTCGGTGGCCACGTAGGTCGTCATCAGGTCCACCGGCCGCAGCAGGTCCGACACCACGTCGCCGGACCGCACCCGCTCGGCCAGCTCGAGCAGGTTCCAGAAGTTCACCACGGCGAGCAGGCCCTGCCCGACCCAGACGAACGTGGCGAGCTGCGCGCGGTCGTACCCGCCGGCCTCCCCCGCGACGCCGGCGACCGACAGCAGCACGTAGCAGCGCATGAACCCGAACACGACGTTGGTGAACGCGCCGGCGACGGTCGCCTGCCGGTAGGTCGAGTACCGCCGGAACCCCGCCCCGGCGATCGCGAGCGGGACCCGAGCCCACCCGCTGGCGTCCGGCCCGGTCACGCGGTTAACCTCCGTCCGATTCGGACGGGGAAGGGGGCGTCGTGGCCGCTGTCGTGGTTGTCGGGGACGCGGGGGTGGACGTCGTCGCCACTCATTCCGCACCGGTCGTGCACGGCGGGGACTCGCGGGCGCGGATAGCCCTCACGACCGGTGGGGCCGGCGCGAACACGGCGGCGTGGCTGTCCTGGTGCGGGGCGGAGGCGGTGCTGGTGGCACGCGTCGGCGACGACGTGGCGGGGCGGCAGGCACTCGAGGAGCTAACCACCGCCGGGGTCCGCTGCGCATTCACATTCGACGCCGAGGCCGCGACCTGCTGCGTGGTCGTGCTGGTCGACGGCGGCGGGCAGCGCAGCATGCTGCCCGACCGGGGCGCGGGCGCCAGGCTGACGCCGGCCGACCTGGACCCGGCCCTGCTCGCCGAGGCCGACCACCTGCACCTGTCCGGCTACGTGCTGCTCGACGCCTCGACCGCGAGCGCGGGCCTGGCGATGCTGGCCGCCGCCCGCGACGCGGGCCTGACCACCTCGGTCGACCCGCAGTCGGCCGCCCTGATCACCGACCCGGCGGGTTTCGTCGAGCGGCTGTCCGGGGTGGACCTGCTGCTGCCGAACACCGACGAGCTCGAGCGGCTTACCGGCTCCCGCGACCCGGCGAGCGCGGTCGGGCTCCTGGACGCCTTCGGCGCCGTCGCGGTCACCACCGGCCCGGCCGGCGCGAGCTGGGTCGGCCGCGACGAGCGGGCGTCGGTCCCCGCGGCCCCGGGTGACTGCGTGGACTCCACCGGTGCGGGGGACGCGTTCGACGCGGGCGTGCTGACCGCGTGGCTGGCCGGCAAGTCACCGACGGACAGTCTGCTGGTCGGGGTGCGGCTGGGCGCGCTCGCGGTCGGGCGAGTGGGCGCGCAGCCTCCGAGGACCGTCTGAGACCTTGCCGGCGACGGCACTGCCGGTGGTTGCGCGGCGCAGCCGGCTCGTTTCACACGGTCCTCGGTTACTGGCCCTCGATGACCGTGTGCCCCGGGCTCTCGATGGCCGTGGCCTCCCGCTGGTAGCGGTTGACCTCCTCGGCCTTGCGCGGCGCCCGGTCGTTGGCGACCAGCACCGCGATCCACGGCAGCGGGATCGACAGCAGCACGAACCCGAGGGCGAGCCACCAGGTGTCGTGGAACAGGGCCGCGAGGATCAGGCACGGCACCCGCAGCAGCATCATCGTCAGGTACTTGCGTTTGCGCGCCGCGAACTCTTCCTCGTACGACGGCGCCGCCTCGGTGATGAGAACCGGGGTGTCGTCCTGCTCGCCCTTCACGACACCACCTCCTGGTGTCCATGCTGCCACCCCACCGGGCGGATTGCGCCATCCGGGTGGAGATGGATCGCCGGGCGCGGGAAAACAGGTATGAAGGTCACATGACGTTGAGCGGGTTCGACGCCCGACTGGACCTGTTCCAGCAACGCCCGCTGGAACGTCTGCGCTACGCGGTCACCGAGGCCAACCTGTTGCGGCACCTCGACGCCGCCCCGCAGCGGGTGCTCGACGTGGCGGGCGGCAACGGCGTGGAGGCGGTCCGGCTGGCCGCGCTCGGCCACGAGGTGACCGTGCTCGACCCGGCGGGCGCGATGCTGCACCGGGCCATCGAGACCGCCGAGAGCCAGGACGTCGCCGACCGGCTGCACGTGGTCCAGGCGGGTGCGCTGGACGCGCCGGAGGTCTTCGCCGAGCACGAGTTCGACCTGGTGCTGTGCCACAACCTGCTGCACTTCGTCGACGATCCGCGCGAGGTGCTGGCGGCGGTGACGGCGCCGCTGCGCGCGGGCGGGCTGCTGTCGGTCCTCGGACCCAACGCCGACTTCGAGCCGCTGCACGCGGCGGTCCGCGAGCTCGACCCGGACCAGGCCGTGCACGCGCTGTCCGGTGAGCGCGAGGCGCCCGCGGGCGAGCTGACCGCGCTGCTGGCCGGCCTGGGGTTCGCGGAGGTCGTCCGCTACGGGGTGCGCTGCGTGGCCGACCTGGTCGACCTGGCGCGGGTCGACGACCCGGTGTTCCTGGCGGACCTGACCCGGCTCGAGGTCACGATGGCCGACCGGATGCCCCAACTGCTGACCGCGCGGTACTTCCACCTGGTCGCCCGCCGCTGACCGACTCCTGCCACCATGACCGCCGTGCGTGCGGTGGTGGCGAGGGTGACGTCGGCGAGCGTCACGGTGTCCGGTGAGGTGGTCGGTCGGATCGACGGGCCCGGCCTGCTGGTCCTGCTCGGCGTGACCACCACCGACACGCGCGAGCACGCCGCGACGATGGCCCGCAAGCTGCACGAGCTCCGCGTCCTGCGCGACGAGCAGTCGTGCGCGACGACGGGCGCGCCACTACTCGTCGTCAGCCAGTTCACTCTTTACGGTGACACCCGCAAGGGCCGTCGGCCGTCCTGGACCGCGGCCGCCCGACCGGAGACCGCCGAGCCCTTGGTCGACGCCGTCGTGGCCGAACTCACGGCCCGCGGCGCCCGGGTCGAGACCGGCCGGTTCGGCGCGATGATGGCGGTCGAGTCGGTGAACGACGGGCCGTTCACGGTGTTCGTCGAGGTCTGAGCACCGCCTGAGCACTCTCAGGAAAACCTCAGGTTTGGTCGAGCAACCGGTGTGGCGCGCATGACGTCATCCCAGTTGAGAACTCGGGAACGAAACGAACCCCGCGCACGTTTTTCAGAGTGTCCAGCCGAGCCAGGGGAACCCTAGTCGGGGAGCCCGCAACCGGCGCACCGGACGAAGGCGCCGGTGTGTGACACACAGCACACCGACCCGCGAACAGGGGGAGGGAGAGCATGACGGTCCCACAACAGCGCGAGCCGGAGCCCAACGAGATCGACCTCGACTCACAGGGCCCCGCGGCCGACCTGGTCCGCGTGTACCTCAACGGCATCGGCCGGACCGCGCTCTTGACCGCGGCCCAGGAGGTCGAACTGGCCAAGCGTATCGAGGCGGGCGTGTTCGCGCAGCACATGCTCGACTCGGCCGTCAGTCCCGAAGGGACGAACACCGCCGAGCTGCGGGCCCTCGTGCGCGACGGGCACCGGGCCAAGAACCACCTGCTGGAGGCGAACCTGCGGCTGGTGGTGTCGCTGGCCAAGCGGTACACCGGCCGGGGCATGCCGCTGCTCGACCTGATCCAGGAAGGCAACCTGGGCCTGATCCGCGCGGTCGAGAAATTCGACTACACCAAGGGTTTCAAGTTCTCCACGTACGCCACGTGGTGGATCCGGCAGGCGATCACCCGGGGGATGGCCGACCAGGGCCGCACGATCCGGCTGCCCGTCCACCTCGTCGAGCAGGTGAACAAGCTGGCCCGCACCAAGCGCGACCTGCACCAGCAGCTCGGCCGCAAGGCGACCCACGAGGAGCTGGCCAACGAGGTCGGCCTCACCCCGGAGAAGGTCGCCGACCTGCTCGACCACGCACGCGACCCGGTGAGCCTCGACATGCCGGTGGGCTCCGAGGAGGACGCCCCCCTGGGCGACTTCATCGAGGACGGTGAGGCCACCGACGCCGAGAGCGCCGTCATCTCGGGCCTGCTGCACGACGACCTCCGCCGCGTCCTGGCCACCCTCGACGACCGCGAGCAGTCGGTGATCCGCCTCCGCTACGGCCTCGACGACGGCCAGCCGCACACGCTCGACCAGATCGGCAAGCGCTTCGGCCTGTCGCGCGAGCGGGTGCGCCAGATCGAGCGCGAGGTCATGTCGAAGCTGCGCCAGGGCGAGCGCGCGGAGAAGCTGCGCGCGTACGCGAGCTGAGCCGAGCAACCTTTTCCGCCGCCGCACCGTCCCGTCCTGTGGAAGCCATTGACATGTCGTGACGACCACGGCACGGTCGAGGCACAGGACTACGCGGTGCGGGTGAGTGATCACGGCCCGTAGCGCGTTCTACGGGAGGTCGGGGCGGCCGGGGGCCGCCCCGGCCTTCCGGCCCGGGTTCGCCTGCTCGCGGAGTGCGCTCGCCGGTGGGCCTCCAGTTCATCGCTGGGGGGCCGAGCCCCCCAAACCCCCCACGGTGCGAGCTCCTGCTGACCCGGCGTGGGGACGTTTGTGTTGACCAGCGGTGCTCGCTTCGCTTCGCACTCGGGGTGCGCCGCACTTGGGTTCTACTTGGGGTGCGTCTACTTGGGGGTGCGGCGCACTTGGGGTGCTTGCTTCGCTTGCGCTGGGGCTTTTGGGGGTCTGGGGTTGGGGCGCGGTAGCGTCGCAGGGATTCCACCACGGTGACTAGGGAGTCCTTGCTGTGAGCGCCTCTTTTGATCATGTTGAGTTGCTGCCGGTTGGGCCGGATGTCGACACCGAGTATCGGTTGGTGTCGTCGGACGGGGTGGAGACTGTGGAGGCGGCGGGGCGGGCGTTTCTGCAGGTGGATGCTTCCGCGTTGACGTTGCTGGCTCGGGAGGCTGTGCGGGATATCCAGCATCTGTTGCGGGGGTCGCATCTGAGGCAGTTGCGGGCGATCGTGGACGATCCGGAGGCGAGTGGGAACGACCGGTTCGTGGCGATGGATCTGTTGCGGAACGCGTGTATTTCGGCTGGTGGGGTGTTGCCGATGTGCCAGGACACGGGGACCGCGATCGTGATGGGGAAGCGGACGGAGACGGTGCTCACGGGTGGGGCGGATGAGGCCGCGCTGGCCAGGGGGGTCTTCGAGGCTTATCAGGAGTTGAATCTGCGGTACTCGCAGCTCGCGCCGGTGAGTTTCTGGGAGGAGCGGAACACGGGGACGAACCTGCCGGCGCAGATCGAGCTGTTCCACAAGGACGGGGACAAGGCGGAGTACGAGTTCCTGTTCATGGCCAAGGGGGGCGGGAGTGCCAACAAGACGTTCCTGTACCAGGAGACCAAGGCGCTGCTGAACCCGACGCGGCTGGCGAAGTTCCTGGACGAGAAGCTGCGGAGTCTGGGGACCGCCGCGTGTCCGCCGTATCACCTGGCCATCGTGGTGGGAGGGACGTCGGCGGAGTACAACCTCAAGGTCGCCAAGCTCGCCTCGGCGCGGTATCTCGACGCGCTGCCGGTGGAGGGGTCGCCGCTGGGTCACGCGTTCCGGGATGTCGATCTCGAGCAGCAGGTGCTCGAGATGACCCGGCAGTTCGGGATCGGGGCGCAGTTCGGTGGGAAGTACTTCTGCCACGACGTGCGGGTGATTCGGCTGCCGCGACACGGGGCGTCCTGTCCGGTGGGCATCGCGGTGTCGTGTTCGGCGGATCGGCAGGCCAAGGCGAAGATCACCGCGGACGGGGTGTTCCTGGAGCAGCTCGAACGGGATCCGGCCCGGTACCTGCCCGACGTTTCGGACGAGGAGCTGACGGACGAGGTCGTGCGGATCGACCTCACGCGGCCGATGGACGAGATCCGGGCGACGCTGGGGAGGCTGCCGGTGAAGACCCGGCTGTCGCTGAGCGGGCCGTTGGTGGTGGCGCGGGACATCGCGCACGCGAAGATCAAGGAACGGCTGGACGCGGGCGAGGCGATGCCGTCGTACCTGCGGGACCACCCGGTGTACTACGCGGGTCCGGCGAAGACACCCGAGGGGTACGCGTCCGGATCGTTCGGACCGACGACGGCGGGGCGCATGGACTCGTACGTGGAGCAGTTCCAGGCGGCCGGCGGGTCCCACGTGATGCTGGCGAAGGGCAACCGGTCACGGCAGGTCACCGACTCCTGCCAGGCGCACGGCGGGTTCTACCTCGGGTCGATCGGTGGGCCGGCGGCGCGGCTGGCGCAGGACTGCATCAAGCAGGTCGACGTGCTGGAGTACCCGGAGCTGGGCATGGAAGCGGTGTGGAAGATCGAGGTGGAGGACTTCCCCGCGTTCATCGTGGTGGACGACAAGGGCAACGACTTCTTCGCCGGCACCTCGCAGCCGACCCTGCAGATCGCCTTCCGCCGCTGACGCCGCACGCTCCGCCGCCCGGTTCTGTCGGTGGCTCCCGGTACGCTGGATTCCGGGGGCCGGAGGCATCCCTGCCCTATCCCAACGGCTCTCTCGTCCGCCGAGACCGTCGGCGTCATGCCGTCCGCTGGCGACGGGGGCGACCTCGTTTGCGCTGGTCAGCGGCCGCCGACGAGGTAGATCATCCGGTCGCCCAGGGGCGCGTCGAGTGTGACGGTCACCGGGCGCGGGGTCATCACCGTCGTGCACATGCGGCCGTCGGGAGGGCCGCCCTGTGGCTGCGGCAGCGGGCGCATGACGATCCGCACCTCACTCGCCGACTCGGTCGTCACTCGGGCCTCGGCGTCGCCGCAGCCGCTGGTCGCCATGGCGAACGTCTGCAGTGCGTGGCCGTCGTCGTACACCCACACCTGGCCGCGGTGCTGGTAGTACTCGGGTACGGCGCTCGCGTCGATCTGCTCGGACGGCACCTGCCGCACGCCCGCGGGCACCACCGGGCCCGACGGGGACAGGGTCACCGGGGCGGCCGGTTTGCCGGGCGGGCGGGTGTCCTCGGGCGGGTCCTGGGGCTTGGTGCTCGGCGGCGTCCGGGTGACCGTCGGTGCCGGTGGGGTCGGCTCGACCACCGTCGACATCGGTTCCGTCGTCGACTCGGACGACTGTCCCGCGGTGTCCGGGCCGGTGTCCTGGCCGGTGTCCTGGCCGCAGCCGGCGAGCCCGACCAGCGCGGCGGTGGCCGCGCCCGCGATCAGCAATGCCCTCATGGTGACAGGACGGTAGCGACCGGCTGGACGGTTGCACGCGGAACGGTGCCCGGCCGCGTCGGGGCACACGCGGC
>DATABL010000085.1:0-8367 GCA_036259595.1 Actinophytocola sp.
GGGGGGGGGGGGGGGGGGCGCCGCGCCGGGCGACGCCGCGGGGGGCGAGGTCCGCCGGGTCGAGGTGGCGCCGCTGGTCGGTGCGGCCGTGCCGGAGGCCGGGCGGCTCGACTCGGCGGCGGGTGAGCTCGGGGACGACGCCAGGTCGTTGGAACCCGTGCCCCGCACCGGGTCATCGTCCGCGCTGCCGACGAAGCCGCCGACCACCCAGGCCAGCACGACCACAGCGAGGACCGAGGCACCAGCCGCGACCGCCCTGCGGCGCCAGTAGACGCCCGCGGGGAGTGGACCGGTCGGTTCCATCATGGCCCGAACCTAACCCCGGTCTCCCGCGATCCCGTGGATCTTCCGTGTCCCCGATCGAGGGATAGTCGCAGGTGGGACGACTGCACCTGGTAACCAATGCCATATTGCCCGCGATACGAGACCCTTGATCCAATAGTTGGAACATGGGCTTCGCGAGCTGGGAGCGGATCATGAGCGCGATAGACGAACTGCTCGAACGACACGCCAGGGGCACCGACCTCGGCGCCCCGCAGGTGCCCACCCCGGTCCCCGGACTTCACCTCGCGGTCGTGACCTGCATGGACGCCCGCATCAAGGTCTTCGACGTGTTCGGCCTGCGCCACGGCGAGGTGCACATCCTGCGCAACGCCGGCGGCATCGTCACCGACGACGTCGTCCGCTCGCTCGCGATCAGCCAGCGCAAGCTCGAGACCCGCGAGGTCATCGTCATGCAGCACACCTCGTGCGGCATGGCCACGATCACCGACGACGAGTTCAAGGACGAGCTGGAGCGGGAGACCAAGCTCCGCCCGCCGTGGGCGATCGAGGCGTTTCGCGAGGTCAAGGACAGTGTGCGGCAGTCGGTCGAGCGGGTGCGGCGCAGCCCGTTCCTCGCGCTCACCGAGAGTGTCCGCGGCTTCGTCTACGACGTACACACGGCCGAGCTGACCGAAGTGGACTAGAGTTCTCCGGCAATGAGCCTCGATGCCCGGGTGCTGACCGAATGGTTCGCCGATCGGGCCCGGGACCTGCCGTGGCGGTCGCCGGGCACCTCGGCCTGGGGTGTCCTGGTCAGCGAGATCATGTTGCAGCAGACCCCGGTCGCGCGCGTCGAGCCGTCCTGGCACGACTGGATGGCCCGCTGGCCCACGCCGTCCGCGCTGGCCGCCGCCACCCCCGCCGAGGTGCTGCGCGCATGGGGCAAGCTCGGCTACCCGCGCCGCGCGTTGCGGCTGCGGGAGGCCGCCGCGGTGATCGCCGCCGAGCACGGCGACGTCGTCCCGTCCGACGTGGACACCCTGCTCGCGCTGCCCGGCATCGGCGCCTACACGGCCAGGGCGGTCGCCGCGTTCGCCTACCGGAAGCGCTGCCCGGTGGTCGACACGAACGTGCGCCGGGTGATCGCGCGGGCCGTGCACGGCGCCGGTGACGCCGGGCCCGCCTCCACCACCCGCGACCTCGCCGACGCCGACGCGCTGCTGCCCGCCGACGACGAGTACGCCGCCCGCATGTCGGCGGCGATGATGGAGCTCGGCGCGGTGGTGTGCACCGCGCGGGCGCCGCGCTGCGCGGACTGCCCGGTGTTCGCCGCCTGTGCCTGGCAGCGCGCCGGCCGGCCCGCCTACGCCGGGCCCGCCAAGCCGGTGCAGAAGTTCGCCGGCACCGACCGGCAGGTGCGCGGACTGCTGCTCGACGTCCTCCGCGGCACCGACACGCCGGTCGAGAAGGCCAGGCTGGACGTGGTGTGGTCGAACGCGGGCCAGCGTGACCGGTGCCTGGATTCGCTGCTGGTCGACGGTCTGGTCGAGCAGACCGTCGACGGGATGTTCGCGTTACCCGGCGAACACTGATCCACCTCAGCCAAGTCTCAACGGGAATCTCTGGTAATTGGGGAACTCTTGTCGTCGGGTCACCGGTTGGCTACCGTCGGATAGGCCAGTCACCGATCTGGGGCAGAGTCGCCCCCTTGTCGAGGGAGATCGAAGATGGCCGTATCTCGCCGTGCCGTTTTACGCGGCGGACTCACCGTCACCGCGGTCGGCGCCTTGGGCGCCACCGTGCCCGTCGCCGCGAACGCGGCCGGAGCCGAGCGGGCGGTCGCGAGGCCGACGCTGCACGGCTGCGACGAATGGGGCGCCCGTCCGCCGAACGGCACCATCACGGTGCTCAACCGCAGGCCGACCTACATCGTGGTGCACCACACCGCCGGAGGGAACTCCAGCGACAAGTCCCTGGAACACGCGTTCTCGATCTCGCGCGGGATCCAGAACTTCCACATGGACAGCCGTGGCTGGATCGACTCCGGCCAGCAGTTCACCAACAGCCGGGGCGGGCACATCACCGAGGGCCGCCACCGCAGCGTGGAGGTGCTGGACGACGGCAGCAGGCACGTCCAGGGCGCCCACGTCGGCGGCCACAACAGCGAGACCATCGGGATCGAGAACGAGGGTCTCTACACCGACGTGGACGTCACGCCGGAGCTGTGGGACTCGCTGGTGCAGCTGGTCGCCTACATGGCCCAGCAGTACGGCGTCACGCCGGACCTGATCCGTGGGCACCGCGACTTCAACGCCACCGAGTGCCCCGGCACCGTGCTGTACGGGCGGCTGCCGGAGCTGCGGGACGCGGTGGGCGCGGTGCTCGGCACGCCGGTCAAGCCGGTGCGGAGCTGGCCGCTGCTCAAGCCCGGCGACAGCGGGCCGAAGGTCCGGGCCGCCCAACACCTGCTGCGGGCCCGCGGCGCGGACGTGCCGGCCGACGGCGTGTTCGGCACGGCCACGTTCGACGCGGCGAAGGCGCTCGGGGCCGACTACCAGCCCTGCTACGCCAGCCGGGTCGCGGACGAGAGCGGGTTCGTCGGCGCGCCGACGTGGCAGCTGCTGGTCCGCGAGGTGTCCGCGACCGATCCGGGCGAGGTCGGCAAGGCCGCCCGGGTGCTGCTGTCGGCCAACCACCAGCGGGTCGCCGCGAGCCATGTGGTCGACACCGCGGAGTGGCAGCGGCTGCTCAGCTGACGGCGCCCGCGCTCTGGCACCCTGCTGCCATGGCACAGGCGCTGGAGTTCATGTTCGACGGCGAGGCCGATGCCGCGGTGCGGGCGTTGTGGCGCGGGCTGGAACGCGCGGGTGTGCCCAGTCTGGACACCCGGACGCACCGGCGGCATCGGCCGCACGTCTCGTTCGCGGTCGCCGGTGGGATCCCGGCGCGGACCCGCGAGGCGCTCGCCGACGACCTGCGGCTGCTGTCGATCCCGAACCTGTGGCTGTCCACGCTGGCCGCGTTCTCCGGGCCGGAGACCGTGCTGATGCTCGCGGCCGTCGCGGACACCGAACTGCTCGCGGTGCACGCGGCGGTGCACGACGTGCTGGCCAAGCGGGTGAAGGCGCCGTCGGCGTACTACCTGCCGGGCTCGTGGGTGCCGCACTGCACGCTCGCGCAGGGCATCGAGCCGGGACAGGTCATCGAGGGCTTCGCCGCGCTCTACCCGGTGGAGCCGATCCGGGCGCGGGTCAGCGAGATCGCCGTCGTCGACACGCACACCGGCGAGGCGGAGACGCTAGTTCCGCCTCCCCGAAATTGACCCTGTTGGTCGCGTTGGGCGGTGCGGGTTCGGCCTGGTCACGTACCTGTGGCTGGGTTGCGTCACGTTCCCCTGAGGTGGCGGTTTCGAAGGTCGACAGATGGTGTCTCACCGGGTGAGCACCTCGGACAGGAACGCCTCGACCGCGCCGCGGTAGGTGAGGGGCGCGTCGCGGTGCACGACGTGTCCGGCGCCGGGTACGACCAGGTGGTGGCCGCCGCCGGGGGCGCGGGTCGGCAGGTCCGCCTGCTGGCCGGGCGGCATCGCGGTGTGCTCGGCCTCGATCGCGAGCAGCGGGCAGGTGACGCGCTCGACCAGCGGCCAGTAGTCCCGCTCCCCCCACTCGGCCGCGATGCCGTACAGGTCGTCGAGGTCGGCGGTCAGGTGGTAGCCGTCCGCCCGCTCCTCGAAGCACTCGGCGAAGTAGTCGCCGAGCGAGCCGAAGAACGCGCGCACGTCGTCGAGCGAGGCGAACGGCACCGGCCAGGACGCGAAGTGCGCCCGCCACGGGTCGACGGTGCGGCCGCGCTGGTCGGGGGCCATGTCCTCGACCACGACCGCGCGCACCAGCTCGGGCCGGGTCGCGGCGAGGGTCCACGCGTGCAACCCGCCCATCGAGTGCCCGATCACCACCGCCGGGGCGCCGAGCTCCTCGACCAGGGCCGCGGCGTCGGCGGCGAAGTCCTCGGTGCGCCAGCCGCCGCCCCGGTGCGGGCTGGCGCCGTGCCCGCGCGCGTCGAGGCCCACCACCCGGCCGTACCGGGTCAGCCAGCGCGCGACCGGCCGCCACGTGCTCGCCCGGCCCATCAGCCCGTGCAGCAGCAGGATCGCCGGCCCGGTGCCGCCGAAGTCGAGCACACCCGGTCGGGGGACTGTCAGCTCCGCCACACGCGACACCTCCCGATCCCACCCGCGCATCACGGCCCGTCGGCCATGATGGCGCGGGTCACCACACCGAGGAGCCTGTTCACGATGCACCACCGCCCGGCAGCGCGCGCAGCCTGCCTCGCCCTGGCCGCGCTCGGCCTCACCGCGCTCACCGCCTGCACGTCGGGCGGCGAGGGCGAGGCCGCACCGCGCAGCCTGCCGGTACCGACCGAGCCGCCCGAGGCCGAGCCGGGCGCGGACGGCGCCGGCGACCCGTACTACCCGAACGACGGCAACGGCGGCTACGACGTCACCGGCTACCACGTGTCGATCAGCTACCACCCGGGCACGAAGCGGCTCGACGGCGACACCGTGGTCACCGCGACCGCGACCGGCGACCTGACCACGTTCAACCTCGACCTGCACGGGCTGGAGGTCAGCGCGGTCGAGGTCGCGGGCGAGCCGGCCGAGTTCACCCGCGAGGGCGAACACGAGCTGGTCGTCACCCCGGCGGCGCCCGTCCACGACGGCACGGAGTTCGAGACGCGGGTGCGGTACGCGGGCGTGCCGGCGATGATGGGCGAGGGCGCGCTGGGCGAGAACGGCTGGCAGCTCGCCAGCTCCGGCGGCGCGTTCGTGGCCGGCCAGCCGCACTCGGCGACCAGCTGGTACCCGGCCAACGACACCCCGCGGGACAAGGCGACGTTCCGCCTGGACGCGCGGGTGCCGAACGGGTGGAGCGTGGTGTCCATCGGACGGGAGCAGCCGCCGACCCGCGGGTCCGACGGCTGGACGACGTTCCACTGGCAGGAGCCGAACCGGGTCGCGACCTACCTGACCACGGTCGGGATCGACAAGTGGACCTTCGAGCGCTCCACGCTGCCCGGCGGGGTGCCGGTGGTGAGCGCGTACGCGCCGGGGGCGGAGGACAAGCGGCGGGTCGAGTCGCGGCTGCCGGAGGTCATCGAGTTCCTGGAGTCGAAGTTCGGGCCGTACCCGCAGAGCGCGGCCGGCGGCATCTACGTCAACGAGAGCATCGGGTTCTCGCTGGAGACCCAGGGCCGGCCGATCTACGCCGACTGGGCGGAGCTGCCGGTGGTGGTGCACGAGACCGCGCACCAGTGGTACGGCAACTCGGTGACCGTGTCGTCGTGGGCGGACATCTGCCTCAACGAGTGCTTCGCGAGCTATGCGCAGTGGCTGTGGGAGGAGGAGAAGGAGGGCGCCAGCCTCGACGGGCGGTACCGGACGGAGGTGGCGCGCTCGACCGAGCAGCTGTGGCAGGGCCGGCTCTACGACATGGGGGCGGGCAACGAGTTCAGCGCCGTCTACGAGAAGGGGCCGCTGGCGCTGCACGCGCTGCGCCGGCAGATCGGCGACGAGGCGTTCGACCGGGTGCTGCTGGAGTGGCCACGGCGGCACCGGGACGACAACGCGTCGTGGCCGGAGTTCGAGCGGTTGACCCAGGAGATCTCGGGGCAGGACCTGACGGAGTTCTTCGCGGCGTGGTTCCGCGGGGACAGCAAGCCGGCCGACGAGTTCCTCTACCCCGGGTCGCTGGCGCGGTGAGCCCGGCTCCTCAGGGCAGGACGATCTCGGCGAGGACGGCGTTGTGGTCGGTGCCGGGGACGTCGAAGACGGCGTAGCTGCCGATGGCGCAGCGGCGGTCGACGAGGACGTGGTCGATGGTCACCGGGGGGCCGAGTGGCCAGCTCGACCAGGTCGGGGTGAGGGCCTGCCCGGTCTCCTCGGCGGCGTCGGCGTACCCCCGGTCGACGATGTCGCGGAAGGCCCGGTGGTCGAAGGTGGCGTTGAAGTCGCCGGCGAGGACGCGGACCCGCTCGTCGGGCGTGGGGTGCGGGAGCGCGGCGAGCTCGTCGTGCCAGGTGCCGGCGGAGTTGTCGCGGACGCCGGGCATGGTGTGCACGGCGGTCAGCTCGACGTCCTCACGGCCTTCGAGGTCGACGACGACGCTGGGCTGGGCGAGGGTGGTCTCGTCCATGAGGACGATCTGGCGCAGCGGGATCCGCGACGCGATGCCGGTGCCCTCGCCGCCGACGCCGGTGTCGTAGACGCGTTCCGGGAGCAGGGCGTGCAGGCCGGCGCGGTCGAGCTGGTCGGCGGCGGCCTCGGTGAGCTCGGGCATGACGAGGACGTCGACGTGCTGGGTGCGGACGAGGTCGACGATGGTCCACGGGTCGGCGCGGCCGAGGTACAGGTTGACGGCCATGACGCGCAGGCGGTCGCCGTCGGCGCCGGGTTGGCTGTCGGACAGGACGCGGGGGGCGAGCAGGCTCGTCAGGGCGACGGTGACGAGCAGGACGAGCCCGGCGGCGACGCGGCGGCGGAGCAGGAGCGCGAGCAGGCCCCACACCAGGCCGAAGGCGGCGAGGTACGGGGAGAGGGCCATGGCGGCGATCAGGTACTCGGTGGACTCGAGGCCCCAGATCCGCAGACCGGCGTAGGCGAGGAGGAAGACGGCGAACAGCCAGACCCCGAACCCGACCTTGCGCCCGCCGGGCCGCCGGCGGGGTGCGGGGTCGGGCGGCTCGTCGATGGCGGCTTCGAGCTCGTCGGTGGCCCTAGCCACGCTCGTTGCCCCGCTTGTAGTTGCCGGTGGCGCGGGCGAGGAGCTGCTGGGCCTCGTCCTCGTCGGCGCGCTCCAGCCGGCCGAGCAGCCGGGCGGCCGCGCCCCCGGCCACGGTCGTCACGAGGCGCCCCCCGCGCGAGACGAGCACCTTGCCGTCCTTCGTGGACCGCCAGTCGAACGGATCGTCCTCCAAACCCATGCCGTCCAGGATGCCCGACCCGCCCACCGACCCGCCGACGCCTCGCCACTCACGCACCCGACCTGGTGACTCGCGGTCCCTCGCTGGGGCTCGCGGGGTCCGGAGCGGGGGGTCGCGGGCCGGACCCGGGGGTCGCGGTCCGGGATGGGGCTCGCACGACCGGAACGTACGACGCGCGACCGGAACGCACGACCCGCGCAACCGGAGCACGCGACTCGCGCAACTGGAACGCACGACCCGCGCAACCGGAACGCACGACCCGCCCGGCCGGAGCACGCGACTCGCGCGACCGGAACGCACGACCCGCGCAACCGGAATCTGCGACTCGCGGGACGGGGTGGGCCGCACCTCCGGGTGGGAGGTGCGGCCCTCGGGTCTGGCTTGGTGTTCGGGTCAGGCGGACTCTTCGCCTTCGTTGGTGTCGGGGGCGCCGGCGGCCATCTCGACCGGCGGGGAGTCCGGGACGTTGGCGGGCTTGGTCTCGCCGCGGAAGGTGAAGGTCGCCTTGTCCGTGGACGAGTTCTCGTCGCCGTCCCAGCCCTCGACGTCGCAGATGATGATCTGGCCCGGCTCGAGCTCGCCGAACAGGATCTTCTCCGACAGCTGGTCCTCGATCTCGCGCTGGATCGTGCGGCGCAGCGGGCGGGCGCCCAGCACCTTGTCGAACCCGCGCGTGGCGAGCAGCTTCTTCGCGTTCGGGGTGAGCTCGAGAGCCATGTCCTTGTTGCGGAGCTGCTCCTCGACCCGGGTGATCATCAGGTCCACCATCTTCACGATCTGCTCTTCGGTGAGCTGGTGGAACACGATGATGTCGTCGATCCGGTTGAGGAACTCCGGCCGGAAGTGCTTCTTGAGCTCGTCGTCGACGCGCTGCTTCATCCGGTCGTAGGTCTGGCCCTCGCCACCGGACGAGAAGCCGAGGTTGACCGCCTTCGAGATGTCCTGGGTGCCCAGGTTGGAGGTGAAGATGATCACCGTGTTCTTGAAGTCGACCGTGCGGCCCTGGCCGTCGGTCAGGCGACCGTCCTCCAGCACCTGCAGGAGCGTGTTGTAGATCTCCTGGTGCGCCTTCTCGATCTCGTCGAACAGCACCACCGAGAACGGCTTGCGCCGCACCTTCTCGGT
>DATABL010000086.1:0-13135 GCA_036259595.1 Actinophytocola sp.
CACGACGCTCGCGGAGATCACCGAGGCCGGCCGGCAGCGGCGCGAGGAGGCCACCGCGGCGGTGACCGAGATCGACTTCGGCATGCGTGGGCTGACCGAACGGCAGACCACCCAGCTGACCGACCTACTCGCCAAGGTCCGCAAGGCCGTCGGGGACTTCGAGGACTGAGCCGGTCCCGGCGGTCAGCTGTCCTCCCACTGGAAGACCTTGGCCGCGATTCCGCCGACCACGACGGTGAACGCGGCCAGCACCAGGCACGGGACGACCAGTGCGCTCGCGTCCTGGCCGCGCACCAGGAAGTCCATGATCCCGTCGTTCATGTGACGCAGCGGGAAGACCAGCGACACCGCCTGCATCCACTCCGGGGACTGCTCGATCGGGAAGAACGTGCCGGACAGGAACGCCATCGGCATCACCACGATGTTCGCCGCGCCGGTGGCGGCCTCCTCGGTCTTGCAGAACGCGCCCACCAGCATGCCGATCGCGAAGAACGCCAGCACGCCCAGCAGGAACACCGGCAGCGCCAGCGCCCACGTGCCGACCAGCTGCAGCCCGAACACCGGCAGCGAGCCGATCCCGAGGAACACCGCGGCCTGCACGATCGCCACCCCGATGCTGACCACGACCCGCGAGGTGAGCACCGTCGAGACGTGCACGGGAGCGAGCCGGATCCGGCGCAGCACCTGCTTCTTGCGCCAGTTCACCAACGTCAGCGAGGCACCGAACACCGCGGAGATCGCCACGCCCCAGGACATGATGCCGGGGGTGATGAACTGGATCGGCTTGAGCGACGCGTCCTCCACGTTTGACGCTTCCACCTGGTACCGCGGCGGCTGGTTGGTGGCCGCCAGGTTCAGCTTGTCCACCACGCCGACGACGATGCCGCGGACCGTGCCGGCCTGGTTCTGGTCGCTGGCGGCGAAGCGGAACGTGATGTCGTTGCCGAACTGGCCGACAGCCGCGGGCAGGTCGCCGTCGCGGACCTTCGCGACGGCCTCCTCCATGGTCGGATAGCGCTCCAGCTCCAGGACGCCGGTCTCGCCCAGCGTCGTGATCACCGGGCCCTCGCCGACGGCGCCGATGGTGATCTTCTCCGAACCGGCGTCGCGGAACAGGAGTCCGAAGATCACCAGGAACATCAGCGGGAAGACGAAGGTGAAGAACAGCGTCGCCTTGTCGCGGTAGAAACCCTTGACCATGGCGAGCGCGAGGCTCTTGAAGGCGGTCACGCCCGGTACTCCCGTCCGGTCAGGTTGAGGAAGACGTCTTCCAGGGTCGCGGTGCGGACCTGCAGGCCGGCCAGGGCCTCCCGGTCCGCGAGAGCCGACAGCAGGGCGGCCGGCTCGCGGGTCGAGATCGTCAGGGACAGCTCGTCCTCGCCGACCTCGCCCGCACCGGGCAGCGCGGCGGCGTCCGCTGTGGACAACGAGCCGCGTTCGAGGATCACGTGGGTCGGCGCGTCCAGGCCGCGGACCAGGGCCGCCGGGCGGTCCAGCGCCAGGATCCGGCCCCGGTCCATGATGGCCACCCGGTCACAGAGGATCTCGGCCTCGTCCAGGTAGTGCGTGGTGTAGACGATCGTCTTGCCGCGTTCCTGGATCGCCCGCAGCACGTCCCACAGGTTCCGGCGCGCCTGCGGGTCCAGCGCGGCGGTCGGCTCGTCGAGGAACACCACGTCCGGGTCGTGCACCAGCGCGCACGCGATCGACAGCCGCTGGCGCTGCCCGCCGGACAGCTTGTCCTCGCGGGTGTCGGCCTTGTCGGCCAGGCCGACCAGCTCCAGCATCTCGTGCGCCCGCGCGGCGCTCACCCCGTACAGCGACGCGAACGTCTCCAGCTGCTCGCGCGCGGTGAGCTTCTCGAAGAACGACGACGCCTGCAGCTGCACCCCGATCCTGGGCAACAGCGCGACCCGCCGCGGCCACGGCGACTCGCCCAGCAGGCGCACCGAACCGGAGTCCGGCTCCCGCAGCCCTTCGATGATCTCGAGCGTCGTGGTCTTGCCCGCGCCGTTCGGCCCGAGGATGCCGAAGAACTCCCCCTCCGCGACGGACAGCGACACGCCGTCCACCGCCTTGAGGTCCCCGTACGCCTTGCGGATGTCCTCGGCCACCACGGCGGCGTTCCCATACCCCTTGCCGTTGCCGTTTCCTGTGTGGATCACGCCGGTGACCCTAGCCGAGCACGAGCGGAAAACGGCCTGTCACGAGGAGTTTCGGCACCTAAGGTATCGCGGGGTAGCCGAAGGTCGGTATGCCCGTGTCGGAGGTGGTGGGGGATGTTCCCGGAAATCGAGCCCTACGAGCACGGCATGCTCGACGTCGGTGACGGAAACCTCGTCTACTGGGAGCAGTGCGGCAACCCGGACGGCAAGCCCGCGGTCGTGCTGCACGGCGGGCCGGGCTCCGGCTGCACGCCGCGGCACCGCCGCTGGTTCGACCCGGCGCGGTACCGGGTGGTGTTGCTCGACCAGCGCAACTGCGGGCGCAGCACGCCGCACGCGAGCGAGCTCTCGACCGACCTCGCCACCAACACCACACCGCACCTGCTCGCCGACCTCGAACTGCTGCGCACGACGCTCGGCATCGACCGGTGGCTGGTGTTCGGCGGGTCGTGGGGATCGGTGCTCGGTCTCGCCTACGCGCAGGCGTACCCCGCGCGGGTGTCGGAGCTGGTGCTGTTCGCGCTCGCGACCGGGCGGCAGGTCGAGGTGGACCTGCTGACCCGCGGCCTCGGCTCGCTCTTCCCCGAGGCGTGGGCGGCGTTCCGCGCCGGGTCCGATGTGGACGACCTGCCCACCGGCTACGCGCGGCGGCTCAACTCGCCGTCGGCGGACGAGCGGGACGCCGCGGCGCGTGCGTGGTGCGCGTGGGAGGACGCGATCGTGCCGACCATGGGCCCGAGCGCGCGCTACCGCGACCCCCGGTTCCGGGTCGCGTTCGCCCGGATCGTCACGCACTACTGGAGCCAGGGGCACTTCCTCGGGCCGGACGGCGTGCTGCTCGCCGAGGCCGGGAAGCTCGCCGGCATCCCGGGCGTCGTGGTCCAGGGGCGGCTCGACCTCGGGAACCTGGCCGGGGCGCCGTGGCTGCTCGACCACGCCTGGCCGGACGGGCGGCTGCACGTCGTCGACGAGGGCGCGCACGAGACGGCGACGTCCGGCATGGTCGACACCCTGCTCGCCGCGATCGACGAGTTCTGACGCCTTAAGGCACCTTGCGGAGAGGTTCCCACCAGGGTCAAGATGATGACGATGACAACGTTGTCCAACGAGCGTGGGCGGAAGGTCCGCCGGGCCACCATGAGCGACGTGGCCCGGCTGGCCGGGGTGAGCATCAAGACCGTCTCGCGCGTGGTCAACGACGAGGCCGGCGTGCACGCCGACACCGCGGAGCGGGTGCTCGCGGCCATCGAACGGCTCGGCTTCCGGCGCAACATCGGTGCGTTGAACCTGCGCCGCGGCTCGTCGACCGGCACGATCGGGCTCGTGCTCGAGGACGTCGCCAACCCGTTCTACTCCGGCCTGACCAGGGCCGCCGAGGAGGTCGCGCGGCGGCACGGGCGGCAGGTGCTCACCGGGTCGTCCGACGAGGACGCGGGCCGGGAGCGGGAGCTGTCGCTGGAGTTCTGCGCGCGCCGGGTGGACGGCCTGATCGTGGTGCCGGCCGGGCGCCGGCACGGGTACCTGGCCCCGGAGATCGCCTCGGGCACGCCGGTGGTGTTCGTGGACCGGCCGCCGGGCGAGGTCGTCGCGGACACCGTGCTGGTGGACAACGTGACCGGGGCCGCCGACGCGGTCGCGCACCTCGCGCGGCACGGGCACCGGCGGATCGCGTTCCTCGGCGACGCGCCGGGCATCTTCACCGCCGGCGAGCGGCTGCGCGGCTTCCGCGAGGGGTGCGCGCGGGCCGGGGTCGAGTTCGACGAGCGGCTGGTCGCGATGGGCCCCGAGCAGAAGGCGGCCGCGTCGCTGGCCAGGGCCCTCGGTGCCGACCCGCCCGCGACGGCGCTGGTCACCGGCAACAACCGGATCACCGTGCGGGTGCTGCGCGCCCTCGCCGGGGTCCCCCGCCGGCCCGCGCTGGTCGGCTTCGACGACTTCGAGCTCGCCGACCTGCTCGACCCGCCGGTGAGCGTGGTCGCGCTGGATCCCGGCGAGCTCGGCCGGGCCGCGGCCGAGCTGCTGTTCGCGCGGCTGGACGGTGACCCGTCGCCGCCCCGCCGGATCGTGCTCCCGGTCCGGCTCGTACCCCGTGGATCCGGAGAGGTCGGTCCGTGACTGCTACCCCTGCTGACGACCCTGCTGGTGACGCCACCGGTCGTCGTCCCGTCCCGCTGCCCGCGAACCAGCCCGAGCGCTTCTACCGGGGTGGGGCGGCCATCGCCGCGCTGCGCGGGACCGAGCCGCGCGAGTTCGGCCCGGAGGACTGGGTCGCGTCGTGCACCACGCTGCACGGCCGGCGCGACCTCGGCCTGTCCGCGCTGCCGTCGGGGACACTGCTGCGCGACGCGGTGGCCGAGCACGCCGAGGACTGGCTCGGCGCGACGCACCTCGCCCGGTACGGGGTCGACTCGGCGCTGCTGGTGAAGCTGCTCGACGCCGGCCAGCGGCTGCCGGTGCACTGCCACCCGTCCGACGAGTTCGCCGCGGCGCACTACGGCTCGCGGTACGGCAAGACCGAGGCGTGGATCGTCGTCGACGCCGCGCCCGGGGCGACCGTCCACCTCGGATTCACCGAGGACCGGTCGCCGGAGACGGTGGCCGACTGGGTCGCGCGCCAGGACACGGCGGCGATGCTGGGCGCGCTGAACGAGGTGCCGGTGCGGGCGGGGGACACGGTGTTCGTGCCGGCGGGCCTGCCGCACGCGATCGGCGCCGGGGTGTTCATCGTGGAGCTCCAACAGCCCACGGACCTGTCGGTGACGCTGGAGTGGAAGGGCTTCCTCGACGACGAGGCCGGCGGTCACCTGGGCCTGGGCTTCGAGACCGCCCTCGCCTGCGTGGACCGCCGCGGCTGGGCCGACCGCCTGGACACCCTGGTCCACGGCGACGAGCCGGGCGCCGCGCCGCTGCGGGACCTGTTCGGCGCGCCGGCACGGGAGTTCTTCCGAGCGGAGCGGGTGCGAGCGGGCGCCGAGCTGGCGCCGTCGTTCGCGGTGCTGGTGGCACTGTCCGGCACCGGCGTGCTGCGCACCGAGCACGCCGGCGACGTGCCGGTGTCGGCCGGCGAGACGTTCGTGCTACCCCACGCCGCCGGCGCCACCACCGTGGACGGCGACGTCTCGGCCGTACGCTGCCTCCCGCCGCTCTAACGGAGCCCGGTCTCAGCGCTCGCCGAGGAGCTCGTCCGCCGCCGTGAACGGGTCCAGGTCCCCCACCGCCACGCGCTCCGCCAGACGGTCCAGCGCCTCGCCGCCGCCGACGCCGCCCAGCCGGGCGCGCAGCTCCCGGACCGCGATCGCCTCGACCTCGCGGCGGGCACGGGTGGCCCGGCGCGCGGCCAGCTCCCCGTGCGCGACCAGCCACTCGTGGTGCGCGTCCAGCGCGGCCACCAGCTCGTCGGCGCCCTGCCCGGACGTCGCCACCGTGCGCACGATCGGCTGCCGCCACGACGGGCCGGCCTCGCGCCGCCCGAGCGAGATCATGTGCCGCAGGTCGCGCACTGCCCGGTCGGCGCCGTCGCGGTCGGCCTTGTTCACCACGAACACGTCGGCCACCTCGAGGATGCCCGCCTTGGCCGCCTGGATCCCGTCGCCCATGCCGGGCGCGAGCAGCACCACCGTCGTGTCCGCCAGCGCCACGACGTCTACTTCGGACTGTCCGACGCCGACGGTCTCCACCAGGACCACGTCGAACCCGGCCGCGTCCAGCACCCGCAGCGCCTGCGGGGTCGCGGTCGCGAGCCCGCCGAGGTGCCCGCGGGTGGCCATCGAGCGGATGAACACCGACGGGTCGGTGGTGTGGTCGTGCAACCGGATCCGGTCCCCCAGCAGCGCGCCCCCGGAGAACGGCGACGACGGGTCGATCGCCAGCACGCCCACCCGCAGGCCCCGCGCCCGGAACGCCGAGATCAGCATCGACGTGGACGTCGACTTGCCCACCCCGGGCGGCCCGGTCAGCCCGAGCACCCGGGCGTGCCCGACGTGCGGCGACAACGCCGCCGCGACCGCGCGCAGGTGCGGGCTCTCGTCCTCGACCAGCGAGAGCAGCCGGGCGACGGCCCGCGCCCGGCCCGCCCGCGCGTCCGCGACGAGCCCGGAGACGTCCGGACTAGACACGCAGGAGCAGCGCGTCACCCTGCCCGCCGCCGCCGCACAGGGCGGCCGCGCCGAGGCCGCCGCCGCGGCGGCGCAGCTCGTAGGCCAGGTGCACGGCCAGTCGGGCGCCGGAGGCACCGATCGGGTGGCCCAGCGCGATCGCGCCGCCGTTGACGTTCACGATGTCCTCGCTGATCCCCAGCTGCTTGGTCGACACCACGCCGACCGCCGCGAACGCCTCGTTGATCTCCACCAGGTCCAGGTCCGACGCCGCCAGGCCGGCCTTCGCGAGCGCCGCCTTGACGGCGTTGGACGGCTGCTCGTGCAGGCTCGCGTCCGGCCCGGCGACCACGCCGTGCGCGCCGATCTCGGCCAGCCAGGTGAGCCCCATCGACTCCGCCTTCGCCTTGCTCATCACCACGACCGCGGCCGCGCCGTCGGAGATCTGCGAGGCCGAGCCCGCCGTGATCGTGCCGTCGGCGGCGAACGCCGCGCGCAGCTTCGCGAGCTCCTCGGGCGTGGTGTCCGGGCGCACGCCCTCGTCGGTGTCGAACACGACCGGGTCGCCCTTGCGCTGCGGGATCGTGACCGGCGCGATCTCGTCGGCGAAGTACCCCCGCTCGATCGCCGCGGCGGCCCGCTGGTGGGACCGGGCGGCGAACGCGTCCTGCTCGGCGCGGGTGACGCCGTAGCGCGCGTTGTGCTTCTCCGTCGACGCGCCCATCGCGACCTGGTCGAACGCGCAGAACAGCCCGTCATGGGCCATGTGGTCGAGCATCGTGACGTCGCCGTACTTGAACCCGGACCGCGACTTCGGCAGCAGGTGCGGCGCCTGGGTCATCGACTCCTGCCCGCCGGCCACGACGATCTCGAACTCGCCGGCGCGGATCAGCTGGTCGGCCAGCGCGATCGCGTCCAGGCCGGACAGGCACACCTTGTTGATCGTCAGCGCCGGCACGGTCATCGGGATCCCGGCGGCGACGGCGGCCTGCCGGGCGGGGATCTGGCCGGCGCCGGCGGTCAGCACCTGGCCCATGATCGTGTACTGCACCTGCTCGGGCGCGACCCCGGCGCGCTCCAGCGCCGCCTTGATCGCGACGCCACCGAGCTGCGCGCCGGTGAAGTCCTTGAGCGAACCCAGCAGTCGCCCGATCGGGGTACGGGCCCCGGCGACGATGACGGAACCGGACACGGGTGCCTCCCAGGAAAGCTAGCGGCCGTTAACTTCGGACCATACTCGCCGACCCGCCGGTGAACCGGGCTCGGTGTGAGTAGCCGCACAGGCACCAGGGGATCTCCCAAGTTACCGTGAAGTACATGGACGAGCTGAAGTCGTACGTCACCGCCGTCGACCATGTCGGCATCGCCGTGCCCGACATGGGCGAGGCGATCGCGTTCTACCGCGACGTCCTCGGCCTCGAGCTCTACCACGAGGAGACCAACGAGTCCGAGGGCGTGCACGAGGTCATGATGCGCGCGCCGGGCAACCCGGACGGGACCGCCGTGCAGCTGCTCGCGCCGCTCGGCCCGGAGACCACGATCGGGAAGTTCCTGGCCCGCAAGGGGCCGGGCGTGCAGCAGGTCGCCTACCGGGTCACCGACGTCGACGCGGCCGCCGATGCCCTGCGCGCCAAGGGGTTGCGGGTGATGTACGAGAAGGCCACGGTCGGCACCGCGAACAGCCGGGCCAACTTCGTCCACCCGAAGGACGCCGGCGGCGTACTCATCGAGCTGGTGGAGCCGGCGCCGGAGAGCTGACCAGGGCCGTGGCGATCAGGTCCACCTCGCGGTCGATCGTGTCCCCGTCCCCGTCCGGCTCGTCGTGCCGGGCGACCGAGTGCCGGTAGCTGACCGCCATCGCCAGCAGGCCCGCGGCCGTGTCCACGGTCGCGACCGGGAGGCTCCCGGTGGACGCGGCGAGGATCACCGCCCGCACCTGGTCCACCATCCGGGTGAACCGCTGCCGGAGGGCGTCCCGGACCGCGGTGTGCGTGTCGGCCTCCCGCCACAGCAGGTGCGAGAGCAGGTACGAGGCCCGCAGCCGGGCGTCCAGCTCGACGACCAGCCGACGCAGACTCGCCGCCACGTCGCCGGGCACCACCACGCCCGCCGGCTCGACGTACTCGTCGGGCAGCCGCTCGACCAGCGCGGTGAGCAGGTCGGGCTTGCGCTGGAAGTAGTAGTGCACGAGACCCTTCGGCACCCCGGCGTGCGCGGCGATCCGCGAGGTCGGGGTCGCGTCGAAACCGGACTCGGCGAACAGCTCCTCCGCGGCCGACAGGATCCGCTCCCGCGCGGACGGGTCGTCGCCCTTCTTCTTCGTCAGCCGCATTCCGGTCCCTCCACCCAAGGCTCGCGGCCCACAACGTAACCCGAAGGCCACGTCGTGGGCCGCGAGTGGGGTCAGTGCTGGCCGGCCATGCCCCGGTGGGCCGCCTGGGCGACCGGGAGCGCCGCCGCGCCGGCGATGACCGTCAGCGCGCCGATGATCCACGACGACCAGGAGATGCCGCCGAGCTCGGTGTAGCCCATCACCCAGGGTGAGATGAACATGAGCACGCCGAGCACGATCTGGATCCCCTCGCCGTAGACCTGACTCGGCGCGGCCAGCGACGCCAGCCCGTCCAGGGCGACCAGCGCCCCCAGGACGATCATCGTCCACATCGCGGCGTCGTTGGTGTCCGTCCACAGGAAGGACAGCAGCGCCACGACACCCAGTACGACCTCCGCCCAGTCGTGCGGCCTGGTCCAGGGCCGAAGTGTCGCGGATCGGTTCGTCGTCATCGAGACCACCTCCGTGTGTCCATGGAGTCTCGCCGTTCATGATGCACCTTGGTTGGCCGCCCGGTCAAACGCTGTGACACACCACTCACCGTGCTGGTTCTGTACCGTTACTGGCCGGTAGCGTCGCCTGGCATGCGGAAGATCCTCGACGCCATCCTCGCCGGCGACCACGCCGCGCTCGGCTCCCTTCCGGTTCCTTCCTCCTACCGCGGCGTGACCGTGCACGCCGACGAGGTCGACCTGTTCGACGGCCAGGCGACCAGCGACAAGGACCCGCGCCGCTCGCTGCACGTCGACGAGATCCCCACGCCCGAGCTCGGCCCCGGCGAGGCGCTGGTCGCGGTGATGGCCAGCGCGATCAACTACAACACGGTGTGGACGTCGATCTTCGAGCCGATGTCGACGTTCGGGTTCCTGGAGCGCTACGGCCGGACCTCGCCGCTGGCCAAGCGGCACGACCAGCCCTACCACGTGGTCGGCTCCGACCTGGCCGGCGTCGTGCTGCGCACCGGGCCGGGGGTCAACGCCTGGCAGCCCGGCGACCAGGTCGTCGCGCACTGCCTCGACGTCGGGCTCGAGCACCCGGACGGGCACGACGACACGATGCTCGACCCGGAGCAGCGGATCTGGGGCTTCGAGACGAACTTCGGCGGGCTCGCGGAGCTCGCGCTGGTGAAGTCCAACCAGCTGATGCCCAAGCCGGCGCACCTGACCTGGGAGGAGGCGGCCTGCCCCGGGCTGGTGAACTCGACGGCGTACCGGCAGCTGGTGTCGGCCAACGGCGCGAACATGAAGCAGGGCGACACGGTGCTGATCTGGGGCGCGTCCGGCGGGCTCGGCTCGTACGCGACGCAGTTCGCGCTCAACGGCGGCGCGACGCCGGTGTGCGTGGTGTCCAGCGAGCAGAAGGCGGAGCTCTGCCGGCGGATGGGCGCGGAGCTGATCATCGACCGCAGCGCCGAGGGCTACCGGTTCTGGAAGGACGAGGAGACCCCGGATCCGAAGGAGTGGAAGCGCTTCGGCGCCCGGATCCGCGAGCTGACCGGCGGCGACGACCCGGACATCGTGTTCGAGCACCCCGGGCGGGAGACGTTCGGCGCGAGCGTGTACGTCGCGCGGCGGGGCGGCACGATCGTGACGTGCGCGTCGACGAGCGGGTTCATGCACGCCTACGACAACCGGTACCTGTGGATGCACCTCAAGCGGATCATCGGCTCGCACTTCGCGAACTACCGCGAGGCGTGGGAGGCGAACCGGCTGATCACGCGCGGCCGGATTCATCCCACACTGTCCAGTGTGTACCCGTTGGAGCAGACCGGGCAGGCCACCTTCGACGTGCACCGCAACGCGCACCAGGGAAAGGTCGGCGTGCTGTGCCTCGCGCCGGAGGAGGGCCTCGGCGTGACGGACCCGGAGCTGCGCGAGCGGCATCTGCCCGCCATCAACAGATTCCGCGGTGTGTGAGCGGAGTGTGAGCTGGTGCGTGAGGCTTGTCGTCACCCGTAACGCGATCGCAAGGTAGCGTGGGCGCATGGCGTTAGGTGAGGAGCGGGATCTCGTACCGCTGGGAGCTGGCTTCGACATCACCAAGCGGGGCTACAGCCGCGTTCAGGTGGAGGAGCATCTCGAGCAGCTGGACGGACAGCTGAAGCTGCTGGCCGCCGACCGCAACGCGGCCGCGGCCCAGGCGGCGGAGCTCACCGGGCAGCTCGAGGTGGCCCGCTCGACCATCGACGACCTGCGTGGTCAGGTGGAGCGGCTGTCGCTGCCGCCGACGACGATGGCCGGCCTGAGCGAGCGGCTGCAGCGGATGCTGCGCCTGGCGCAGGAGGAACGCGACGAGACGAAGGCCAAGGCCGACGCGGAGGCGCAGCACATCCGCGCGAAGGCCGAGGCGGACGCCGCGGAGCTGCGCGGGCAGTACGAGCGTCAGCTCAAGGAGCTGGACGAACGCCGAACCGCGATGGAGGCCGAGCACAAGGGCATCCTGGAGAAGGCCCGCGCGGAGGCGGCCGAGATCACGTCGGGCGCCGAGGCCGAGCGCATCCGGCTGGACACCGAGGCCGAGCAGCGCCGCACCGCGGTCGAGGAGGACTTCGAGATCGCCATGGCCTCCCGCCGGACGGAGTCCATGCGCGCTCTGGCCTCCCAGGAGGCGACGAGCAAGTCGGAGGCAGAGCGCCGGGTGCGGGAGGCCACCGAGGAGGCCAACCGCCGCCGCCACGACGCGCGGACCGAGGCCACCGCGCGCCTGCAGGAGGCGACCGACGAGGCCAACCGCCGGGTGCGGGAGGCGACCGAGGAGGCGAACCGCCGGATCGCGCACGCCACCCAGCGGGTGAACGCCCTGCGCCAACTGCGGTCGAAGGTGGCCCACCAGCTCCAGTCCGCCCGTGACCTGGTGTCCGACGCGCACGAGAGCCTGGAGCTGGCGTCGCCCGCGTTCGAGCCGCTCCCGGAGGAGAACGCCGACCGGCCCACCCCGGCGCCGCGCCCGGTCCCCGGTCCGCCGAAGGAGACCTGGGAACCCGACCCCGACACCATCCCGGAGGACGTCGCCAAGGCCGAGACCAAGCGGATCGCCCGCAAGCCCTGACGCGCCCTACTCCCCGATGTCCTCGAACCACAGCTCGGGGCGCGCGGCGACGAACTCGCGCATCAGCGCCACGCAGCGCGGGTCGTCGACGACCGTGATCGCCACGCCGTGCTCCGCCAGCCAGTCGTGCCCGCCGTGGAAGGTCGTCGCCTCCCCGATGACCACCCGCCCGATCGCGAACTGCCGCACCAGGCCACTGCAGTACCAGCACGGCGACAGCGTCGTGACCATCGTCGTGTCCCGGTAGTGCCGGCGCCGCCCCGCGTCGCGGAACGCGGCGGTCTCGGCGTGCGTCGACGGGTCGCCGTCCTGCACCCGCCGGTTGCGCCCGCGACCGAGCACCGCGCCGTCCGGGCCGATCAGCGCCGCGCCGATCGGGATCCCGCCCTCGGCGAGCCCCTGCCGTGCCTCGCTCACCGCGACCTCGAGCATGTCCACCACGTCCATGCGGTCAGCCAACCATGCGCGCGTGGTGCTCCTCGCGGTAGGTTTACCCGCGAGTAGATAGCCCTCGCCGGGAGGACACATGGCGGCTTACCAGACCGTGGTCGTCGGCACGGACGGCTCGGACTCCTCGTACCTCGCGGTCGAGCGCGCCGCGCGCATCGCCGCGGACAGCGGTGCCACGCTGGTCATCGCGTGCGCCTACCGCCCGACCAGGCAGGACGACGTGGCCCGCGCGCAGGACGAGCTCGGCGACGACGTCGCCTACCAGGTCGTCGGCTCGACACCGGCGGAGGACTCCGTGCGCACGGCCACCGAACGGGCCCGCGCGGCCGGCGCCACCCAGATCGACACCGTGGTCGTCGACGGCGAGCCGGTGCCCACGTTGTCCAGGGTGGTCAGCGAGCGCGACGCCGACCTGCTGGTCGTCGGCAACCGCGGCCTCAACACCCTGGCCGGGCGCATCCTCGGCTCGGTGCCGTCCGAGGCGGCGCGCAAGTCGAAGATCGACGTGCTCATCGTGCGCACGACGTGACCGGACCCCAGGACGACGACGAGCTGGCGGCGCTGCAACAACGCATCGAGCGGGTCCTGCTCGGCGGTGCGCGCCGCTACACCCGTACCGAGGTCGCCGAGCTGGCCGGCGTCCCGCTCGAACGCGCCACCGCGCTCTGGCGCGCCCTGGGCTTCGCCACCGTCGGCGACGACGCGGCGGTGTTCACCGACAGCGACGTCACCGCGTTGCGGTTCGCCAACGAGCTGGTGCAGGCGGGGATCGTCGACCCGTCGGCGGTGATCGCCAGCACCCGGATGATCGGCCAGCACCTGTCGCGGCTCGCCGAGTCGCAGGTGCTGATGCTGCGGGACGTGGTGGCGGCGAACCCGGAGCTGGCGGACGAGCGGCAGCTGGCCCGGCTCGTCGAGAACCTCACCCACGGGCTGGCGCGGCTGCAGGACTACGTGTGGCGCCGGCACCTCGCCGCGTACTCGGTGCGCATGCTGGTCGCCAGGGACGAGGACATCGACGAGCGTCGGCTGGTGGTCGGGTTCGC
>DATABL010000087.1:0-27486 GCA_036259595.1 Actinophytocola sp.
AGAACACCTTGCCGGCCATTAGTCCTCAAGTCCCCTTTGAAGGGTCTCGGTGACGTAGGCAGCCAGGTGGCTCAGGGTCTGCTGGGCGCCCTCGATCGCGTGGTACTTCTCGACCGCCTCGTCGCGCAGTTCCTTGGTGGGGAACACCGTGCGCATCTCGATCCGGGTCGCCGGGCCGTCCGGCGTGAAGGTCAGGATCGACTCGAAGGCGTTCGGGTCGCCGCGGGACTCACCGTGCAGCAGCGCGATCCGCTCCGGCGGGGCGATCTCGGTCCAGGAGATCCATTCCTGGTAGTCCGTCCCGTCCGGTCCGTGCATGACGAAGTCCCACACCCCGCCGACGCGGAACTCGAAGGACCGCGTGGTGGTGGTGAACCCCTCCGGTCCCCACCACCGCGACAGGTGCCGCACCTCGGTGAACGCCTCGAACACCAGCTCCCGCGGGGCGTCGATGACCCGGGACATCACGATCTCTCGGTCGGCCGTCGCGGGCTCCGCCCGCGTTTCTTGCCTTGCTCTTGCCATCGGTCAGTCCTCCTGTTGTGTCTGCTTGAGGTCCTGCACGTACGCGTCCAGCCGGTCGAAGCTCTCGTTCCAGAACTGCTCGAACCCGCCGGTCCACTCGTGGACCGGCCGCAGCCCGCGGGCGTCAAGGCCGTACAGGCGCTGTTTGCCTGCCTTGCGATCCCGCACCAGCCCGACCTCCCGGAGCACCCGGAGGTGTTTGGACGCGCGCGGCTGGGTCATCCCCAGCTCCCGGGCCAACCCGGTCACCGGCCGCTCACCCGTCCGCAGCAGCACCAGGATCTCCCGGCGCTGCGGCTCGGCGATCGCGTTGAAGACGTCCGACGTCGTCGCTGCTCGTGCCATGGGCGCTATCATATGCCCATATCGGCATGCGTCAAGTCGAGATGAATCAGGCGGGTCTTGGCAGTTGACGAGGCTTGTGCGCACGTCGTCAGTTGTCTGGGCCAGCGCGTCGCGTAGGTCAGGCGGGAGTGGGTGCGGTAACGCCGCTTGGAGCGCACGAAGCGCTTGATGGACCAACCGACCGCGTTCTCGACGAACCTGGTGCCCGCGAGCGCGGCGAACACGGAAGGTGTTCGATCATGCGCGAACCACGCCACGCGGAGTGTGCGATCTGCACCGCCGTCGCCCCCCGACAAGGTCTTCACGGTCCGCACGTACGCCCCCGCCGAACCCTGACCGCCGTCCGGCTAGCGCGCAAATCCGTCAAGCTCCGAAGCGTTTGCACAGGTCAATCATTGGTACGTGCTCCAGCCCCGAATCGTGAGCCGAGGCAGGTTCACGTGAGACCCACGTGTGGGCAAGGCCCAGTCCGCGCACGATCGCCGTCAAGCAAGACGACCGCCCAAGCAAAGGCCTCTTTCAGGCAAGATGCTCACCGAGCGAAGGCCTCTTTCAAGCAAGACATCCACCGAGCAAAGGTCACGTTCAAGCAAGGTCACTCTCAAGCAAGACCAATGTCAAGCAAGGGCCATGCTCAAGCAAGATTTCTCTCAAGCACGACCACGCAAGCCGCCGCGGTTCAGGCGAACGGGTTGGGTCAGAGGGCTACCCCGAGGAGGGCGTCCACCGAGTCGCGGATCAGGGTCGGGGCTGTGGTGTCGTCGCCGTCGCCGGCGAGGGTTGCTGTTGCCCATGCGTCGACCGCGAGTAGCGCCTTCGGGGTGTCGAGGTCGTTGGACAGGTGGTCGCGCAAGCGGGCGACCGTGTCGGTGGCGTCGGGGGCCGCGGGGCTCGCGACGGCCGTGCGCCAGCGGGCCAGGCGGGTCTCCGCCTCCGTCAGGACCTCGGCCGTCCATGGACGGTCGGCGCGGTAGTGGCCGGCCAGCAGGCCTAGGCGCACCGCCATCATGTCCACCTGGTCCGCTCGCAGGCGGGAGACGAACACCAGGTTTCCCCTGGACTTGGACATCTTCTCGCCGTCCAGGCCGATCATGCCCGCGTGCGCGTAGTGCCGGGCGAACGGGTGCTCGCCGGTCAGTGCCTCCGCGTGGGCGGCGCTGAACTCGTGGTGCGGGAAGATCAGGTCCGAGCCGCCACCTTGCACGTCGAATGCCATGCCCAACCTGTTCAGGGCGATCACGCTGCATTCGACGTGCCAGCCGGGCCGGCCGGCGCCCAGCTCGCTGTCCCAGCTCGGCTCCCCCGGGCGCGCGACTCGCCAGAGCAGTGCGTCCAGGGGATGGCGCTTGCCCTTCCGCTCCGGGTCGCCGCCGCGTTCGGCGAAGTACGTCGCCATCGTCTCCGTGTCGTAGTTGGACACGGCGCCGAAGTGGCCGGACGCCGCCCGGTCGAAGTAGATGTCCGGGTACTCCGCGTCGTCCGCCCGGTAGGCCACGCCGTCGGCCAGCAGCTTCGCCACCGCGTCCACGATCTCGGGGATCGACTCCACGGCACCCAGGTAGTCCCGCGGGGGCAGCACCCGCAGCGCCGACATGTCCTCACGGAACAGCGCCGTCTCCCGCATGCCGAGCACGATCCAGTCGTCCTGGTCCCGCTCCGCCCGCTCCAGCAGCGGGTCGTCGATGTCGGTGACGTTCTGGACGTAGTGGACCTCGTGACCGTTGTCCAACCACACCCGATGCACCAGGTCGAACGCCAGGTACGTCGCGGCGTGCCCCAGGTGGGTCGCGTCGTACGGGGTGATCCCGCAGACGTACATGGTCGCCGTGGCGCCCGGCGCCGTGGGGCGGGTCTCGCCCGTCGCCGTGTCGTGCAGCCGCAGGGGGCGCGGCGTGCCGGGAACGCGGGGCACCGGAGGGGATGGCCAGCTCTGCATGGTTCCGAGACTAGACGTCCACCCGTTCGGGGGAACTTCGCACGGTGGTTGTGACAGCCCTCACAAATGCCGGACGAGCACCGAT
Organism: Actinophytocola sp.; assembly: GCA_036259595.1. Classification (GTDB taxonomy): domain Bacteria; phylum Actinomycetota; class Actinomycetes; order Mycobacteriales; family Pseudonocardiaceae; genus Actinophytocola. The sequence goes on from DATABL010000087.1 coordinate 2,892, forward strand.
CCAGCTGCGGGGAGAGTCGAACGAAAGGGACGACGATGACGACCGCGGAAGGCACGACCGGCAGGTACCTCGTCCTGCTGGAGGACGACTGGACCGGGGCGACCCGGGAGCTCAACCGAGTGGCGGGGATCGAGGCCGTCGACTCCGCCGAGGCGGGGGTGACCGACCCGCTCTGGGAGGCCGACGGCCTGGTGCTGCGCGAACTCGGCGTCGCGCTGGTCACCGCGGACGCCGACCAGGTGACCGCGCTGACCACGGCGACCGTCGAGCCCGGCGCGATCACGCTGGTCGAGCCGGAGCGGATGGTCTACGCCCTGGCCACGCCGGCGGTCCCGGCGCCGGCCGGCGCGCTGGACGAGACCGCGCTGGACGAGACCGTGTTCACCTGGGGCCTGCAGGCGGTCGGCGCGCCGGACAGCACGGCGACCGGCGCGGGCGTGCGGGTCGCGGTGCTCGACACCGGGCTCGACCTGGCGCACGCCGACCTGACCGGGCGCACGATCGAGTCGAGCTCGTTCGTGCAGGGCCAGGAGGTCCAGGACGGGCACGGGCACGGCACGCACTGCGTCGGCACCGCCTGCGGGCCGAGGGAACCGGGCGACGGGCCGGGCTACGGCGTGGCGTACGAAGCGGACATCTACGCCGGCAAGGTGCTCAGCGACGAGGGCTCGGGCGCCGACGGCGGCATCCTGTCCGGCATCTCGTGGGCGATCACCAGCGGGTGTCCGGTCGTGTCGATGTCACTCGGCGCGTCGACGCGGCCCGGGCAGGCGTACTCGCGCACGTTCGAGCGGGTGGCGCGGCGGGCGCTGGCACGCGGGACGCTGATCATCGCGGCGGCGGGGAACGCGAGCGAGCGGGGCGCCGGACACACGGCCCCGGTGGGGCACCCGGCGAACTGCCCGTCGATCATGGCGGTCGGGGCGGTCGACGTGCGGGGGGCGGTAGCGGACTTCTCCTGCGGCACGGTGGACACCGTCGGCGGCGTCGACGTGGTCGGCCCGGGTGTGGACGTGCACTCGAGCTGGCCGATGCCGGCGCGGTACCGACGGATCAGCGGGACGAGCATGGCGACCCCGCACGTCTCGGGCGTCGCGGCGTTGATCAACCAGGCGACCGGTGCCACCGGCTACGAGCTGTGGGCGCGGCTGTGCCAGACGGCGCGGCGGCTCCCGTTGCCGTCGACGGACGTCGGGTCGGGCCTGGTGCAGGCGCCCTGACGGTGACACAGGTGATCGTCTCGGTGGCCGACGGCCAGGACATGTCCACTGTGGTCACCGAGCTCCGGCGAGCCGGCCTCACCGTCACCGAGGTGATGGCCGGCGCCGGGGTCGTCACCGGAACTGTGGACGGTGTCGCCGTCGCGACACTGTCCACAGTGGTCGGTGTGGTGGACGTGGAGACACAGGGCGGCTTCCAGCTGCCGCCACCGGACGCACCGGTGCAGTGACTCCGAGGACCGACGTGCTGTACGTCGTCGGCCAGCGGGGCGAGCGGATCAGTTGGCCCGCTGGTACTCCTCCCAGGTCACCTTCGGGACCTGCGGGCCGTCGTCCGGGCCGTGGTTGGCCAGGCCGTTGAAGCCCAGGTAGTAGTCGCCGGCCTGGTTCTGCGCCGTCGGCGACTGGTCGGTGTCCGCCAGCGCGATCGCGTGGATGTGGTAGGCCCAGTTGCCCTGCTCCGGGGTGCGCAGCCAGGCCGCGAACCCGACGTTGCGCAGCGTGCGCACCACCCGCGTCCGCAGCGACGACGACATCCCTGACACCGACAGGTCCAGGGCTCCCCCGCCGTCGTGGGTGCCGGCCGAGCCGGGGTTGCCGGTGTTGTACGAGCCCTGGGTGACCGTCAGCGACCGCCCGAGCAGGCCTTCCGCCTCGACCAGCATCGCCTTCGTGCGGGAGTTCATCGTGGCGCCGTGGTAGGTCAGCCGCGAGCCGGGGGTCAGCTCTCGGATCACCGTGAAGCGGCCTTCGCCGAGGGTGCGCAGCGAGGTTCGGCCGGGCAGGCCGGAGGCGTCCAGGCCCTCGTAGCCCAGCGAGCGCTGGAAGGCCGCGTAGGCGGAGATGGTCGACGTGCCGAAGTGCCCGTCGACGTAGGTCGGTGACAGCAGGTTCTTCGCGTCGAGCGCCCGCTCCACCAGCAGCACGCTCTCCTTCGCGCCGGGCGTCAACGTCTGGTCGGGCCGGCGCGGGTCGATCTGCGCGGCCTTGATCACCGCCTCCATGTTGGCGCTCGCCAGAGCGACAGCCGGCGCCGGCGCCGCGACCGCGGGCGAGACGGACGAGACCAGAGCGGTCAGGGAGAGCAGGACAGCCGCACGCACCTTCATGGTGACTCCTCACCAAACCCTCGCGAAACTGGTGGACTTATCACACACCACCGGCGGGCAGGGGTCAAGCGAGCTCGTCGATCGCCCGGTACACCCGCTTCTCCGAGATCGGGTACGCCGTGCCGAGCGTCTGTGCGAAGTAGCCGATCCGCAGCTCCTCGAGCATCCACCGCACCCGCCCGTCGTCACCCGGCCGGCCCCGCACCTCCGCGTAGGCCTGCGCGGCGTCCTGCACGGCGTAGGTCCACTCGAGGTCCCGCGACGGCCGCTCGGGCAGCTTCTCCAGCCGACGCAGCACACCCCGCAGGTAACGCTCCACATCGGACAGTCGAGCCACGCCGGTGGCGGTGACGAAGCCGTCGAACACCAGCGCCGCCACCTGCGCGCGCATGTCCGCGACCGACTCGGCGAACACCTTCCCCGTCATCCTGGACAGTGCGGTGTCCACCTCGGCGTGCGTGGTCAGCACGCCGCGCACCCGCTCCAGCACCTGGTACAGCGTGTCGGCCAGCCCGGACCGGACGCCCGCACACAGGGTCTGGAAGGCCTCGGCTGTCCACACCGGACCGCCGTGCTCGGCGACGAGCGCGTCCGTCGCCGCATTGAGGCAGTCCTCCAGCAGGCCGGGCACGCTCCCGTGCGGGTTGGCCGACAGCGCGAGCTTCGCCGTGTTCGGCAGCCGCCGCACCACCTGCTTCACCGGCGCCGGCACGGTCAGCAGCACCAGCCGGCGGGTGCCCCGCCGCATCGCCCGCGTCTGCTCGGCCTCGCTGTCGAACAGCCGGATCGCCACCGACGAGCCGGTGTCGACCAGCGCCGGGTACGCGGTCACCTGCTGACCGGCCCGGCGCAGCGACACGCTCCGCGCCAGCGTGCCGAACGACCACGACGTCAGGCCCTCGCGGGTGATCCCCTCCTCGCCGGAGGCCAGCGACTCGCGGACCCGCGACGCCAGCTCCCGCTTGAGGACTCCGAGGTCCTTGCCCGCCAACACCGGCCGGCCGTCGTCGACCACCTGGAACGTCGTCTTCAGGTGTTGGGGCACCTGGTCGAGCTGCCAGGCGTCCGGCGGCACGACCACCCCGGTCAGGTCCCGCAGCTCCGCCGACACCTGCGCCAGCGTCGGCTCGGCCACCCCGTCCAGCCGGGAGCGCAGCGCGTTCGCGAAGTCCGGCACCGGCACGAAGTTGCGCCGCAGCGGCTTGGGCAGCGACCGCAACAGCGCGGTGATCAGCTCGCCGCGCAGGCCGGGCACCTGCCAGGGCAGGCCCTCCGCGCTCACCCGGTTCAGCAGCGCGAGCGGGACCTGCACGGTCACCCCGTCGGTCGCCTCGCCCGGCTCGAACCGGTACCGCAGCCCCAGCTCGAGGTCGTTGTGCGACATGGCGTCCGGGAACGCGTCCGGGCTGACGTCGCCGGCGTCCGGGTTGACCAGCATCGCCGGGTCGAACGTCAGCAGGTCGGGCTGATCACGCCGGGTCTTCTTCCACCAGGTGTCGAAGTGCCGCCCGGACACGACCTCCTGGCCGACGCGCTCGTCGTAGAACTCGAACAGCGTCTGCTCGTCGACCACGATGTCGCGGCGCCGCGCCTTGTGCTCCAGCTCCTCGGCCTCGGCGAGCAGCTCCGCGTTGCGCCGCAGGAACGGATGGTCGCTGTGCCACTCCCCCTGTACGAGCGCGTGCCGGATGAACAGCGCGCGGGCCACCGGCGGGTCGATCCGGCCGTAGTTCACCGGCCGGTCCACCACGATCGGCAGGCCGAGCAGGGTCACCCGCTCCGAGGCCATCACCGCCGCCCGCTTCTTCTCCCAGCGCGGCTCGCTGTAGGTGCGGCGCACCAGGTGCCCGGCGGCCGGCTCGATCCACTCCGGGTCGACGCGGGCCACGACCCGGCCCCACAGCCGGGACGTCTCGACCAGCTCGGCGGCCATCACCCACCGCGGCGGCTTGCGGAACAGCGCCGAGCCGGGGAAGATCGCGAACTTCGCGTTGCGCGCGCCGAGGTACTCCTTGCCCGCGGTGTCCTTGAGACCGAGGTGTGACAGCAGCCCGGCCAGCAGTGACCGGTGGATCGCCGCGGGCTCCGCCGGGGTGTCGTTCGGCGTGACGTCCAGGCTCTTGGCCATCTGCCGGAGCTGGCCGGCGACGTCCTGCCACTCGCGGACCCGCAGGTAGTTCAGGAACTCCGCGCGGCACAACCGGCGGAACCGGTTGGCGGACAGCTCCTTGCGCTGCTCGGTGAGGTAGCGCCAGAGGTTGAGGAAGGACAGGAAGTCCGACTCGGGATCGCGGAACCGGGCGTGCTGCTGGTCGGCCTGCGTCTGTTTCTCCACCGGCCGCTCACGCGGGTCCTGGATGGACAGCGCGGCCGCGATCACGACGACCTCGCTGACGCACCCGTTGTCGTTGGCGGCGAGCACCATGCGGGCCAGGCGCGGGTCGACCGGGAGGCGGGCGAGCTTGCGGCCCAGCGGCGTCAGGCGGGGGTCGGAGTCCTTCGTGGAGCTCTCCAGCGCGCCGAGCTCGTTGAGCAAGTTCATGCCGTCGGTGATGTGCCGGCGGTCCGGCGGCTCGACGAACGGGAACGCCGCGATGTCGCCGAGGTCGGCCGCGGCCATCTGCAGGATGACCGAGGCGAGGTTGGTGCGCAGGATCTCCGGGTCGGTGAACTCGGGACGGGCGAAGAAGTCGTCCTCGGAGTACAGCCGGACGCAGATGCCGTCCGAGGTGCGGCCGCAGCGGCCCGCGCGCTGGTTGGCCGACGCCTGCGAGACCGGCTCGATCGGCAGGCGCTGCACCTTCAACCGGTTGCTGTACCGGGAGATCCGGGCGAAGCCGGGGTCGATGACGTACTTGATGCCAGGCACGGTCAGCGAGGTCTCGGCGACGTTGGTGGCGAGCACGACCCGCCGGCCGGCGTGGGACTGGAAGACCCGGCGCTGCTCCCCGGTGGACAGCCGGGCGTAGAGCGGCAGGATCTCGGTGTTCGGCCGGTCCTGGGCGGTGAGCGCGTCGGCGGTGTCGCGGATCTCCCGCTCGCCGGACAGGAACACCAGGATGTCGCCCGGGCCCTCGGCGCACAGCTCGTCGACCGCGTCCAGGATGGCCTGGGTCTGGTCGCGGTCCGGGTCGGCGTCCGGTTGCTCCGGGTCGACGACCGGGCGGTAGCGGACCTCGACCGGGTAGGTGCGGCCGGAGACCTCGACGATCGGGGCGTCGTCGAAGTGCCGGGAGAAGCGCTCCGGGTCGATGGTCGCCGAGGTGATGATCACCTTGAGGTCGGGGCGGCGCGGCAGCAGCTGCTTGAGGTAGCCGAGGATGAAGTCGACGTTGAGGCTGCGTTCGTGCGCCTCGTCGATGATCAGCGTGTCGTACTGGCGCAGCTGGCGGTCGGACTGGAGCTCGGCGAGCAGGATGCCGTCGGTCATCAGCTTGACCAGCGTGCCGTCGCCGACCTGGTCGGTGAAGCGGATCTTCCAGCCGACCGCGCCGCCGAGCGGCACGTCGAGCTCGTCGCTGACCCGCTCGGCGACCGTGCGCGCGGCGATCCGGCGCGGCTGGGTGTGGCCGATCATCCCGCGCACGCCCCGGCCGAGCTCGAGGCAGATCTTCGGCAGCTGCGTGGTCTTCCCCGAGCCGGTCTCGCCGGCCACGATCACGACCTGGTGCTCGGCGATCGCCTTCGCGATCTCGTCGCGCCGCTGGCTGATCGGCAGCTCGTCCGGGTAGGTGACCGTCGGGACGCCGGCCCGGCGCCGCTCGACCCGCTGGGCCGCGCGGTCGACCTCGACGGCGATCTCGTCGATCCGCGCCTGCCGGGCGGCCTGGTCGCGGATCTTGCCGAGCCCGTCGAGCCGGCGGCGCAGCCTGCGCTCGTCCCGCAGCGTCACCTCGGCGAGGCGGGCGCGGAGATCACGGGGAGACACGGAGGAGGACATTGAAGATGGCACAGTCATCGCGTCACCGAGCCTAACGGTGCATGCCAGCGAGTTGTTCCGGCCACCGACCCGGTGACGCGACGACTGTCAGTGACGGTGTGCCGTTACGGCCGACGGCCGAGCACGAACGCGAACCGGTCCGGGAAGGAGAGTTCCCCGGCCGGGTGACGGGAGCGCATCTCCTCCAGGCCGGCGGCCAGCTCCTCGTCGTCGAACGTGGACAGCACCGACATCCACCGGCGGGCGACCAGGTGCGCGTAGTGCCCGGCGTCCACCCGAACGGTGTACGTGTGGTGGTCGAGCGACACGTCCAGGCCGGCGTCGCGCATCGCCGAGGCGATGTCGTCCGGCTCCGGCTGGTGCTCGGCGAAGCGGTCCAGTGCCGCGGTGAACAGCGGGTACTCCAGCTTCGGCGGCAGGGTCACCACCAGCAGCGTGCCGCCGGGAGCCAGCCGTTCGGCCAGGCCGCCCAGCGTCTTGGGGATCTCGGGGAAGTGGTGCACCGTCTCCTTGATCACGATCGCGTCCACCCGGTCGTACGGCAGCTCCACCTCACCGGTGGCGACCGCCTCGGCGGACGCGCACACGGGGTGCAGGCGGGGGTCGTCGGGCAACTGGTCCAGCATCAGCCTCGAGGGGTCGATACACACGATCGGGTTGTCCGCGGTCACTCGCTCCATCAGCGAGCGGAGGAACAGACCGGTGCCGGCGCCGATGTCGGCGATCCGGTGGGCCGGTTGGATCCGGAGCTTGTCGAACACCAACTGGTTCATCCAGGCGACGTACTCGGGGCGGTGGCCCCACGTGTCGTCGTAGTTCTCCGCCAAGCGCTCGTAGTGGTCAGCCGGGTCGTAGGACACCAGGGATCTCCTGCCAGTAGAGGGCCACTGCGCGCTTACCGAAAGTAGTGGCGTCCCGCGCTGGGACCAGCAGAAGAATGACGGGCATCACACTCGGTCGGGCGGCCCGGCGTCACTCGAACCGGGACACATCGCCCGCGCCGGCGCGGACGACCTCGAGTTCGTCGTCGGAGAAGTCGATCACCGTGGTCGGTTCGACCCCGCAGTCGCCGGAGTCGATCACGGCGTCCACGACGTGGTCGAGCCGCTCCTTGATCTCCCAGCCCTGCGTCAGCGGGTCCTCCTCGCCGGGCAGCAGCAGGGTGCTGGACAGCAGCGGCTCGCCGATCTCGGTGAGCAGGGCCTGGGTGACCACGTGGTCCGGGATCCGCACGCCGACGGTCTTCTTCTTCGGGTGCAGCAGCCGGCGCGGCACCTCCTTGGTGGCCGGCAGGATGAACGTGTAGCTGCCGGGCGTCGCGGCCTTGATCGCGCGGAACACCGTGTTCGACAGGTGGACGAGCTGGCCGAGCTGCGCGAAGTCGTGGCACACGAGGGTGAAGTGGTGCCGGTCGTCGAGCTGGCGGATGGCGCGGATGCGGTCGACGCCGTCCTTGTTGCCGGTCAGGCAGCCGAGCGCGAAGCACGAGTCGGTCGGGTAGGCGATCAACCCGCCGTCCCGCAGGATGTCCGCCACCTGCCCGACCGCGCGTCGCTGCGGATTCTCCGGGTGCACGTCGAAGTACCTCGCCACGCGGAGAGCGTAGGCGTCAGGCCGGGTCGGTCCGGACGTGGGTGCGCAGCAGCCGGTCCAGCTCGGCCTCGGGGTCGTCGGTGAGACCGGTGTGCGCCGGCGAGGTCTGCACGATCGTGCTGCGCGGGGCGGTGAGCCAGCGGAACCGCTGCCCCGGCGTGCTGCCGGCCGTCGGCCCGGCACCGGCGCCGGCCTCGCACCAGGAGCGCAGGGCGTCGGCCAGGGCGTCGAGGTCGAGCGCGGGGTCGAGGGCACGCAGCCGCGTGGCGTCGGTGTGGGTGCGGCAGCGGAGGTAGCGCAGCGGCGCGCAGTAGACGATCACGCCGACGTTCATGAACTCGCCGCGTTCCTGCCGCGGCACCGCGCGCACCAGCGCGTACTCATACACGTGCGGCACGGGTCTCCTCCAGCGCGGGCACCCAGGCCTCGGCGCGCTCGACCCGACGCGTGAAGAACGCCCGGTAGGCGGCGCGGACGTCGTCGGGCGCGTCGAACGCGGGGTCGGCGGCCAGGAACTCGTCCGGGACCTGCGCCAGGACCTCGTCGAGCGCGGGCAGGACCAGGGGGCGCAGCGCTCGGTCGGCCTCGGTCACCGAGCCGGCCGCCGGCAGCAGCACGTGGTCGGCGGCGTCGTACCGGTACTCGTCGGCCGGCCGCCAGTCGGGACCCCAGCGGTGATGAAAGTACAGCGACGCGCCGTGGTCGATCAGCCAGACCTCCCGGTGCCACAGCAACAGGTTCGGGTTGCGCCAGCTGCGGTCGACGTTCAGCACGAGCGTGTCCAGCCACAGCAGCCGGGCGGCGAGTTCGGCACCGGGGTCGCGCACCCGAGGATTGAAGTCGAACGAGCCGGGCAGGTAGTCGAAGCCGAGGTTCAGCCCGCCGCTGGCGTCGAGCAGGTCCTGGATCTCCTCGTCCGGCTCGGCCTTGGCCAGCGCCGGATCGAGGCGGACGAGCACGAGCTCCGGCACCCGGAAGCCGAGCCGGCGTGCCAGCTCCCCCACCACGATCTCGGCGACGAGCGCCTTGATCCCCTGGCCGGCGCCGCGGAACTTGAGCACGTACATGCCGAGGTCGTCGGCCTCGACCAGGCCCGGCAGCGACCCGCCCTCGCGGAACGGCGTGACGTACCGGGTGGCCGTCACCGTCCGGAGGGCGTTGTTCTGATCCACGGGGCGCATCATGCCGCACCGGCGGATCGGTAAGCGCGCGGTTTATCCCGGCTCGGGTTGCGTTGGCATCGCGGTCGCGCCGGTTTGACCCGACGGGGTGAACACCTGTTTACTCCTTCGGGTGAACATCGGTTCACCGCCCGAGGCGGCTCGGTCCCGGCGGCTCATGCTCGTGCTCTGTGGTTGCGGCGTCACCGTGTCCCTCATGCACACCCTGGTGAGCCCGCTGCTGCCCGAGATCTCCCGGCGGCTGAGCCTCTCCCAGGACGCCGCCTCCTGGCTGCTGACGATCACGATGCTCACCGGCGCCGTGTGCGCCCCGGTCTCCGGCCGGCTCGCCGACATGGTCGGCAAGCGGAAGGTGCTGGTCTACTCGCTCGCGCTGATGACCGTGGGCTCGCTGCTCGGTGCCGTGAGCTGGTCGTTCGTCTCCCTGCTGGTCGCCCGCGGACTGCAGGGCGCCGCGTTCGGCGTGCTGCCGCTGGGCATCAGCATCCTCAAGGACACGCTGCCGCCGCACCGGGTGATGGCCGGCACCGCCACGATGAGCTCGACGCTGGGCGTCGGCGGCGCGATCGGGATGCCCCTGTCCGGGGTGATCGCGCAGCTGGTGAACTGGCACGCGGTGTTCTGGGCGGCGAGCGCGGTGTCGCTCGCGATGCTGGTCCTGGTGCTGGTCTTCGTGCCGGAGTCGGCGGTGCGTTCCGGCGGCCGGTTCGACCTGACCGGCGCGGTCGGCCTGGCCGCGGGCCTGGTGGGCCTGCTGCTCGCGGTCTCGCAGGGCTCGCGCTGGGGCTGGGCGAGCCCGCTGACGATCGGCCTGCTCGCCGGGGCGGTCGTGGTGTTCGCGCTGTGGTCGGTGCACCAGCTGCGGGTGCGCGCGCCCCTGGTCGACCTGCGTACGTCCGCCCGGCCGGTGGTGGCGCTGACCAACCTGGCGACCACGCTCGTCGGCCTGGGCATGTTCGCGAGCTTCATGCTGATCCCGCTGCAGTTGCAGGCGCCGGCCTCGACCGGCCACGGCTTCGGGGTGTCGGTGCTGGTGGCCGGCGTGTGCATGGTACCGATGGGCCTGGGCATGCTGCTGTTCTCGCCACTGTCGGCCCGGTTGTCGGCCCGCCGGGGCCCGCACGTGACGCTGCTGTGCGGCGCGCTGGTCATGGTGGCGGGCAACGTGAGCCTGGCGTTCCTGCCGGGGAGCCTGGTGCTGCTCGTGCCGCTGCTGCTGGTGCTGTCGGTCGGCACGGCACTGTGCTTCTCCGCGATGCCCACGCTGATCATGAGCTGGGTGCCGGCCACCGAGACCGCGTCCGCCAACAGCCTCAACGCGCTGCTGCGCACGATCGGCACGAGCACCTGCGCGGCGCTGGCCGGCACGTTCCTGGCCGCGTTCGCGACGCACCCGGCCGGCGGCGCTCCCGTGGCGTCGTCTACCGGGTTCGTGCTCACCTACTGGATCGCCGCGGCCGCCTCACTCGCCGCCGCGGGACTGGCCGCCGCGGTCGGGGTGGCGATCCGCCGGGCCGGCGGCGGGGCGGTCGCCGACCTCGCGGAGCGGGACGCCGACGTCGACGTGGCCGCGTAGCTGTCGGGTGGGGCCCGCCGGGTCGACGGGCCCCACCCACTCGCTCAGCTCAGCGGCTCGATCCAGATGTCGCGGTACTGCACGGCGTTGCCGTGGTCCTGCAGCCGGATCGCGCCGGTCGCGGGACCCTCCGGGATGTTGCCGCCGGTCCCGCCGGTGATCGCGACGTTGTTGTGCACGACCCGCCCGTTCCACACCACCGTGACCCGCGCGTCCTCGACCTTGTTCCCGGCCGCGTCGTACCGCGCCGCCCGGAACGTGATGTCGTAGGTCTGCCAGGTCTCCGGGCGCTTGGCCATGTTCACGTCCGGCGGTTTCTGGGTGTAGATCGCGCCGGCCTCGTTGTCCGCGAGCGTGTCGTCGCCGTAGGAGTCCAGGATCTGGATCTCGTACCGCTCCTGGAGGTACACGCCGCTGTTGCCGCGGTCCTGGCCGGTCACGTCCGGCGGCAGCTGCGGCACCCGGAACTCCACGTGCAGCCGGAAGTCGCCGAACGCCTGCTTGGTCCGCAGGTCGCCGCAGCAGACCTCCATGGCGCGGCCCTCGACGCGCGGCCAGCTCGCCAGGCGGCCGTCGGTGTGCCGCCACTCGCTCAGGTCGCCGCCGTCGAAGAGCGTGATCCGCTTGCTCGGCTTGCGCACCGAGATCAGGTCGAGGTTGACGTGCCCGGTGTCGCCCTCGTCCACCCGGTACTGGATCGTGTTCATCCCGTGCCGCAGTCGCACGGTCTCGACCTTGGTCGCCCACTCCTCCCAGGTCACGGTGCTGGGCAGGACGGTCTGCCGCACCTTCCGCCCGTTGACGTACAGGCTCACGGTCTTGTCTCCGCTGAACGGGTTCGGCCCGTTCGAGTAGCGCAGCCCGACGTCGTAGGCACCGGGCTTGCGCACCTCGACGTGCATGGTGGTGGACGCGCCGGTCGTGCCGAACTGGTCGACGAACCCGATGCCCGAGTAGCCGACGTGGTCGGTGTTCACGCCCGCGCCGCCCTGGCGGTAGCCCTCCTCCGCCTCGTAGAAGACCTGGTGCTCCTGCGGCCCCGGGATCACGTTCAGCGTGTACCACGCCTCGGTGCTCCACAGCTCGGCGCCGCCCTCGGCCGTGAACGGGCGCGGGGAGTGCAGGTACACGACCCGGTCCGGCTGGAGGCCGTCGACCCGCAGGGTGACGGTCCGGCGGTCACGGGACACCTTCGCCGAGGTGACCTCCAGGGTCTCCTGGTCGACCTTCGGGCCGCCGTAGGCCTCGGTCGCCGCGTAGCGCCACTGCTCGACCTCGTAGGCGTCGGCCAGCCCGTCGATCGTCTCGGCCGACAGCGGCTTGGTGTAGGTGATGCGGAAGCCGTTCCGGGTGGCCTTCATCGACTTCATGTCGAACGCCGTGACGCCGTTGGGGGTGAGCTTCTGCAGGCCGTGGGTGAGCTTGCCCTCCTGGCCCCAGTTGCCGCCCGCGCCGAGACCGCCGAGGTAGACGGCGCCGTCCGGGCCGATCGAGACCTCGCTGATGCCGGCCTCGAGGCCCTGGGTGTGCCGGAACACCGCGCCCTGGTACTCGCCGCGCACCTTCTCCAGGTACGCCCGTTGCAGGCCGCCGTAGGTGACGTCGCCGATCAGCAGCTGGCCGGCGAACGGGCCGGACTTGAGCAGCACGGGTGTGCTGGGCGAGTTGGCGATCTCGTTCTGCGGCAGCCACAGCACGGGCTGGGTCACCGGGTTCGCGTCGAACTGGCCGTCGGGGTTGGTGTAGTGGTTGAAGAACCGGTCGCGCTTGATGTGCACCAGCTTCGACGCGGGCAGCCAGCCGCCCTGGTTGTCGGTGACGAAGATGTCGTTGCCCGGGCCCCAGCCGATACCGTGCGGCGTGCGCAGGCCGCCCGCCAGGTAGGTGACCTTCCCGGTGCGTCGGTTGACCTTGATCGTGGTGCCGCGGTTGGGCGCCGGCTGCGGGTCGGTGGTCGCGCCGCCGTAGTTGATGGCGACGGACAGGTTGAGGTAGAAGTGCCCACCCCGGTAGAGCAGCCCGAACGCGAACTCGTGGAAGTTGCCGCCGTAGGGCCAGGTGGCCACGGTCCGGAACTCGTCGGCGACCTCGTCGCCGTCGGTGTCGACCAGCTCGGTCAGCTCGTGCTTCTGCGAGACGTAGATGGACCCGTGCACCACGGCGACGCCCATCGGCTCCTTGAGCCCGCTCGCGACCTTCTTGTAGGTCACCTCGCTGGGATCCGTCGCGCCGGTCACGTTGTCGAGGATGTAGACCTCGCCGAGGGTGTTGAGGCTGCCGCCCCAGGTGCTGATGACCAGCCGGCCGTCCTTGGTCCAGGCCATCCCGGTCACCTGCGGCTCGAAGCCCTCCGGCCGCAGGTCGGTGAGCGTGTAGCCGGGGTTGACCGAGTTGAGCGGCAGGCCGTCGCCGGGGGCGTCGGTGATGCCCTCGCACAGCTTGCGGCCGGGGGCGGTCACCCGCACCACGTCGGCCTCGGTGCTGAGCACGGAGTTGGGCACGACGACGAAGTCCGCGGCGCCCGGCGTCCGCCAGGCCAGCTGGAGCACCTGCCCGCCGCCCGCCTCGAAGAACTCGATCCGCAGCGAGTGATGGCCGGCCGACAGCGTCACCGCGCCGTCCTTCGGCTCCGCGCCGTGCAGGCCGTCGTGGTCGATGACGAGCTGGTCGTCGATGTAGAGCCGCGAGCCGTCGTCACTGGTCAGCCGGAACGCGTAGGTCCCGTCCGCCGGCACGTCGAGGTTGGCGATGGCGTGGGTGACGAAGTTGCTCTCGAGACCGAAGTCCGCCGCGGTGCTCCAGTCGATCGTGGGCATCAGCTTGTCGACGTTGGGGGTCTGGCCGGACTTGAGGGTGCAGATCTCGGTGAGTGGCACCTGAACGTCGAAGGTGCGCAGGGTGACGCCCGGTTCCTGGGGCGGCAGCTCGTCGGACTGGGCTCCCGCCGCCGGTGCGGTGACGACGGCCAGCGAGCCGAGAACAGTGGCACAGAGGAGGCCGGCCAGGCCTCTTCGCGGTAAGCGCCACGATCGTAAGTTCATGCTTCCTCCTTGAAGGCACGAAGTGTGCCTGCGGTCACGCCCCGGCACCTGAGCATCTTTCCTGCGATGTCGTCAAAAGTTCAAGGTCCTTTGGGTTTCGATCGACATTCTTTTGGTTATGACGCACGAAAGAGTCACGTTCTGTGTTTGTTCGGTGTCCTGCCTCGTACCGCCGGCCGTTGAGTAGGCTCATCCGCCATGAGCAGCGCCGATCCGAGCGCCGTTCCGGGAGCCGACGCGTCCGGCCAGACCAGGGACGCGATCCTGCGGGCGGCCCGACGGCGCTTCGCCCAGCGGGCCTTCGCCGAGGTCGGGTTGCGGGACATCGCGCTGGACTGCGGCGTGAGCGCCGCGCTGGTGGTGAAGTACTTCGGCACCAAGGAGAATTTGTTCGCCGAGGCCGTGTCGTTCGCGACCGAGGCGAGCGCGCTGCTGGACTGCGAACTGGACCGGCTCGGCGAGCACCTGGTCCGCACGCTGCTCGACCTGCACGACCGCGCCCACTCCGACCCGTTCCTGCGGGCGGTGATCACCGCGTTCCGCCCGAACGGCGAGGACTTCACCGCCTCGTTCCGGCACCACATCGTCGAGCCGCTCGCCGCGCGCCTGCCCGGCCCGGACGCCCAGCTGCGCGCCGACCTGGTCTGCGCGCAGCTGATCGGTCTCGGCGCGGTGCGGCTCGCGGTCGGCCTGCCCGGCGTGTCCGCGCTGACCGCCGACGAACTGGTCGCCCACTACGCACCGGGGCTACAGCGACTGGTCGACGCCCGGTAGCCGCACGGGGGACAGCCCCCTGCCGGGGACGATCGGCAGGGGGCTGTCGGTGGGGTGTCCGCTGCTCAGCTCACAGCGGGGGGTAGGCGTTCTGGAGCAGCTCGTCGAACTGCGCCTGGAACCAGTGACCCGAGATCGGGGCGTTCGGCAGCGCGCCGGAGGGGTTGTTGCCGTTGCGCGGGTTGCCCTCGTAGGTGGGGTCGCACATCCGGTCGAAGCCCTTGCCCTCGTCGTTCGGGATCTCCTCGCTGGCGCCGTCGGACTCACCCGGCGGCTTGACCCACACGTAGGCGTCGATGCCCTCCTCCGGCGAGGCGGTCGGCCGCTCACCGATGCCGGCACCGGACTGGTTGCACCAGTTGCCGGTGTGGATGCGGCGGTCGATCCGGGACTCCTCGACGTAGGTGTTGCCGTCGGTCGACGAGCTGGGGCCGTCCGGACGGTCCGGGCCGCCCCAGCCGTTGCGGGAGGTGTCGATCAGCATGCTGATCCGGCGGCCGAACCGCTGGGAGAACAGCTCGCCGTACGCCTTGGCGTAGGACGCCTCGTCCACGTACCGGTTCCAGTCGACCCACTCCGAGGTCTCGCGGACCGGCCGGCCGCCGATCGACGTGTCGGCGTCGAAGTGCTCCTCGTGCAGCACACCGTAGTTGGCCACGTTGGACACGAAGCCGTGCACGTCCTCGGGCGAGGCGCCGTTGTTGTTCACGGTCTCGTTCATCACCAGGTCGGCGAACGGCTCGAAGTTGTCGTCCCAGCCGAGCCAGCCGTGGTGGCCGATGTCGATGTAGTTGTAGACGTTGGGCAGCGCGCCGAGCTGACCGAGCGCGTAGCCGACTCCCTTCTGGTAGTTGCCGTTGGCCTTCATCGTGTTGCAGTTCTCGGTCTGCGTCTCACGCGGGGACACGTTGGTGATCAGGTTCGGCAGCGAGTCGATCTCGATGACCGCCACCACCCGCAGGTCGGCGTACGCGGGGTCGTCGAGGATGTCGACGATCGGGTCGATGTACTCGCTCTCGTACCGGCCGATCGCGTCCGCCGGCAGCTCGCCGTTCGACGCGAGCGCGGCACAGTCCCGGCCCGGCAGGTTGTAGATGACCAGCTGGAACAGGTCAGCGCCCTGCGCCAGCGCCTCGTCGAGGTGCGCCTGCAGGCCGCGGGCGCCCTCGGTGCCGGTGATCGCGGCGATGCGGTCCATCCACACGAACGTCGGCTGGTCGGCGATCGCCGAGCCGCCGCCCTCGGTGGCCTTGGCCTGCCAGTCCGGGTTGACGTACACCTGGGCACCCTCGTACGGGTTGTCCACCCGCTGCGCCACGACGTCCGCGCTGTCGGCGGCGTCCTCGGCGTTGGCGACGGAGCCGACGGTCAGCAGCCCCGCGGCGAGCGACACCGCCGCGGTCGCGACCAGCGCGCGGCCCGGCCGCGATCGTGTCCGTCCGGTATGGACTTTCATACTGTTTCCTCCTTGGTGGGGGTTCATCCGGCCAGCGCGTCGTGCAGCGCCTGGTACGCGGGTTTCGGTTGGTAGTTCTGGTCGTAGGGCAGCGCGGCGCCCTCGCCGGGGAAGGTGTCGGGCACCCACGAGTACTTGTCGGTGAAGCCCCAGACCGTGAGCTGGTCGCAGCGGGACACCGCGAGGCAGGCGTCGATGACGTTGCGGTAGTAGGTCGCCTGGGTGGCGAGCTCGTTCGCGTCGGCCGGGGTCGACACGCGCACGTCCAGTTCGGTGATCTTCACGTCCACGCCGAGGTCGGCGAAGCGCTGGATGTTCTGCCGCATGTCGTTGGGGAACCCGTACTGGATCGACAGGTGCCCCTGGATGCCGACGCAGTCGATCGGCACGCCCTGGTCGCGCAGCCGGCTGACCAGGTTGTACATCGCGGTGCTCTTGGCGTTGACGCCCTCGACGTTGTAGTCGTTGATGCACAGCTCGGCGTTCGGGTCGGCCGCGCGGGCGGCGCGGAACGCGTCGGCGATGTAGCTCTCGCCGAGCCGCTGGTACCAGAACGAGTCGCGCATCCCGCCGTTCTCGTTGAACGCCTCGTTGACCACGTCCCAGCTCGGGATGCGGCCGGCGTAGCGGCCGACGACCGTGTCGATGTGGTTCCGCATCGCCGCGCGCATGGCGCCTGCGTCGAGGTTCTGCACCCAGCCCGGGGTCTGGCTGTGCCACACCAGCGTGTGGCCGTGCACGATCTGCCCGTTGGCCTCGGCGAAGTCCATGATCTGGTCGGCGCCGGAGAAGTTGAACTGCCCCTGCTGCGGCTCGGTGGCGTCCCACTTCATCGCGTTCTCCGCGGTGACCACGTTGAACTCGCTGGCGGCGATGTCCCGGTAGCTCGCCTCGCCGGACAGCGGGCCGGTCGCGAGCGCGGTGCCGATCAGGAAGCCGCGGGCCTCGGCATGGTCGCGCAGCGTCCCGGACGGCTCGGGTTCCGGGTCCGGGTCGGGTCCGGGTCCCGGGTCGGTGTCACCGCACGCGACGCCGTTGACGGTGAACGAGGTCGGCGCGGTGTCGCCGCCGGAGGCGTTGAAGCCGAGCTCGGTGGACTGTCCGGTGCCCAGCGAGCGGTTCCAGCCCAGGTTGGTGGCCGAGACCTGCTGGCCGTTCTGGCTCCAGGTCGCGTTCCACGAGCTGGTGATGCGCTGGTCGCCGGGGAACGAGAACGCGAGCGTCCACCCGTCGACCGGGTCACCGGTGTTGGTCAGCGTGAGGTTCGCGGTGAAACCGCCGCCCCACCCGTTGGTCTGGTAGTCGACCGAGCATCCCGGCGCGGCCGAGGCGGTGCCGGCGCCCGCCACCACGATCCCGGAGGCCATCGCGAGCGCGGCGGTCGCGGCGAGCGTCCGGTGTCTACTGAGGAGTTTCATGCAGGGGTTCCTTCTCTTCCCGGTGTTGACTTCCCGCCACATCTGCGTAGACGACGCCCCGGCCGTTGGTGCCCAGGTAGACCCGGCCGTAGATCCGCGGGTCGCCGGTGAGTGCCTCGCCCATGTTCCCGAACTGGTGCTGGTCGTCGTTGATCCGCGACCAGGTCGCGCCGCCGTCGTCGGAGCCGAACACGCCGGTGGTCCCGCGGATCGTGGCGACCGTGTAGAGCGCCGGGTAGCTCTCGCCGGGCGCGGCCCTGCCGAAGCCGACGTTGACCGCGTCCTCCACAGCGGACAGACGGGTGAAGTTCGCGCCCGCGTCGGTGGAGTGGTACAGGCCGGTGTCGCCGGCGAGCCACACGTCGCCCTCGACGCCGGGCAGCGCCTTGAACTTCGCGCCGTCGGGCAGGCCGGTGGCGCCGGTGTCGCGGAACGTCGCGCCGCCGTCGGTGCTGATGTGGAACCGGCCGCCGGCGAACCCGTAGAACACGTCGGGGTTCACCCGGTCGGACTCGACGATCGCGCCGGCCGGCAGGCCCTGCGACGGCGTCCAGGTGTTGCCGAACCCGACCGAGTAGTGCACCGGCTCGCCGGCCGGCGCCCACACGAACCGGCTGCCGTCGGCCGCGGCGGCGACCGTGCCGCCCTCGTCGATGCCGGCGGGTTCGGTGCCCTGGAACCAGTTCGCGCCGCCGTCGGTGGAGAACGCGACGTGGCTGTCGTTCGGCCGGTCGGCGTCGGCGAAGTTCCCGGCCCGCACCAGGACACCCGGGTTCAGCTCGGCGTAGTCCAGGCTGGTGGTGCTGGTGAAGACCGGGCCGGTGAAGATCGTGTCGGGCACGGTGTCCAGGTCGTCGTGGCGGAACCCGCCGATGTCGCCGAGCGCGGAGACCAGCGGCGCCCCGGACGGCGGGCTGACCAGGTCGAGTACCGCGGTCTCCTCCAGCCCGCCGACCATCGGCCGGATGGTGATGCGCTGGCCGGAGTCCCACGCGGTCAGGTTCGTGGTGCCGTAGACGGTCGCGCCGGTGCCGTACATCATCCGGTCCGGGTCGTGCGGGTCGATCTCCAGCGACTCGGTCATCCAGCCGAGCTTCGGCGCGGTCTCCGGCGGCTGCGGGTTGGCGCCGAAGTCCAGCCACGGCACCGAGGAGATGTCCTGGGTGTAGCGCAGGGTCCGGTTGGGGTAGTCGGCCCAGTCCCAGATGCGGGTCCAGGTCGCGCCGAAGTCGGTGCTGCGGAAGAAGACCACGTCCGGCCACCAGGAGATCTGGGTGGCGACCATGAGCGTGCCGGGATTCTGCCGGTCGACGGTCAGACCGCTGTAGCCGAAGTACGCGTCGGCGCTGTCGGAGGGAACCGGGCTGATCCGGGTCCACTCGCCGGTCGCGGTGGCGTAGCGCCACACGTCGCCCTTGCCGCCGTCGTAGGGGCCGCCGGTGTCGCTGGTCGCGAGGTAGAGGTAACCGTCGGCGAGCACGCCCTTGTGGGCCATGAACCCGGTGGGCTGGCCGGGGATCCGCTCCCACGTGGTGCCGCCGTCGGTGCTGCGGTAGACGGTGTTCTGCAGGTCCGCGACGCCGACGTAGATGTCCCGGGTCGGGCTGCCCGGCGAGCCGCTGGTGGGGTCGAAGGTGACCCACACGACGCCCGGCCGGTGGGACAGGTAGCCGGTAGGGTCGTTCGGGTCCTGGGCCCAGTTCCCGGGGTTGGGGAAGCTGTCCACTTCGGACCAGGTGGCGCCGTGGTCGGTGCTGCGCCACAGCCCGTTGCCGTCCGGCGCGCCGAGGTAGACGATCCGGTTGTCGTTGGGGTCGACGGTCAGCCGCTCCCCCATGCCCCGGCCGGGCATGTTGCCGCCGAGCTTGAACGGCAGCTCCGAGACCTGCCAGGTCTCACCGCGGTCGGCGGACCGCAGGATCGCACCGTTGTTGGGGTCCCAGTCGTTGGTGTACATGCCAGCCGCGACGTACACCCGGTCCGGGTCGACCGGGTCACTGGCCAGGCTGACCACGCCGTTGTAGCCCCAGTCGTCCCAGCCGACCCAGTCGAGCAGCGGGATCCACCGCTCGGTGTCGGGGTTCCAGCGGTAGGCGCCGCCGATGTCGGTGCGCGCGTAGATCAGGTCGGGCTCGGTGCGGTTGAACACGATGCCGGGTACGAACCCGCCACCGGCGATCTCGACGTTGCGCCAGGTGTGGGCGGCGGCCGGTTCCACGGGGGCGGCGCCGGCCTGCGGCGCCACGAGCAGCGCGCCGGCGACCGCCGTGACGGCGAGCAGGGTTCTCGACCTCATGATCAGCCACTTCCTTGTGGGATCGGGTTCGCTAGGCGGGTTCGGCACCCCAGATCGGCGTGTCGCCGGCGTAGAGGGTCAGGTGGTCGACGGTCACCGGGGTGCCGCCGGGCGTGGTCTCGACGCCCTGGTAGGACCAGTCGTTGGTCGGGTCCCAGGAGCCGGAGCTGGTGATCCGGAACTGGATCTCCCGGCGGTGCTCGGACTGCCCGGCCGGGCTGATCTCCTCGCCGGAGCAGTCGACGGTCACGTAGTGGACGTCGCCGGCGTGCTGGGTCGGCCCGGTGGGCGACGCGCACTGGTTGTAGTGGTCGGTGAGGGTGAGCTGGTCGGGCGTGGTGTCGCCGTCGAGGGTGAAGTAGTAGCGGAACGAGCCGTCGTCGAGGACCCGGGCGGGCCAGGCCGAGCGGTTGACCACGTAGGTCTTGATCTCGGTGTAGTTCGCACCGGTCGAGTTGACCGCGGCCTGCAGGTAGATCTCCGGCCCGTCCGGCTGTTCGGCGACCGGGAAGTCGGCGAGCGGCTCGCCGCCGTACTCGGCGTACATCCGGGCCAGGGCGCCGGTGAAGGCGGCGTTGTAGTCGGTGGCGACCTCGTTCATCACGTAGTCGCCGCGGTCGTCGACGTAGTGGTCGGCGGGCTGGGGCGGGCCGCCGACCAGCGCGCCGTACAGCACGTGCCGGTTGTCCTCGGGCGACTGGATGCTGTTGGACCACGAGCCGTGCGCGGTGCGGTGGTGCGGGTTGCGCGGCGGGTTCTCGCCGAACCCGACCACGAACGACGAGCCGCGCGGGTTGTCGCCGAGCGCGTAGTCGATCTGGCCGACGGCGAAGTCGTGGTAGCGCCGGGCGCGTTCCGCGTCGGTGGTCCAGTCGGCGTAGACGAACGCGGCGAACGCGGTGTTGGCGGCGTAGCGCAGCGAACCCCACCGGTCGAGCACTGCCTGCCCGCCCGGCGAGTACGGCACCCGCTGGCCGTCGACACCGACGGTCCAGTAGTCCAGCCAGCGGTTGGCGTCGGCGACGTAGCGCTCGTCGCCGGTGAGCATGGCGAGCAGCACGTAGGCGCCGTAGGACTTGTCGTCCCAGGCGATCGTCCACTTGTAGGAGCGCTGGCCGGTCGCGGGGTCGGTGCTCAGGTTGTCGTACTCGGCCTCGGCCTTGGCGAGGTAGTCGGCGTCGCCGGTGGCGCGGTGCAGCCAGGCCGCGCCCCACACCAGCTCGTCGGTGTAGCCGCTCCAGGAGTTGTAGTAGTTGGCGGCGTCGGTGATGCAGTCGGAGTACTCGCCGCGCACGGTGTCGGCGAAGGTGTAGAGCTGCCGGGCGTGGGTGAGGAGGGTGTCGGCGTAGCCGGGATCGGTGGGGCGGAACACGATCGAGGACGCGGCGAGCGCGGCCGCGGTCTCGCCGGCGAGGTCCGAGCCGCCGCAGGAGGCGTCGATGCGGTAGGCGGGGCGGTCCATCGGCATCGCCTCGGCCGGGCCCCACCAGGCGTGGTCGGTGCCGCCGTTGCCGACCTGGCCGTAGAGGACGTTCGGCTCGGGGTGGGCGCGGAGGAAGTAGTCGGTGACCCAGCGCAGGTTGTTCGTCAGCTCGTCGAGCTGGCCGGCGGCGGTGTAGGCGTCGCGGTACTCGACCGCGCCCCAGGCGAGCATGGTGGCCGAGGAGGCCATCGGGAAGCCGAACTTGACGTGGTCGCCGGCGTCGTACCAGCCGCCGGTGAGGTCGAGGCCGGCGTCGGAGCCGTCGGCGAGGCCGGAGTCGCCGCGCCAGGCGACCCGGTTCCACGCCGGCAGCGCGCCGGACTGCTGGGCCTCGTAGAACCAGAGGGACTTCTGCAGCGCCTCGCCGTAGGCGAACCCGGCCGGCTGTGCCGGGGCGGTGGCCGGCAGCGCGACGGCGGCGGTCGCGGCGAGCGAGACCGCGGCGAGGATCGTGCGGAGGCGCATCCCGAGGTCCTTCCTGGGTGGAGCTCGGGTGGGGCCGGCGGCGAGGGTACTTTCCCGGCCCCACCCGAGGTATCAGGGGAAGAGCAGCCCGTAGTCGGCCATCGCCATCGCGATGTCGGCCTGCGCCCAGAACCGGTGGTACCGGAACGTCGGCGCCGGGCCGGTGCCGTTCACGTACGCCTCGACCTGCGGCCAGTTCGGGTCGTCGGTGTACCAGGACCGGATCGAGGTGAACGTCGAGCCGTTCTCGATCGGGTCGCCGTTGGGCATGGTGCCGGTCCAGCCCTCGGGCACGTAGACCTCGTCGCCGAAGCGGCTGTAGTCCGCGCGCGTCTCCTCGACCGAGATGCCGATGTCGTCGCTGTTGGCCCACATGGCGTCGAGCAGGTCGCCGGCCATCTGCTGGGCGGCGGTGTCACCGGACTCGGCCGCGTAGTACATGAGGGTCCTGGCCATCGCCGAGGTCACACCCAGGTCCTGGTTGTGCGCGGTGACGGTGACGTGCAGGCCGGAGTTGTCGCCCGGGTTGCCCGGGTTCCAGGTGTCCGGCTGGCCCTCCCAGTCGAGCTCGGCCGGGACCTGCCAGGTGCCGGCGGCCGCGTCGACGGTGGTGTTGTCCATCGCCCAGGCGACCCACTTGTCCAGCAGCGCCTTGGCATCGGCGTTGCCGGTCGCGTAGTACAGCTCGGCGATCCGCTGCATCGACCACGTCTGCATGCCGAACCACCGGTTGCTCGGCGGGTCGTGGTACACCGGCTGCCAGTCGTAGTACATGCCGTAGAAGGTCGAGTGCCCGGCCGGCGGCTGCTCGTAGCGGCCCTTCCAGCTGTTGGTCGCGCCGCCGGCGATGGCGCCCTCGGCGGACTGCAGCCAGCGGTAGAACTCCAGCTGCCGGTCGAGGCTGGTCTCCCAGTCGCCCACCGCGGTCGGGCTCTGCGGCTGCAGCGCGTCCTCGTTGGACAGCACCCAGGCGGCCATCGGGTTCTGGTAGCCGAAGTGCGACGAGCTGGAGCCGATCCGCCACGCCCAGGCGCCGTCGGTGCCGCCGCCCCAGGCGTAGTACCAGGACATCAGGTAGTGCGCGCTGTCCTTGCCGGTGCCGCCGGGGCAGGTGTCCGGCCCGACGCAGTCGCCGATCTGCTTGAAGTACTTGTCGTACATCGCGTAACGCAGGTAGTCGCCCATCTTCGCGGCCTTGTCGACCGTGTCGGAGATCTGCGACTCGTTGCCCTGCTCGCGGGCCCAGGTCAGCGCCCAGTAGGCGGCCTGGACGGCGCGGGCGTCGGCGTCCGGCGCGTTGGTGTAGCGCCACTGCTGGGCGTACTGCTGGTCGCCGACGAACAGGTCGACGTAGCCGTTCTCACCGCCGTGGGCGAAGGTGTCGCAGGACGGGTGCGGCACGGTCTCCCAGGTCGACTCCTCGGG
This sequence comes from Actinophytocola sp., assembly GCA_036259595.1. GTDB lineage: Bacteria > Actinomycetota > Actinomycetes > Mycobacteriales > Pseudonocardiaceae > Actinophytocola. Next base: position 25,869 of record DATABL010000087.1, read on the forward strand.
GCCGCGCTGGAAGGTGTTGATGTAGGCCGGGCTGGACGTGCCGTCGCCGCAGTTGCCGTAGCCGTAGCGGTTGTCCACGTCGAGCAGCCAGTGCATGCCGTAGATGTCGTCGGTGCCGTAGGTGTTGGCCAGCTCGTCGGCGATCGGGTCCTGCCCGACCGGCACGTCGAAGTCGAGCTGGCTCGGGTAGTCCTCCGGGGTGTCGTGCTCGGGGGCGTAGGTCGCCGGGTCGTTCGGGTTGTACGCGGAGTTGCCGGGCTGCTCGTCCGCCGAGGGGATGATGTGCTCCTCCATCGACGCCCACGCCTCGTTGAACGGGCCCCACTCGCCGGTGACGCGGCCGTACTGGGCCTCCAGCCAGATCCAGTAGCTGAACGCCTCCGAGGTCGTGACGTGCCCGTAGTCGGGCGCCTCGACGATCAGGGTCTCCACCGAGTGGTACGGGACCGGCAGGTCGTGCTCGCTGAAGTAGCCGCTCGCCGGGTCCTTGATCTTGTCGTAGAGCTCGAGGAACCGGTCCACGGACTGGGCGTCCATGCCGGGGACCGCCCGGGCCACCGCGTCCGGTCGCGGGTCGGCGGGCACCGCCGCCACCGGCGCGACGAGGGCCACCGAGCTGAGCGCGGCCAGGAATGGGAGCGCTCCCAAATAGAGTCGTCGTCGTCTCATCCGTTGCTCCAAGCAGGTGTCGCACAGTGAGGTGCGGGATCTGGGAGTCTGGGAGCGCTCCCATATCGCGTAGACAAATTGTTATCAGTTGATCACGCTAGGTGTCAATGCCTGCCTGCGCATTACGCGACTATTGACACCTCGCTGTACGCTCGTACTTTGGGAGCGCTCCCATATTGAACTCCAACGAAGGAGGGCAATGTGAGGACCAGACGCAGAGCCGGACGCCGGGTCGCCCACGGAGTCGACTGCCGGGTCGGACACCGGGTCGGCCGCCGCACGACGGTGCTCGGCGCGATCACCACCCTCGCGGCGACACTGCTGGTGGTGCTGCCGGCGCCGACCGCGTCGGCACACGGTGGGCTGACCTTCCCGGCCACCCGCACCTACGCCTGTTACGTCAACGGTCTCGAGGGCGGCAACGGCGGCGATCTCAACCCCACGAACCCCGCCTGCCAGGCCGCGATCGCCCAGGGCGGCAAGCAGCCGCTGTGGGACTGGTTCGGCAACCTGCTGCCCAGCATCGGCGACCAGTGGCGCGGCCTGCCCGACGGTTCGCTGTGCGGACCGGCGGACAAGTACGCCGCCTACCGGATGGCGCGCACCGACTGGCCGACCACGGAGGTGCGGGCCGGCGCGAACGTCACCATCCGGTACAACGCGTGGGCGCGGCACCCCGGCACCTGGCACCAGTTCATCACCAAGGACGGCTGGAACCCGAACCAGCCGCTCGGCTGGGACGACCTCGAGCCGTGGCACGAGGTGACCAACCCGCCGGTGAACGGCAACGGCCCGCACGGCCCGGAGTACACCTGGCCGGCGACCATGCCGAACAAGAGCGGCCGGCACATCATCTACTCGGTGTGGGAGCGGTCGGACAGCCCTGAGGGCTTCTTCAACTGCTCGGACGTGGTGTTCCGGTAAACCGGCACGCGCCCGGCCGGCCGGG
>DATABL010000088.1:0-5102 GCA_036259595.1 Actinophytocola sp.
GGTGCGCTCGTGCGCGGGCGCCGGGGCGAGCCGGATCGTGGTCGAGGTGCGCGAGCTCGGCAGCGTGGGGCCCGCTCGTGACGCGCTCACCGACGCCGGCTACGCGGTGGACGGGCGCCTGCTGTTCGCGGCCCCGGTGGACGGGTTGGCGCAGGGCTCGGCGGCCGTGGAGAAGGCGTCGTCGACGCTGCTGCTGTGGGGAAACCGCCGCTGAGGCCGGGTGCCGAGATCAAGTCCAGCCGAACGTCGGGTGCGTCACGCTCCGACGTTTCCGCAGGTGGAACGCAAGTTACCGGCTGGTATACCCCATTCGGCCCACTACGAACGGGCGTTGTGGCTGGCCGTGAACCCCTTGTAACCATGAGTCAGCCCGTGGGGACGTCGACTCGCGGGAGGAGACAAGGGAGAGACACATGGCTGAGGCAAGGCGCCTGCTCCGCCTGGCCGGGGTTGCCGCAGCGGTTCTCGCGTCGGTCGGAGTCGCGGCATCGGTGTCGACCGCGAGCGCGGACCAGACACCGGCTGACGTTCAGCCGAAGATCATCGGTGGCGAGGAGACCACCATCGAGGAGAACCCGTTCGTGGTCGCGCTGACCACGCCGGGCGGGTTCCAGTTCTGCGGGGGCTCGATCGTGGCCCCGAACAAGGTCGTCACGGCCGCGCACTGCACCGAGGGCTCGTCGCCGTCGGACATCCAGGTCGTCGCCGGCCGCACCTCGCTCAGCGGCGGTGGGGGCACCGTCGCCGGCGTGACCGACATCTGGATCCACCCGCAGTGGGACTCCGGCGCGCTGGTCAACGACGCGTCGGTGCTCACGCTCGACACCGAGCTGTCGCAGGCACCGATCGCGCTCGCGTCGCCGGCGGACGGCGCCCTGTACGCGGAGGGCGCGACCAGCACGGTGCTCGGCTGGGGCGTGACCGACAGCGGCTCGCCCTCCGACACGCTGCGCAAGGTCAGCGTGCCGGTGACCTCCGACGACACGTGCTCCTCGGCGTACCCGGGTTCCTACGACCCGGCGTCGATGGTGTGCGCGGGCCTGCCCGAGGGCGGCAAGGACAGCTGCCAGGGTGACTCCGGCGGCCCGCTGGAGGGCGTCACCGCGGACGGCACCCGCAAGCTGATCGGCATCGTGTCCTGGGGCCAGGGCTGCGCGGAGCCGAACTTCCCCGGTGTCTACGGCCGGGTCGCGGCGTTCCACGACCTGATCCAGCAGCAGATCGGCTGACCAGGTCGTCTACCAGGTCGTCTGTCGGGGCCGCTCCGATTCGGGGCGGCCCCGGTCGTGTCAGCCGAACCAGGCCGGCTCGTTGCCCGGCTTCCACTTGATGTTGCAGCCGATGCTCGGGAGCTGCCCGATCTCGATCTCCTCGCCCGCGACCACCGCCGACACGGCCGCGTCGAGCTCGTCCCCGGTGACCGGCACGCCGTTGCCGGGCCGGGCCGCGTCGAACCGGCCGCGGTAGACGAGCCGGCGCTCGCCGTCGAACAGGAAGAAGTCCGGCGTACAGGCGGCCCGGTAGGTGAGCGCGGCGGCCTGGTCGGGGTCGGAGACATACGGGAACGTCCAGCGCCACGCTTCGGCGTTGGCCGCCATCCGCTCCGGCACCTCGTCCGGGTAGGCCCGCGGGTCGTTGCTGTTGATCCCGACGACGCCGACACCCTGCTGACGCCAGCGGGCCGCGGCGGCGCCGAGCGGGACCGCGATGTGCTGGACGTACGGGCAGTGGTTGCACAGGAACGCGACGAGCGTTCCGCGCGGGCCGGCGACCCGGTCCAGGGTCCAGGTGACGCCGTCGGGGTCCGGGAGCTCGAACGGGGGCGCGGTGGTGCCCAGCGGCACCATCGTGGAGTTGACCGAGACCATGGGCCGACCCTACCGGCCACCGGGGGCACGCTGCGGGCATGCTGTTCGCATGAGGGAGCTGCACTACCTGGCCGGACTCGACCTGGCCGGCCGGCGCGTCGTCGTGGTCGGCGGCGGGACGGTGGCCGCGCGGCGGCTGCCGAGGCTGGTGTCCTCCGGGGCGGCGGTCGAGGTGATCTCGCCGGAGGCCACCCCGGCGGTCGTGGGGCTCGCGGAGTCGGGCGCGCTGGTCTGGCACGAGCGGCCGTACGCGGCCGGCGACCTCGACGGCGCGTGGTACGTGCTGTGCTGCACGTCGTCGCCGGCGGTCAACGCCGCGGTGTCGGCGGAGGCCGAGCGGTCGCGGGTGTTCTGCGTGCGCGCCGACGCCGGTTCGGCCGGCACGGCGGTGACCCCGGCGACCGGCAACCACGACGGGCTGCTGGTCGGGGTGCTGGCGGGCGGTGCGCACCGGCGGTCGGCGACCGTGCGGGACGGCCTGCTGCGTGCCCTCGCCTCGGGCGTGGTGGCGCCGGACGAGCGCCCGGTCGGCGTCGCGCTGGTCGGCGGCGGGCCGGGTGACCCGGACCTGATCACCGTGCGTGGCCGGCGGCTGCTGGCCCAGGCGGACGTCGTGGTCGCCGACCGGCTGGCGCCGGGTGCGCTGCTGGACGAGCTGGCCGCGGACGTGGAGGTGGTGGACGCGGCGAAGATCCCGTACGGGCGGGCCGCCTCACAGGACGTGATCAACGAGCTGCTGGTGTCCCGGGCCCGTGCCGGCCGGTTCGTGGTGCGGCTCAAGGGCGGGGACCCCTACGTGTTCGGCCGCGGGTTCGAGGAGCTGCTCGCGTGTGCGGCCGCGGACGTGCCGGTGACGGTGGTGCCCGGGGTGACGTCGGCGTTCGGGGTGCCCGCGGTGGCGGGGGTGCCGGTCACGCACCGCGGGGTGGCGCACGAGGTGGTGGTGGTGTCGGGGCACCTGCCGCCCGGCCACCCGGACTCCCTGGTGGACTGGCCGGCGCTGGCGTCGCTGCGCGGGACGCTGGTGCTGATGATGGCCGTGGAGCGGGTCGCCGCGTTCGCCGAGGTCCTGCTCACCGGCCGCGCGCCGGACACCCCGGTGGCCGTGGTGCAGGAGGGCACCACGCGCGGTCAGCGCCTGGTCCGGTCCACGCTGGACAAGGTGGCCGACGACGTGCGCACCCGCGAGATCCGCCCGCCGGCGGTGGTCGTCGTCGGCCCGGTGGCCGCCCTCGGCGACGACCTGCCGAAGAGCTAGGGGCCTCCGGAACGGTCCGGAGGCCCCGTGTGCTCAGCGGTCGTTGCGACGCGGCCGCGGCCGGCCCGGACGGGTCCGGAAGTGGCCGCGCGGGCCGCCGTTGCGGGGCGGACGGCGGGTCGGCTCGGGATCGACCACCGGCTCCCCGGAGGGCGTCCGGGCACCGGTGATGCGGACCAGGTCGGCGTCGCCCGGCGTCACCTTCCTGCGTTCCGGCTGGACGCCGGCCTGCTCGGTCAGACGGAACACCGTGCGGCGCTCCTGGTGGGTCACCAACGTGACGACCGTGCCGGCCTCGCCCGCGCGGGCGGTGCGGCCGGCGCGGTGCAGGTACCCCTTCGCGTCGGCCGGTGGGTCCACGTGGACCACCAGGCTGATCCCGTCGACGTGAATGCCGCGGGCGGCCACGTCGGTCGCGACCAGGACCGGCAGGCTGCCGTCCTTGAAGTCGCTCAGCACGCGGTTGCGGGCCCCCTGGGCCTTGCCGCCGTGCAGGGCGCCCGCGCGGACGCCCACCGCGCGGAGCTGCTTGGTGAGCCGGTCGACGTGGTGCTTGGTGCGAAGGAACAGGATCGTGCGTCCGTCCCGGGCGGCCATCTCCGTCACGATCGCCGGCTTGTCCTCGCGGGACACCAGCAGCAGGTGATGGTCCATCGTGGACACCGTCGCGGTCGCGGGGGACACCGAGTGGGTCACCGGGTCGGTCAGGTACTGGTCGACCAGCTTGGCCACGTCACGGTCCAGCGTCGCCGAGAACAGCATGCGCTGGCCGTCGTCCGGGACCAGGTCGAGGATCGCCCGCACCTGCGGCAGGAAGCCCATGTCGGCCATCTGGTCGGCCTCGTCGAGCGTGGCGAACTGGACGTCGTCGAGCTGGCAGGTGCCCTGGCGGACGTGGTCGGACAGCCGTCCCGGGGTGGCGATCAGGAGGTCGACTCCGCGCTGGAGCTGGTCGACCTGACGGCTGAACGACATCCCGCCGACGACCGTCCGGCACCACAGGCCGAGCGACCTCGCCAGCGGGCGCAGTGCCTCCTCGACCTGCATCGCCAGCTCGCGGGTCGGCACCAGGATGAGCGCACGCGGGCTCCTCGGGCGGCTCTTGCCGCCGTTCAGCCTGGTCAGCAGCGCGAGGCCGAAGGCGAGGGTCTTGCCCGAGCCGGTCTGCGCCCGGCCGAGGACGTCCCGGCCGGACAGCGCGTCGGGCAGGGTGGCGGCCTGGATCGGGAAGGGCGCGTCGATGCCGGCCTCGGTCAGCGCGTCCAGCAGCGGCGTGGGCAGGCCCAGCTCGGCGAAGGTCACCGACTGGCGCTTGCGGGCCGGCGCCTCGGCGATCTCGCCGTCCCAGGCGGGGCCGTCCCGCCGCGGTGCCGGGGTCCGGGTCTCGGTGTCGCGCCGGGCCGGCCGCCGGTCCTCCTGGCGGGGTCCGCGCTCGCCGGCGGACGGGCGTCGCACCGGTCGGCGGTCACCCTGGTCCCGGTCCCGGCGGTCGTCGGACCAGCCGCCGCGCCGGGCGGACGAGCGGGGGTTGTCCCGGCGGTCGGAACGGCGGTCGTCCCAGTCGTTGTCGCGCCGCGCCGGGCGGCCGTTCGACCAGCGCTGGCCCCGGCGGTCGTCGGACGCCGCGTCGCGGCCCCGGCCCTGATGGCGTGGCCGGTCCGACCAGGCGCGGTCGTCGGAACGGGTGCGCGGGTCGTCGCCGTCGCGGCGGTTCGCGCGGGGGTGCTCCGCGCGGTGGTTGTCGGTGCGCGCCTTGATCTTGTGGCGCGGCTTGGTGGTGCGCGCGGTTCGGCGCACAGTGGTGTTCGGCACGGATTCCTCTCCGAGGTGTGGCACGTCTCGGGAGGCCCTGCGTCGCAGCAGGCGGCAATCTCGCGCGGACGAGCCCAGCGCCCAGGTGGCGCCATGTGTGAAACAGGTACATCGCTGGCCAACCGGTGTTGTCAGCCGGGCGGGGAGCGGCACGGACCGCTCGC
>DATABL010000089.1:0-4984 GCA_036259595.1 Actinophytocola sp.
GGGGGGGCGGCGGCGGCGGGGTGAACCCCGGCATGTGCACCACGCCGGGCTCCCACCGGTCGGCCAGCACCGCGCGCAGCACCGCCACCAGGTCGGCCGCGTGCTCGAGCCCGCGCGCGGCCAGCGCGTTCGGCTCCCCCCGCAGCAGCGCGACCACCGCGCACACCGGGCACCAGTCGCACGAACCGGACGGCTCGGCCGCCACCTGGTCCAGCCACGGCCCGGCCCGCTCGGCCACCGCGTCCAGCAGCAGCCGCAGCTCCTCCACCAGCCGGCTGCCCGGCTCGGCGCCATCGGTCACGCCCGCCCTCCCGATTCCGCCTCGAACCGCAGCACCAGGCCCTCGCCGTCGGCGGTGGCGTCCACCACGGTGTGCCGGCGCAGCAACACGGGCAGCGCGACCAGCCGGCGCACCCCGTCGACGGTGATGGCCAGCTCGTCGCCGACCCGAGCCAGGTCCAGCGAGCTGGCGTCCGACAGCGGCAACGCGATCGCCAGCTCGTACCCCGTCTCCGACACCGTCCGGATGCTCAGCAGCGGACGGGCACCGCCGACCGGGGCCGCCAGCGGGTCGGTCTCCCCGTACAGCTCCTCGGCCAGCTCGAGCAGCGGGCCGGTGCCGACCGGCTCGACCGGCCGGTGCTCGACGACGCGCACCGGCAGCGGCGTCGAGGAGTCCAGTTCGGACAGTACGGCGTCCTGCTCGGCGCGCCGGATCCGCAGCCAGCTCGCCGCCGGACCGCGCCACCGGCTCGCCCTGGGCACCAGCCGGTTCGCGACCAGCCCGTCGACCTGGATCCCGCGCAGGGCCAACGCCGCCAGCGTGCGCCGGGTCTCGGCGACCACCAGCCGCTCGGGGGTGAGCACCAACCGGACGCTCGTCACCACCGGGTCGACGAGCAGCCCGCGCAGCCCGTCGAGGTGCTCGGCCAGCCGGCGCACGGAGTCGGTCGTGGCGGACGGGCGCAGCCGGTCGAGGTAGCCCGCCACGGCTTCCGGCAGGGCCAGCAGCCGCAGGGTCTCCGCGGTCGGCCCACAGTCGACGACCACGACCTCCCACACCCCCTCGCGGGCGAGCCGGGCGACCTCGGTGAGCGCGAGCAGTTCGTCCACGCCGGGCAGCACGGTCAGCTCGGCGGCGTCCAGCTCGTCGAGCCCGGCGCCGGCCAGTGCGTGCCGGAGGTGGTGGCGGATGTCCTGCCACGCCTTGTCGGCCAGCCCGCGGGCGTCCACGTGCGCCGCGTACAGACAGGTGTCCACTTCGGACGGTTCGCCGGTGAGCGGCAGCCCGAACGCGTCGCCGAGGGAGTGCGCGGGGTCGGCCGAACAGACCAGCACCTTGCGCCCGCCGACGGCCAGACGGGCGGCCGTCGCCGCGGCAAGGGTGGTCTTGCCGACTCCCCCCTTGCCGGTGAACAGCAGGACCCGCGACCGTCCTTCCACCGTTGCCTAGGCGCCCTCGGCCCGGCGCTTGAGCTCCTTGAGCGCGATGTCCATGATCATCTTCTCGGCCTTGCGGCGGAACAGCCCGATCATCGGGACCGCGAGCTGGACGGACAGGGTGTAGGTGACCCTGGTCCGCTCGCCGGCCGGACTGAGCAGGTAGCTGCCGTTCTGCGCGCGCTGCATCTGGCCCTTGACCAGGGTCCAGCTCACCGACAGCCCGTCGTCGGCCCAGTCGTAGGCCAGCGTGTAGACGTCCTTGAAGGCGCCGGCGTCGAGCGTGAACCGCACCTGCCGCGCCCGGCCGTCCGGCCCCTCCGCCAGGACCTCGGTCTTCTTCACCGCGTTGGCCCACTCCGGGTACGCGGGGAAGTCCGCGATCACCGCCATGATCTCCCGCGGTGGCGCGTCGACCTCGATGGACTGGGTGGACTCGTCGGCCATGGCGCGCAGGTTACCCCGTGGCGCCCCTCACCAACGCAGGACGTAGGGGCGCTGGGTGCGCTGGAAGTGGCCGACGTTGACGCACTCGGTACGCGAGACCCGCATCCGCGGCGCGAGCGGCTGGTGCACGTGCCCGAACAACGCCCACCTCGGTCGCTGCGCCATGATCAGCTCCCGCAGCGCCGCCGAGCCGACCTCGGTGCGCCGGGCCACCACGTCGTAGGTGAGCTCGGGCACGTCCGGCGGGATGTGGCTGCACAGCACGTCGACGTCGGTGAGCCGGGCGACGCCGGCCGCGAACTCCTCGGGCGTGCGCATGTACGCGCGGAACACCCCGGGCCGCCGGCGCGGCACGCCGGGCGCGAGCTGGCCGCCGCCCACGAACCCGAAGCGCAGCCCGCCGAGCTCGGCCACCTCGCCGTCGAGGATCCGCACGCCCTCGCGCGCGAACTCCGGCCACAGCGCGGGCACGTCCACGTTGCCGGGCGTGGCGTACGCCGGCACCGGCAGCGCGTCGAACAGCCGCCGGTACTGGCCGCGCACGGCCTCCTCCACCACCGCGACCGGGTCGGCCAGGCCGGTCCACAGGTTCCGGGTGAACTCGGCCAGCTCGCCGGGGCGCCCCCGGCGGCGCAGGCGCGCGAACTGCGCGACCTTCTCCGGCCCGAACACCGCGCCCATGATCCCGCCGGCGTGGTCGTGGTAGTCGACGAAGTCGATCAGGTCGCCGAGGACCAGCAACGCGTCCGCGCCGTCCCCGGCCTTCGCCAACGCCTCGGCGTTGCCGTGCACGTCTGACACCACGTGTACCCGCACGAGGACGAGGTTAGTTGCCCGGCGGGCACCCCGGGCGGCGCCCGTCCTCCAGCACGGCCTTCAGGTCGAGCGCGACGGACTTCGCCGCGAGCTGGCGGCGGGTCCGCTCCCTGGCCAGGCGACCGCGGCGGGCGGTGGCGCCCGGCGGCAGGTCGGCACGCAGGAAGTAGTGCAGCACGGTGCCGTCCAGCACGGGCTCCAGCCAGACCTCCATGGTGCCGACCAGCGCGCCGCCGACGGTCCAGCGCAGGCCCTCGTCGCCGCGGTCGGCGTACACCGCCAGCCGCAGGTCCGGCCAGAACCGCCGCCACGCGCCCGGATCGGCGAACGCGCTGGCCACGGTCGCGGGCGGCACCGCGAGGAAGGTCTCGTCGATCACGTCCACCGCTGGCACCCGTGCAGCATGACACGGACCGACACGCGCTAGTTTTGCGGTGTGACCGACCAGGAGAGCTTGACCGACATGGTCCGAGCCAACGCGGAGCGGTTCGGGGGAGCGATCGGGGTACGCCGGCGCGGCGGCGGCTCGTGGCTGGACGTGACCACCCGCGAGTTCGCCGGTCAGGTGCACGACCTGGCGCGCGGGCTGATCGCGGCGGGACTGCGGGCGGGCGACCGGGTCGCGCTGCTCGCCGGCACCCGGTACGAGTGGACGCTGTTCGACTTCGCCGCGTGGTCGGCGGGGTGCCAGACGGTGCCGATCGACCCGGCCGCGTCGCCGGCGGAGATCGAGTGGATTCTGTCCGACTCCGGCGCGTGCGCGGTGGTGCTCGAGCACTCCGGGCACCGGGAGACGCTGCGCCGGATGGTCGACCGGCTGCCCGAGATCGGCTGGGTCTGGCAGATCGACGGCAGTGTCGACGGCGGTATCGACGGCAGTGTCGACGGCGACGCGGCCGATGACACCGACGAGGTGGTGCCGGCCGTCGCGGAGCTGACCGAGCTCGGCGCGGAGGTCGACGACGCGACCGCGCACGCGCGCCGGCTCGCGGTCGGCACCGACGCGGTCGCGACGCTGGTGTACCCGCCCGGGGCCGACCGCCCCAAGCGGGTGGAGCTGACCCACGGGGAGCTGCTCGCCGAGGTGCGGACGACGATCGCGACGTGCGCGCCGCTGCTGCGGGCCGGGAACTCGCTGCTGGTGCTGCTGCCGCTGGCCGACCTGGCCGCGCGGATCCTGTCGATCGCCTGTGTGTACACCCGGACCACGCTCGGGCACGTGCCCGACGGCCCCGACCGCGGCGAGAACCTGGCCACCGAGCTGGGCGTCTTCCGGCCGCGGGTGATCGTCGCCGGCACCGACCTGCTCCGCGCGCTGCACACCGCCGCACGGGAGCGGGCGGCGGTCGAGGGGCACGCGCGGGTGTTCGGCGCGGCGGAGTCGGTCGCGGTCGCCTACGGCACCGGCCGGCGGTCGCTCGCGCTGCGGCTGGGCCACGCGGTGGCCGACGCGGTGGTGTACCCGAAGCTGCGCGCGCGGTTCGGCGGCCGGTGCGTCGCGGCGATCACGTCCGGCGGGCCGCTGGAGCCGGAGCTGGAGCGGTTCTACCGGGGTATCGGAATCCGGGTGCACGCGCTGCCGGCGGTGTCGGTGGCGGAGGCGCCCGCCTGAGCGGTCACGTCCGCCGGCGGGCCCGCAGGACGCTGTCGTGCAGGGTGACCTCCCGACCGCCACCGTGCTCGACACTGACCGCCGTCCGGGTCCTGGTCTCGGCGACCACGACCTCCCACCGCTCGGGGTCGAGCACGGCGGCGAGCTCGGCGACCGTGTGGTGCGCGTGCGCGGCGTGGTCGGCCGGGTCGTGGTCGACGAGCAGCAGCGTGCCGCCCGGCGCCACGGCCGCCGCGAGCCGGCGGAACATCTCGCCGGGTGACCCGGCCGGGTGCACGTAGTGCGTGGTGACCAGGTCGAAGTGCCCCTCGGGCGGCACCCACTCGGTCAGGTCGGCCGACACCCAGTCGATCCGGTCCGCGACCTGCGCGCCCAGGGTGGCGGCGTGCTCCCGCGCCCGGTCCAGCGCCGTGGTGACGAGGTCGACAGCGGTGACCCGCCAGCCGCGGCCGGCGAGCCAGCCGGCCTCGGCGCCCTCGCCGCAGCCCGCGTCCAGCGCCGTGCCTGGCCGGAGCTCCCCCGCCTCGGCCACGAGCTGCGGGTTGGGCACCCCGGCGCCGTGTCGGTCGCCGCGGTACCGCTCCTCCCAGTACTCCCGGTCGAACATCGCGGCCCTCACCGCCCGTGACGCCGGTCGGCGCCCACCAGCTCGGCCACGCGCGTGTCCCG
>DATABL010000090.1:0-11827 GCA_036259595.1 Actinophytocola sp.
GGGTCAGAGGAGGCTGGGTCGGGGAATGGCGGTGCCGGCCGCGAGCTGGTCGTGCCACTTCGCGGAGGCGCCGAAGGCGGACGCGGTCGAGGCCGCCACCCACACGTCGGCGGCGGTGCCGCGGGTGAAGGTGAGCACGTCGGTGCGGCCGTCGCCGTTCACGTCGCCGAGGCCGGGCGCCTCGCCGTCGATGGCGAAGAAGTCGTGCCACCGCCAGGCGTTCTGCACGAACCTGCCGCCGTCGGACAGGGAGACGTACACGTCGGCCGCGTCGCCCCGGGTGAACGTGACGATGTCGTCGCGGCCGTCGCCGTTCACGTCGCCGGTGCCGGCCAACTCGTCGCCGATGGCGAAGTGGTCGTGCCAGCGCCAGGCCTCCTGCACGAACGCGACCCCGTTGGACAGCGACACGTACACGTCACCCTGCGCGCCGCCGGTGAACACGGCCACGTCGTCCCGGCCGTCGCCGTCGAAGTCGCCGACCGCCGGGCGCTCGGCGCCGTAGCCGAAGTTGTCCTGCCACTTCACGCCCGGTCCGAACCCGTTCCCGGTGGACAGCGCCACGTACACGTCGCCGGCCGAGCCGAGCGTGAACGTGATCAGGTCCGCCCGGCCGTCGCCGTTGACGTCGCCGAGCTCGGGGTGTTCGGTGCCGATCGCGAAGTAGTCGTGCCACTTGGCCGACGGCCCGTATCCGTCCCCGGTGGACAGTGCCACGTACACGTCGGCGGCGGCGCCGCGGGTGAACGTGACGATGTCCGCGCGCCCGTCGCCGTTCACGTCGCCGGTGCGCGGCACCTCGCCGTCGATCGAGAAGAAGTCGTGGCCCTTCACCGGGGCGCCGAACGCCGAGCCGGTCGACCGCGCGGTGAGCACGTCGGCCGCCGTGCCCTGGGTGAACACCACCGCGTCGTCCCGGCCGTCGCCGTCGACGTCGCTGGTGTTCCGCGCCTCCACGCGCGCGCCCACCGACCCGGACGCCGGGCCGGTGTTGCCCGCCCGGTCCACGGCGACGACCCGGTAGTACCGCTGCGCGCCCGCCGGCAGCGGCCCGTGCCGGAACGCCGGCGAGGTCGTGGTGCCGACCAGGCTGCCCATCGAGCCGGGCGAGGTGGAGGCGTACACCCGGTAGCCGGCGACGCCCACGTCGTCGGACGCCGGGGTCCAGGTCAGCGGGACCGCGTGCGTGCGGCCCTGGCCGACCGCCAGCCCGCCGACGCCGCTCGGCGCGGTCGAGTCGGTGAACGGCGCCACCAGGTTCAGCGCCTCGTACCGCGAAGCCGTCCACTGTGGACCGTCCGGCACGAGCCGTACGGTGATCGAGGACTTCCCGGCGGTCAGTGACGCCGGCAGCGTGAAGTCGTCGTCGAGCCAGCGCTGGAAGGTGTTGCCCAGCGCCTGGGCCCAGGTGCCGGCCGGACGACCGTCCACGGTGACCGCGGCGGACTGGTAGGCGGTGTGCTGGTCGCTCGTGCGGCGCAGCCGGACGCCCTGGTTGCCCGGGTCGACGGCGAGCCGGAAGCTGACCGCGCCGCCGGTCGACCGGACCTGCGCGGTCACCGCGTCGTGGTCGTCGTCGCCCTCGTACACCGCGGTGAGCCCGTACTGGTTCGCCGCGCCGGCCTCGGTGTAGCCGTGCGCCGCGCGGCTGCCGGCGTCGCCGACGACGATCGTGTCGGTCGTCCGGCTCGCCACGCTCGGGCGGGTGTAGAGGAACGCGGTGCTGCTCTCGGTCACCGGCATGTCGTTCTGCGGCCCGTGCTCGATGCCGAACCGCAGCCCCGCCGTGTAGGACACCGCGTCGCCGATCTGCAGCCGGTACATCGAGTCGCACTCGACCGCGCACCCGCCGGTGCGCACCTGGTGCCCGGTGTTGCCGGTGAACACGCCGGAGTACTCGCCGCGGTTGAAGTACCAGCCGGACTCGTAGTAGTCCTCGGTGCCGGTGCCGTGGAACTGCGGGCTGCGGGAGCCGTCGACGTGGATCCGCTCGTCGCCCTCCAGGTAGCCGCGCTCGTTCCCGCCGGCGACGGAGTTCCGCACGACCTGGGTGACGCCGAGGAACCGCCCACGGCCCGGCTGGTCGACCACGATCCAGTCCCGCGCCTGCGTGGTGTCACCCCGGCGGGACTGGGTGGTGAAGTGGCCGGAGCCGCCGTCGTGGCCGAGTTCGGTGGCCCACCGCGCGTTCGGCGCGTGCGTGATCTCCGCCTGGATCCCGGAGATCCGGCCGCCGGTGGTGTTCACCAGCCGCACGTCCGCGCTGGACGCGTACGGCATCATCCACCACGCGCCGTACCAACCGCCCGGGCGGGCGTCCATGCCGAACATCAGCGCGCGCACGTCCCGCTCCCCCAGGCCGGCGCCGAAGAACTCGCCCACCGGGGAGTCCACTGTGGTCCGGCCGTCGAACGTCATCCGCAGCCGCAGCCCGGCGAGGTTCCCCTCGGTGGCGGCGGCGTCCGGAACGCGCAGGCGCAGGCCGGTGATCGCGGCCGGGCCGGCGAGGGTCGCGAGCGTCGCGGTCGCACCGGGGCCGGGCGAGACGGTCGCGGTCTCGGTCCTGGCGCCGGGTTGCGCGGGCTTCGGGTCGACCCGGCCGGCCTGGCGCAGGGTGTTGACCACGTCGGTGGCGGGATCGGACGGGTCGAACCGGGCGACCCCGTCCGCGCTGGCGAACTCACGGTAGCCGACGTGGTAGAAGAGCGGGTTGTTCGTGGTGGTGACCCGCATCGACTCCCGGTACGGCATCGGCACCTTGATCGTGACGCCGCCGGAGGTCTGGTCGGCGTTGGTCACCAGCGGCCAGACGAACGGCGCGCCGAGGTCGCCGTCGACGACGCGTTGCAGGTTCGCGTCGAGCACGGTCACGCCGTCGAGCACGATCCGGATGTTGCCGGTGGCGCTGACGTCGCCGCTGTCGCGGGTGAACCAGATCGACTGGACCTCGCCCGGCCCGCGGTCCTCGGCCAGCACGCAGCCGGGGCCGTTCGTGCGCAGGCAGGAGTAGCGGCCGACGAAGCCGTCGTCGTTGCTGCCGTTGCGGGCGAAGCTGGAGAACTGCTTGGTCTGCGAGCCGGACGCCAGGTCCGGCAACAGGTCCAGCCGGCGGTAGGTGTCCCAGCCGACGGGACCGTTGGCGGCGGCGACACCGGGATCGGCGGCCACCGCGGGGGGTGCGGTGACCAGCCCGACCACCGCGAGTGCGAGTGAGGAAAGGACGGCGAGCAGGGATCGCCGGGTGCTCCGCATCGAGGCCACCTTCCGGTCCGGACGCGTGAGTAAACGATTACTCGCAGTGTGGGGTCGGTACTTCCTCACGTCAATAGACCGGCCGGCGGTACCGATTCACGAAGTTGCCGCAGAATGTGGTATTGCAGGATTGTTCTACGACACGTAGCGTGAGCGACTACCCACAACCGGCGAGAGATGGGACGTGATCACCCATGACCTCCGCTCAACACGCCGTGGAACCCAGGGCGTTACGCCGTGCCTACGTCGCGAGCCTGTCCGGAACCGCGCTCGAGTACTACGACTTCGCCGCCTACTCGGTCGCCGCCGCGACGGTGTTCGGCGAACTGTTCTTCCCCTCCGGCGACGACCTCGTCGGCACGATGGCCGCGTTCTCCACCTACGCGGTCGGCTACCTCGCCCGCCCACTCGGCGGGTTCGTGTTCGGCCGGCTCGGCGACGTGTTGGGGCGCAAGAAGATCCTCGTCCACACGCTGCTGCTGGCCGGGGTCGCGACGTTCCTCATCGGACTCCTGCCCACGCACGCGGCGATCGGCGGACTGGCCGCGGTGCTGCTGGTGCTGCTGCGGTTCGCCCAGGGCATCGCGGTCGGCGGCGAGTGGGGCGGCGCGGTGCTGCTGTCCAGCGAGTACGGCGACCCGCGGCGGCGCGGGTTCTGGGCGTCGGCCGCGCAGATCGGTCCGCCGGCCGGCACGCTGCTCGCGAACGGTGTGCTGGCGCTGCTGTCCGCGACGATGTCCGACGCCGCGTTCACCTCCTGGGGCTGGCGGGTCGCGTTCCTGCTGTCGGCCGTGCTGGTCCTGTTCGGACTGTGGATCCGGCTGCGGCTGGCGGAGACGCCGGTGTTCCAGCAGCTCGCCGAACGGGGCGAGCGGCCCAGCGCGCCGGTGTCCGAGGTGTTCGCCACGGAGCGCCGGGCGCTGGCCGCCGGGATCCTGGTCCGGGTCTGCCCGGACGTGCTGTACTCGCTGTTCACCGTGTTCACGCTCACCTACATCACCCAGGAGCTGGACATGTCGCGCAGCGAGGGCTCCACGGCGGTGATGATCGGCTCGGCCTGCCAGCTGGTGCTGATGCCGGCGTTCGGCGCGCTGTCCGACCGGATGAACCGGCGCCGGCTGTCGCTGTACGGCACGATCGCGGCGGCGGTGTGGCCGTTCGTGTTCTTCCCGATGCTCGGCGACGGCTCGTTCGGCCTGCTGGTGCTCGGCACCGTGGTGGCGCTGGCGATCCACGCGCTGCTGTACGGCCCGCAGGCGGCGCTGCTCACCGAGCAGTTCTCGCCGCGGCTGCGCTACACCGGCTCGTCGCTGGCCTACACGCTGGCCGGGGTGATCGGCGGCGCGCCGGCACCGCTGATCCTGACCGCACTGCTCGCCGCGTTCGGCAGCTGGTGGATCCTGGGGGTCTACGTGGTGTTCAGCGCGGTGCTGACCGGCGTCGGGCTGTGGCTCGCCCGCGACCCGGTGGTGGAGTCCGACGAGGAGGCGGCGATGCGGGAGGTGGCGACATGACCGAACTCGATCTGAACTGCGACGTGGCGGAGGGCTTCGGGCCCTGGCGGATCGCCGACGACGACGCGCTGCTGACCGTGGTGTCGAGCGCGAACATCGCCTGCGGCTTCCACGCCGGCGACCCCGGCACCATGCGCCGGGCGTGTGAGACGGCGGTGCGGCACGGGGTGGCGATCGGCGCGCACGTCGGCTACCGGGACCTCGCGGGGTTCGGGCGGCGGTTCGTCGACGTGCCGCCGGCGGAGCTGACCGACGACGTGCTGTACCAGTTGGGCGCGCTGCACGCGTTCGCGGCGGCGGCCGGCGGGTGGGTCGGCTACGTCAAGCCGCACGGCGCGCTGTACGGGGCGATCGGGCGGGACGAGGGCCAGGCGGCCGCGGTGGTCGAGGCGGTCCGCCAGTTCGACGCGACGCTGCCGGTGCTCGGGATGCCGGGGTCGCGCTGGCTCGCGCTCGCCGAGGAGGCCGGGCTTCCCGTGGTGCACGAGGCGTTCCTGGACCGCGGGTACACATCGGACGGTCACCTGGTGTCTCGCCGGTCGCCGGACGCGCTGCTGACGGACCCGGCGGCGGTCGCGCAGCGGTGCGTGCGGCTGGCCGAGGCGGGCGAGATCGTCGCGGTCGACGGCACCGTGCTCGCCGTGGACGCGCGGTCGGTGTGCGTGCACGGTGACACGCCGGGCGCGCTCGACCTGGCCCGGGCGGCGCGCGCCGCGCTGACCGGGGCCGGGGTGACGCTGCGGAGTTTCGTGTGAGGGTGCTGCCGTGCGGGGACGCGGGCTTGCTGGTCGACACCGACTCGGCGCTCGGTCTCTACGCGGCGCTGGCGGACTCGCCGCCGGCCGGGGTCACCGACCTCGTGCCGGCGGCGCGCACGCTGCTGGTCCGGTTCGACCCGTCCGCCGTTTCTGGTGCGGAGCTGGCGCGGCGGCTCGCGTCGGTCGAGCCGGTGTCGCGCGTGTCGACGGCGGGTGAGCTGGTCGAGGTGCCGGTCCGGTACGACGGCGAGGACCTCGAGGAGGTGGCCGCGCGCACCGGGCTCGGGGTGGCCGGGGTGGTCGAGGCGCACGCCGCGCCGGAGTACGTGGTCGCGTTCTCCGGGTTCGCGCCCGGCTTCGGCTACCTGACCGGCCTCGACGACCGACTGCGGCTGCCGAGGCGGGGCACGCCGCGGGTGCGGGTGCCGGCGGGCTCGGTCGGCGTGGCCGGGGAGTTCACCGGTGTGTACCCGCGTTCCTCGCCGGGCGGGTGGCACCTGCTCGGCCGTACGAGCGTGCCGCTGTGGGACACCGCCCGCACGCCGCCGGCGCTGCTGCGCCCCGGCGGCCGGGTGCGGTTCGTCCCGGTGGACGCCCTGGACCCGGCCCCCGAGTCCACGGTGGAGTCTCCGTCGCCGTCGGGCGGGGTGGAGGTGGTCCGTTGTGGACCACTGGCCACCGTGCAGGACCGCGGCCGTCCCGGCTACGGCTCGATGGGCGTCGGCGGGTCCGGCGCGGCCGACGCGGCGTCGGCCGCGCTCGCGAACCGGCTGGTGGGCAACGCCGAGCACGCCGCCGTCCTGGAGCTGACCCTCGGCGGCGCGATCCTGACGTTCCACGCCCCCACGCTCGTCGCGGTGACCGGCGCGCCCTGTCCGATCACCCGCGACGACCGCACGGAGGCGCCGAACGCGCCGTTCACCGTGCCCGCCGGGGGTCGCCTGACGATCGGCACACCCGAGGTCGGCCTGCGCACCTACGTCGCCGTCCGCGGCGGCCTCGCGGTCGCGCCGGTGCTGGGGTCGCGCGCCACCGACGTGCTGTCCGGCCTCGGCCCGCCCGTGCTGGAACCCGGTGCCGTGCTCCCGATCGGCACCGACCACAGTGGGCCTCCGCCGGCCGTCGAGGTGGCCCCGGTGCCGGCGCTGGAACCCGGCGACCTGGTGGTGCGGGTGGTCCCCGGCCCCCGAACCGACTGGTTCGCCGCGGGTGCGCTGGAGACGCTCCAACGTGGCAGGTACGTGGTCACCGCGGACAGCAACCGCGTCGGCATCCGGCTGGCCGGCCCCGCCCTGCCCCGAGCCCGCGACGGTGACGACGCCGGCGAGCTGCCGAGCGAGGGCATGGTGGCGGGCGCGATCCAGGTGCCGCCGTCCGGGCAGCCGGTGCTGTTCCTCGCCGACCACCCGGTCACCGGCGGCTACCCGGTGATCGGCGTGGTGCGCACGCGGGACCTCGGGATACTCGCCCAGGCCCGTCCCGGCCAGGCGATCGGGTTCCGGCTCGATCAGCGCGCGGCGGCCTGGTAGACCGCGACGAGCTGGTGCTCGGAGTCCTGGAGATAGGTGCGCAGCAGGCGTTCCGCGGCGGGGCCGTCGCCGGTCCCGATGACCGACAGGATCTCGCGGTTGCGCTCCAGGTACGGCTCGTGCAGGCCCTGCGGGTCGTTCACGGTGTGGAAGTGCAGGCGCAGCTCGGCCAGCACACCGCGCATCAGGTCGTTCATCCGCGGGCTGCCGGCGAGCGCGGTGATGCCCTGGTGGAACAGCATGTTCGCGGTGCCGAGGCCGCGCCAGTCCTGCCCGCGCACCGCCTCCTCGCCCTGGGCGACGGCCGCCGCCATCGCCGAGACGTCCGGGGGCGTGGACAGCTCGCGGACCACGCCGCACTCGAGCAGCGTGCGCAGGCGGTAGAGGTCGACCAGATCGTCGAGGGTGAGCTGGCGGACGAACACGCCGCGGTTGAGCTCGTGGACCAGCAGCCGCTCGTGGGTCAGCAGCCGGAACGCCTCGCGCACGGTGTTGCGGGAGACCTTGAGCGCGCCGCCGATCGACTCCTCGGCCAGCCGGTCCCCCGGGCCGAAGTGCCCCTCGGTGATCCGGGTGCGCAGGACGTCGGCCAGCCGTTCCACCGTACTGGTCCGACCGAGCAGCCCCCGGTCGGCCGCGAGCTCCAGGTCCGCGCTCACAACACTCCTGCCGTCTCCGACCTGCGGTTCCGGCCACCAGTGTATCGGCAGCGGCGGCGCCGGCGGCGCTCGCCGACCGGTCACTCACCGGGTACGTGCGTCTGCATGGAGCGCCGCCCCTCACCGGAACCGGCCGGCGCGTCGGTGGGCTGACCGAGCAGCAGCGCGCCGGCGACGATCCCGGCGACGACGAGCCAGAGGGCGAACCGAAGAACTGTCGAGAACGAGACCAGGACCGTCATGGCGATTCCCTTTCGCGGGGCCCGATTTCCGTCGAGCCGTTGTTCGGTTATATCCATCGTCCGGCGGGCCCGGCGCGGCGACAACGGGTTTCCTGTTTCCCACCGAATCCGGAAACGCGTGGACCACCGACCCGGGCACGGTGGGAAAGCAGCCGTTCACCCGGGCGGCGGATGGACAGCCCGCGCACGGACTCACAGGATCGGGCAATGACCTTCAGCGTCGCCGACCTGGTCGCCGAGCTGAAAGTCCTGCGCAGGGGACGCGGGATTCAGGCGCCCTATATCGCCGACCGGATCGGGCCGGCTGTCCGTGCCATCTGCTCGATTACCGAGAATGACGATCCGGCGGCGGTGCGGCAGAAGGTGACCGCGCGGCTGCGGGACCTTTCCTCCCGGCTGTCCCCCGACCTGCGGATCGGCGTGACCGCCGCTTTCGCGCTCGACGACGGGCTGCACACGCAGTTCTACAAGGACCGTCTCGTGTGGGCCGAAAACGCGCTGGAACGCAACAATCGCACGGTCCGGCGGCGAATCGACGAGGCCATCGTCGCGCTCGCCGAACTGGCGGCGCACCGCCTCGCACCCGGCGAGCCGGCCGGCGGCGGCCGCTGGCACAACGCCGAGATCCGCCAGGCGCTGGTGCTGGACCAGGCCGCCCCGGACGTGCTGGAGCTGCGCCGCATCGTGGCCGACGAGGACGGACTGACCGAGCTGGACCTCGCGCTGACCGTCACCGGCACCACCGGCATAGTCGACCGCGTCGGCCTCGACGTGCTCTACGGCGGCCGGCTTCGGCAGCGCCGGATGGAGTCCACCGATCGCATCGGCTACCGGCTGGTGCTGCCGGAGCCGCTGGCACTCGGCGCGGAGCACGAGTTCGCGCTGCGCGTGCGACCGGGCGCGGACCGGGCGATCGAGCGGCACTTCGTGTGCGTGCCCCGGCACCGCTGCGATCTGTGCGAGGTGCGGGTCCGCTTCCCCGAGGACCGGCCACCGGCCCGGCTGGAACGGCTCACCGCCGTCTTCCAGCGCGACGTCGTCGACCCGAACTGCGCCGCCGACCCGATCGAGCTCGACCCGAGCGGCGAGGTCCGTGCGCGGTTCACCCACCTCACCCCCGGCCTGGCCTACGGCGTGCGCTGGTTGTCGACAAATCCGTGACAAATCCCGATCCGCTGACGCCGGAGGATTACCACCGCTATTATCTGCCCCCATGGGCGTCAGATCCGACGGAAAAGCGGCTGTCCGTCCGCTCGGTACCGAGCCGTCCGCCGGCCACCTCGAGATTCTGCGCGTGCTGGGGCGTTCGGAGAACGCGGACAGCGTGGTCGACCAGATCCTCGTCTCGGTCGGCACGGCCATTGTGGAGGCCAGACTTCGCCCCGGCGACGACCTGAACTCCGTCGAGCTGGCCCGGATGTTCCAGAGCAGCCGGACCCCCGTTCGGGAGGCGTTGCTGACGCTGGAACGCGAGGGGTTGGTGGAGATCAACGCGCACCGCAGACCGCGAGTTCGGCGGCTGCTGTTGGACGAGGTGCGGGAGATCTACGAGCTCCGCGCGACGCTGTACGCATTGGTGAGCCGTCGCATTGTGGAGAATGCGACGGAATCCGATCTCGGGACGCTGTGGGAGATCCAGCGGCGGCTCGAAGAGGCGGCCACGGCGGGCGAGGTCGACCGGTACTTCTGGCACAGCGTCGGATTCCGGAACAACGAGGCGTCCATCTCGGGCAACCGCACGGTCCGCCGCGTGCTGGACAGCGTCGGCGTGCGAACGCTGCAACTGCGCCACCTGAGCCTGTCGCTGCCCGGCCGGCTGAACGCCTCGGCCGCCGACCACGAGCGGCTGCTGCGCGCCTACGACGACCACGACGCCGACCTGGCCGCGGCGCTGTCCCAGTCGATCGTGCGCCGGGGCCTGGCGGCCATCGAGACCTCCGGGTGGACGGGGAAGGGCGACTCCTAGGATCGTCCTCGATGAACGAGGTACTGGCCACCACGCTCACCGTCCTCGCGCTGGGTGCGGCGCTGTGGGCGCTCGTGCTGGTGGTCGCCGGGCAGCCGGTGCGGCCCGACCGGTGGCACGGGCTCGGGGCGCTCGGCGTGGTGGCGCTGCTGGAGCTCGGCCTGCTGGCCCAGGCGGTCGGCGGGATCGTGGCGATGATCGCCACCGAGCGCCGGCTCGACGCGCTCTCGTTCGTCGGCTACCTGATCGGCCCGGTGGTGATCGTCCCGCTCGCGGCGTTCTGGGGGCTGACCGAACGGACCCGCTGGGGTCCCGGCGTGCTGGTGATCGGCTGCCTCACCGTGCCGGTGATGATCCTGCGGCTGCGCCAGGTCTGGGAGGCGCATGTCTGACCTGGCGACCCGCACCCGCTCCGGCCCCGGCCGGCTGCTGATCGCCGTCTACGCGGTGTTCGCGCTGGCCGCGACCGCGCGCTCGGCCGTGCAGCTCGGCACCCGCTTCGACGAGGCGCCGCTGCCCTACCTGCTGTCCGCGTTCGCCGCGGTGGTCTACGTGCTGGCGACCGCCTGCCTGGTACGCGGCGACCGGGCCTCCCGGACGGTGGCCACGGTGTCCATCGTGGTCGAGCTGGTCGGCGTCCTGGTCGTCGGCACGCTCAGCCTCGTCGACCCGGCGGCGTTCCCGGAGGCCACCGTGTGGTCGGACTACGGCCGCGGCTACGGGTTCGTCCCGGCCGTGCTCCCGCTGCTCGGCCTGTGGTGGTTGCGCGTGTCGGCCGGAACTCTGGGACGATCGGCGGGCAGCCGATGAGAAGAGGTGCGCATGCCCGAGGCGAGGGTCGAGCACAACGCGGAGAAGTACCGGTACGAGCTCTACGTCGGTGACCGGATCGCCGGTTTCGCCCAGTACCACGACAGCGGCAACCGCATCGTCTTCACCCACAGCGAGGTCGACGGCGAGTTCTCCGGTCAGGGCCTCGGCAAGGTCCTGGCGGGCGGCGCGCTGGACGACGCGGTGGCGCGGGAGAAGGTGATCGTGCCGGTGTGCGAGTTCATCGCGCGGTACCTGAGCAAGAACAGCGAGCGCTACGAGGGACACGTGCAGGCCCCGCCCGAGACCGCCCGGTGACGCGCGCCACCACCTAGCTGAGAAGTGCCTGTGAACTCGGCGAATCGGGCACAAGGGCGGTTACCGGCTCGTTGTGTCGGGTAGGACTTTCCTGTATAGGAGGTGAATCCGACATGACGACAGCATTCACGCCGACGCCGTCGACGGGCAACCTGCCGACCTTGCCGGATGGCTGGCCGATCGGTTCCTACGACACCTACTCCGAAGCACAGCGAGCCGTCGACCACCTGGCCGACGAGAACTTCCCGGTGCAGGAGGTGACGATCGTCGGGGTGGAGCCGATGGTCGTCGAGCGGGTCGCGGCCCGGTTGACCTGGGGCCGGGTGCTCGGCGGTGGCGCCGCGTCCGGTGCCTGGCTCGGCCTGTTCGTCGGTCTGCTGCTGAGCCTGTTCACCCCCGGTGCCGGTTTCGCGCCGATCCTGATCGGTCTCGGCTCGGGTGTGGTCTTCGGGGTCGCGTCGGCGGCGATGCGCTACGGCGCCACCCGCGGGCAGCGCGACTTCGTCTCGCACAGCCAGCTCGTCGCCCGCCGCTACGACGTGCTCTGCAAGCCGCGGCACGCCGAACAGGGCCGGGACCTGCTGGCCAGGCTGGCGATGCGGCCGGCGGGCATCGCGTAGCCGGCTGGCCGGAACCGGGACCGGAACCGGTTTCGAAATTTCCGGGCCAGGTCTTGTGAGCAAGGTCTAGACCATGGCATCTTTGTTGTCACCAACAACAAAGCGATTCGTCGGTGGTGACAAAGATGTCCTCACGCCCCTGCTCACGACGATTCAGAA